>JAPDPX010000001.1:0-311734 GCA_034506255.1 candidate division KSB1 bacterium | reverse complement strand
TCGCGCCGCTGCGATGCGCGCCGGCAAATCCCCGACGGCTGGCAGGACTGCTGCGCCGGCAGCAGGCAAGCGCGGTGACGGGTTGGGGGCGGAGCTGCCCTCACTGCCGGCCCGGGCGCTGCGGCCGAGCAACAAGGCAAACAGCAGCGCTTGCCACAGCAGCACCAGACCCAGCCTGCGAAAGTTCACTCGGGTGGAGAGTTTGAGTGTCCCGTAAAGCGCATGCAGGGTCATTGGTACAAAAGCGATCACGGCAAACAGCGTCGTCCCGTGGCTCACGGCGAGCACGGCCACCACTGCCAGCGCGAAAACATGGTAGGCGAGATTCAGTCCACCCAGTCTGAGTTTCTCCTGCAAGCTCAGATGCGCTTTTTTCGTCGCCGTGGCGGCCAGTTTCATGTGCACGTAGATCATGCCGCCGCCGAAGAAGAGAAAATTCAGCAGCCAAATCCAGGCGGCGGTGAGGTCAAGCCTGCCGGTCACGACATAATAACCGCTGGGAGCGCTCAACGTCAAACCCAGCGTGGCGAGCAGATCGCTGATTATGGTCTTGCCGCGGCGGCGCGTGAGGAAAAAATTCGCCAGAAAAAGCAGAATGGCCAGGCCGCCGATTTCCAGCAGCGCCCATCTCCCCTGCACCAGCAATGGCAGCACAAAAAGCACGCCGGCGGTGAAGTAGACGGTTCCCCAGAAACGCGCCGCCGCTTTGTTGCTGTCCGGCGCGGCACCGCAGGCGGCGCGCAGCATCATCTGCGCGGGAACGTAACAGAGAACCACACTCAGCACCGCCAGCGCGAGCCAGAGCACCGCGGATGTCACTCTTCCCGCCAGGCTGGCGCCCACCAGCAGCGGCACAAATACCACCGCCCAGGCACCGTGTTCCCCGGGCATGAGGGGAGCCGGCAACTTCATTTCTCATCTCACCATCGTTTTATGCCAGCTTTGCCTTGACAACCACATGGCTGCCAGCAGCAGCACCGGCAGACAGACCATGAAATACGTTCCGGCATCGGGCAGGCTGTAGACTTCGAAATTCGCCAGCGTATGATGCCCGATGATGGGCGGCGTGAAGGGCGCCACCTTCACCGCCGCGGTGGGATCGAGCTGATGGCCGTAGAGAAAGAGTTTGTGATAAAAACTCCACAGGGAAAACAGGCCGAAATAGGAGAAGAGCACGAACAGGTCGACCAGCTTCGACATTTTCCCCAACACCACCACGCGCAGTGCCAGCAGCATCACCCCGCCCACCACAAACGGAATCCATTTGAACTCGGTGAAGTCGTCCTCATGCAGCTCGCGCATGCCGATGTAATGATTGAGCGTGTTGATCTCCCGCAGGTCATCGCGATAGGCCGACTGGCCGCCCGCCAGTTTGTAGGAGTAGATTTTCAAAACCAAACCTTCGGGAAACTGGTTGGAATAGAGCGTCATGCGCCAGAGCGGGAAAAAATAGGTGGGCAGCAGCAGCAGGGCGCCCACCAGAATCACGCCGCGACTGCGCAGATCGATCGGCATCTCCAGAAATCGATTCAGCTTGTCGATGTACTTTTGCATCATGGTTTTCCTTGGTTGCGCAAACCTGCTGCAGCTCCCCGCTCCTGCTCACCGCTCTTACTCTTACTCTTACTCCTACTCTTACTCTTACTCCTACTCCTACTCTTTCTCCTACTCCTCTTTCCTTTAATCTTGCTCGTTTCTCAAATTAGTTGGAGTGAGTATGAACAGGAGCAGGAGCGAGAGCGCAGAGACGCGCCGTGCATCAGCCTTTCACCAGCAAATAGCCCTGCATCTCCTGGTGCAGCGCCGAGCAAAAATTGGTGCAATAGAACGGATAGACGCCGGCCTTGTCAGCCACGAACTCGATGGTCTTGGTCTCGCCGGGATCAACCACGACGTTGATGTTGTATTCATTCAGCCCGAAGCCGTGCAACTCGTCGGTGGTTTGCTCGATGTTGGTGAGATAGATCGTCACCTTGTCGCCCTTGTTCACCTCGACCTGCCAGGGCGTCATGCTGGAGCGCACCGCGACCATGTAGACTTCAACATTTTTGCCGTTGCGCACCACCCGTGCATCCTTCACGTCCCAAACCGCATGGGGATCCTTGTTTTCCTCCCTGGGATACACTTCGATCGGATTCAACTTGTCCGCTTTGATGATCTGGGCGTAGTGGGGCTCCGGCTCGGTGAAGGCATCGTAGAGCAGTGCCATCTTCTCGCCACTGATGTCAATCAATTGTGAGGACTCGGGCTGCGACGGTCCAACGCTCAAATGCCGGCCGTGTGACAGCTTGTTGAGCGCCACCAAATACTTGCCATCCGGGCTTTTGGTGTCGCCTTCCGCGGCGGCGAGATGGCCGATGTTGTACGACACCGGAATCTTGTCCACCACCTCCCAGGTGCCGAGCCGCCATTTGGCAATGGCACTTTCAACGAACAGCGAGGTGTAGGCAAAACCTTTGTCGTCGAACTGGGTGTGCAGCGGGCCGAGGCCGACGTTGACTTCGGCATCCTTGACGCTGTCATAGTTCAACACCGGGATGCCATCTTCCTCACCGGTGAAATCCTTGTTTTGAATCGCGGTGAGCATCTTCTCATAATTGAACACCGTGGTGATGCTCTGCAGCTTGCCGCTGGCGATGATGTACCTGCCGTCGGGGCTGACATCCACGCCGTGCGGTGATTTGGCCGCGGGCAGCAGATAGACCACGCCGGCCACCTCTTTCGGATCGATCACCTTCACGCCGCCGATCATCTTGAACTTGCCGTCCGCAATGGCCTTTTCAGCATTCCGCCAATTCACCGCGATGACGTAGTCACGATCCTTCTGCGCCGAGCTGACTTCGAACTTGTCGGTCAGGCCGGTGGCGCGTTCGCTGTTGTAGCAGGTCCAGAAACCCCACTCCGCGCTGGGCCCCTTGCCGGCGTCGCCCAGATCATAGTTGAATGGCGGCATCAGCACCTCCCAACCGAGCGACATCTCGCCGGTGTTTTTGTCGACGGCGATGCCGGCCACCACGCCTTTGAATTTCGTGGCGTAGTCCTGCGCGTTCTCGTAGGTGCCCTTGGGCAGGGGAATCGAGAAGCGCGAGCCGGCCAGCACATACTCGGTGTTTTCCGTCACGAAAGAGGAGCAATGGTTGCCGGAGACGTTGGGAATCGGACCGAGAATTTGCTTGGTCTTGAAATCACGCAGATCGATGCGCGCCATGCGGTTGTTGGCATTGTCGGAAATGAACAGCCAGCGGCCATCATAGTCGCCATTGGTCTCGCTGATCGCGGGATGGTGGGCATCACCCCAGGTGAACCCGCCGAGCATCTCCTTCGACTCCTTGTCGAAGCCATAACCGGTGGCGGGATAGGGCGTAAACACCGGAATGGTGGCAATGTGACGCATGGAGGGGATACCATAAACGTACACCTGGCCGGAATGCCCGCCGGATTTGAAAATGTAATACTCGTCCAGATCACCGGGTGCCACATAGGATTTGAGCGCCGCCTGCTGCACGTCCGAGCGGGCGCCGGCACGCCCCTTCTGCTCGCCACCGCCGCCGCAGCCTGCCTGCAGAGCCAGGCCGGCCAGAAATGCCAGGCCGGCAATCAAAAAAAACTTGCCTCGCATCAGAATTCCTCCTTTGGGGTTAAACAGAGAACCATGACCTGTCTGCCACACCAATCATTTCGTGGTCGCACGTTGTTGCTGCTTCAGCTCGTAGGCGTAACGCATCTTTTGGATGGCCTCCTGGCGCTGTGCCGTGGTCAGCGGAATCATGGTGGACAACACCACTTCCATCGTGCCGCTCGGCCGCAGGAAGAAATCATCGAGCGTGCGCCCGAAGCGCGCCTGCACATCCTCGACCGCCAGCGCCAAATCCGGGCCGATTTGCGCCGCGGCTTCGATCTCCAGGGTCGACACCGAATGGCAGACAAAACACTTGTTCTGCACGAAAAATGCGCCCGGGCCTTCCCGCATGCGCTTTTCTTTCTCCATCTCCGCTGCAGTGGGAATGTCACGCACGTTGTGATTGGGCAGATACGCCAGCGGCAGATCCACTTTCTTCCAGCTCATCACCAGCATCGCCAGGGCCTGGGCGTCCATGCTGGAAAAGTTGAAATTCGGCATCACGGTTTCCGGCACCAGCTCTTTGGGATTCTTGAAATGCGCCACGTGCCAGGTGAACGCCGAGTGAAAGCCTTTGATGCGTTCATAGTTGTATTGTTCCGGCGATTTGTCACCCACCCAGGTCAAATCCGGCCCCACCGTGCCGCCGCGG
The DNA here is from genome assembly GCA_034506255.1 of candidate division KSB1 bacterium. Lineage (NCBI taxonomy): Bacteria > Pseudomonadati > Candidatus Zhuqueibacterales > Candidatus Zhuqueibacteraceae > Candidatus Coneutiohabitans > Candidatus Coneutiohabitans thermophilus. The sequence goes on along the minus strand of JAPDPX010000001.1, from coordinate 307,463 downwards.
CCATTGATGACGTGGCAGGCGCGGCAGCCTTTCTCATTCACCAATTGCTTGGCGCGGTTGATATAGTCCGCGCCCCTGGTCTCCCGGTCATAGCGATGACAGGCGTTGCAGTTCATCTGCAACAACGCCTTTCTGTCACTCATCACGTAGAATTCTCCCAATTCCCGGCCGAGCACGGGCTCCTCCCAGTGCGCAACCAGGCCGTGTGCCGCCTGCTTATCGGTGGCATAGCCCTGCCCGCCATGACAGATGGTGCAACCGTACCTGGCGAGAGGATGCTGTTGCAAAATCTCCGCGGGATGAGTCCGAAACGGCTGCGGTGCGTTTTCCAACCCCTTCCATTCGACGCCGAGATGGCAGGTAAGGCAGCGATCGGCCCGGTCAAGCTCTTTGACGTAGATTTGTTGCAGGCCGGTGGGTGCCAGCGCGGCGCGCTCCGGCCCGAGCTTCTCCGCCACCAGCTCGCGGAACTCCGACTGATACCGCCGCCACTCCGGTGTGTAGTACCGGTAAAAGATGAACGCGGTGAGCAACAGCACCACCATACCGAGCAAGCCCAACAAGAGCCGGTCGGTGTTTACAAAGGTGAGTTTGTCATTGATGGTCTTGTGATCCATAACGTTCCCGCTTTTGCAGCAGCCTTTTCCGGGGTACGAGGTTCGTGGTTATGGCTTTGCGTTTGAACCGCTTGCACGCCACGCGGGGTTTCTGCGTGGGCCGGGCATTTTTCAAGCATCTACTTCCGGCACCCCAAGGGGGCACGACAAACCTTTTAGTTAGAACTTCACCGGCATCTCCGGCCACGCTTCCCATGGCCAGTAGAAATTCCAGTACGGCCCGCGCAGAAACGTGCCGATGATGATGAACACGATGATCAAGGCACAGATCGCCAGGAAAATGAAGTTTTGCCGGCTGCGTTCCTTCGCAAACCACACGCCCACACTGCTGAGACCCGACCGATCGCGATAGGGCCACCACACCGCCAACACCAGCAGAAGGCCCGGGAGCAGGATGCCGCCAATCAGCGCACCGTTGATGGTGAAGGAGCCGATCCGGACGGTGGTGAGTGTGACGATCTCCTGCAGCCAGAGGAAATACCACGGTGCTTTCGCCGGGTTGGGTGTGACGGCAGGGTTGGCGGGTGCTTCCAGCGGTGCACGGAAAATGATCGTCAAGACGAAGGTCACGGCGAAGGTCAGCAGCGTCACCAGCCAAATACGCCGCAGCAGATGCGGCGCGGAGGGGACGGTGTTCTTTTCCTCGTCCACCATCGTGTTCTGCACGTGCACCGTGGTGCCGTTGGTGAGGCCGAGCAGAGAGTAGGTTTTGGATTTGACCGGTGCAATCTTCTCCGGAGTTTGTTGCCGGGCTTCGCGTTCCGTCACCGCCAGACCGCCATCCTTGCGCACCCGCCACATGTGATAGGAAAACAGCAGCAGCACCAGCATGGGCAGGAAGAAAACGTGCAGCACGTAGAAGCGGATCAGCGTGCCTTGTTCAATGGTGTTGCCGCCCAGCAAAAAGAAGCGCACCGCTTCACCCACCAGCGGCGCGGAGCGTGCGATGTTGGTGCCGACGGTGATGGCCCAGTACGCCAGTTGATCCCAGGGCAAAAGATAGCCGGTGAAAGACAGCAACAGCGTGAGCAGCAGCAGCACCAGCCCGATGATCCAGTTCAACGGCCGGTTGGCGCCGACCGCGCTGCCGTTCTTGTAGGCGCCGGTAACAAAGACGCGCACCATGTGGAGAAACACGGCCGCCACCATCAGATGTGCCGCCATGCGGTGCATGCCGCGCAGCATCCAGCCGAAGGCAACGACGAATTCGATGTCCTTGACCGAGTCATAAGCACGTTCCACCGAGGGCACATAGAGAAACATCAACACCACCCCGGTGAAGACGAGGATCATGAACAGCACGAAGGAGATCGTGCCGAGCCACAGGGAGTAGCGCCACGACAGGCTGGCCTTGCTGATCTTGTTGGGAAACCAGTGCAGCAGCAGGTTCTTGACGATGGCATCACCGGCTTCCTTCTCACTGGCCGGCCGCCACGTCCAGGTCAGTTTATCGTAAAGTTTTCTCGTTGAATCGATAACGGGCATTGGTGACTCCCTCGTTTGTCGCCGCCGCGCAGGGGTCGCCTGCGCGATTGTTTCCGGTAAAATTCTGAAAAACCCTCACCTGTCGTGGTGAGACCTTTGCTGCCGATGCCATGGCCTGTTTCCGAAGGGGGGCAGCGCGAAGAAACACCCGCAAATGACTCTCTTGTTTCTGCCTTCCCATTGTCAGCAGGCCTGTGGCATCGGAGGGCGTTGCCACGACCGTCCGCTCATACGGTCAGCCGGAAATTCTGCCCGACTTCACTGCCCATATCGACCACGAGCTGGCCGTCATCCGGTGAAACTTCCAGCTTGTACCACTGCAAGGGCCGCGGTGCCGGCCCGGCGTAGTTCGTACCCTCGGCATAGAACTTTGAACCGTGGCAGGGGCAGTGAAACTCAAATGGCACGGTTTTCTTCTCACCGCCGATTTCCACCTGCTTGGGCTGATTCAGCCTGGTATATTTCACCGTGCAGCCGAGGTGTGTGCACGCCGCCGAGATGGCATAAAACGTCCTCCCCTCCTTGAACACGTACAGCCGTTCGTCTTCGAAAAAAGTCACACCCTCGGCAAGCTGGGCAGGCAAGCCGATCTTGAGCTTCTGCGGCGGCTCATACAAGACATTGGGAATAAGCGCACGAAAGGACTGCCAGCCAAAACCCGCCAGGCCCGCCAGCATGCTGCCCAACCCGAGTTTCTGCAGAAAGGCACGCCGCGTCTCCGGCTGACCATGCCCGGCTGCCGTGGGGGGTGATTTTTTCTTCTGCAAGAGCTTCATATCATCACGCCTCAGAGAGAAGTAGATATCACCAAAAGTGATTGATGCCGTTGGGTTGCACTTCTACTTTTTTACTCCAACTCTTACTCTTACGCTTACTCTTACTCCACACCTTCCTCATTCCAACTTTGCGGGCGCGCGGCCGCCAGCGCACGCGTCAATCGCGGGCGCCGGTCTCAAGCAGCCTCTTTTTCCTCGTAGTAGAACACTTCCATCGTCATGGCGTCGGTGGGGCAGCGAATGGCACACAAACCGCAGCGAATACAGGTCTCGTCGTCTTTCAGCATGGCTGCCACCGGCTGAAAGGGATCAAGCTGGTAGTGTTCGAGCAACGTGGACCGGGTTTCCGGGTCGAGATCGAGTTGTTCGAATGGCACGAGTTTCAGGCAATATTCCGGACAGATGTCGACGCAGCGGTTGCACAAGACACATTTCTTGGCATCGTAGATCGTCTGAATGTGGCAGGCCAGGCAGCGCTCCGCCTGACGCCGTGCCTGCTCCTCGTTGTAGCCGGTTTCGACTTCGGAAATCCCGGTGCGGCGCTGCAGGTCAATGGTGGGCGGTGCTTCCCGGCGGTGCTGTTCAAAATTCTCCGGACGGGTGAAACGCCGGGTCGGAATCTTTTCAATGGAGAGGTGGTAGAAAGTCGTGAGCCGGACGCCGCGTAGGTATTCATCGATCGACAGCGCGGCGCGCTTGCCGTTGGCAATGGCGTCGATAATGTTGCGCGGCCCGAAGGCCACGTCACCGCCGGCATAGACACCTGCTGCCGTGGTGGCCAGAGTCTGAGGATCGACCTTGATGAAGTTTCCCGGGGTCAGCGCGATGCCATCAGAAGGTTTAAGAAAGGACAGATCGGCCTGCTGGCCGATGGCGAGAATGACCGAATCGGTCGCGAAAATTTCGGAGCGAGTAGGGTCATATTGCGGATCGAAACGTCCGTTTTCGTCATAGGTCCGCTTGACACCGATGAACTCCACCGCTGTGACTTTGCCGTTCTCGCCAAGGAAGCGTTTGGGCCCGCGCTGCGGATGAAAGATGATGCCTTCGCGTTGCGCTTCTTCGAATTCTTCGTGCCCTTGCGCGGTGCGCAATACGGGCATCTCGGCAAATGATTCCAGACTGGCAATGTGCACTTCTGTGGCGCCAGACCGCATGGCGGTGCGTGCCGCATCCACCGCGGTATGGATGGACTCCAGCCCGGCCTCCGGCTCGCTGCGCAAGGCCATGCGCGCCGCATCGAAGGCCACAAAACCGCCGCCAATAACCAGCACCCGCCTGCCGAGATTGATGCGATAGCCGTTGTTGATGTTGATGAGGTAGTCGATGGCTTTGATCACCCCGTCGAGATGCACGCCTTCAATGTTGAGGTCACGGCCTCTTTGTGTTCCGACGGACAGAAAAACGGCTTCGTAGCCCTGTTGCTTCAGCTCGGCAATGCCGAATTGCTCGTTGAGCGGCGTATTGTAACGGATCTCCGCACCCAGGCTTCTGATCTTTTCGATCTCCTTGTCGATCAGGCTGCGCGAGAGGCGATACTCGGGGATGCCATGCCGCAGCATGCCACCCGCCTGCGCGGTGGCTTCAAAGATGGTGACACGATAGCCCATCATCGCCAGATCATGTGCGCAGGCCAGACCGGCGGGACCGGAGCCGATGACCGCAACTTTTTTGTTCGGCGCGACCTGCTTGCGTGTCTGAATCTGCACCGGCAGATGCCAGCGCCATTTATTGCCGGCCTCTGCACCGCCTGCGAACAAGTCGTCCTGGGTATCCGGCGCAAGCGACTCGACGCCGAACTTTTCCGTGACAAAACGTTTGAGGGCGCGAATGCTCACCGGGGCGTCGATCCTGCCACGACGGCAGCGGTCTTCACAGGGCGCGGCGCACACGCGGCCGCAAATGCTGGCAAAAGGATTGGGCGAGCGCGCGGTGAGATAGGCCTCGCGGTAGCGTTGTTCGGCGATAAGCTGAACATAGCGCCCGGCATCGGTGTGAATCGGGCAGCCGATCTGGCACGGCACCTGTTCCTGCCAAAAAGCCAGACCGGGAAGCGTGACGGCGTATTTTTCAGACATAAATATCCGATTTTTGGTTATACTGGGTCGTACAAATGTTGCGCCAGAAAACAAGACTTTTATATCTTGTTTTTACAGGACGGCTTATCACCGCCCGGGCGTGAGGCAGGCGCCCTTTTTGCAATCCTGCAAATTGTGCCGGTAAATTTTCGCAGAACTGCGAAGACTGCAGTTATGGCGAAATGCGCGATTTGGAAAGTGCAAGCCGTGTTTTGGCGGGCTTTCTGCCTGGCCGCGTACCGGATTTCTTCATCAGGGAACTGCTGGCGAGAGTCTCGCTCCGAAGAGTGTTGACGATGGCGGAACGGATCTCCTTCCAATGATCATGGAAAGGGCATGGATTGCAATCGCCGCAGGCGGGCAAGCCAAGTGCGCAGTTCTCCACCAGCGCCGGGCCGTCAATGAGATCCACGACATCCATCAGTCTGATTTGGGCGGGCGGTCGCGCAAACGCAAAGCCGCCGCTCCGCCCCTTGGTGGAGGTCAGGATGTCACCCTTCACCAGAGATTGAAACGTCTTGGCCAGAAAGGGAGCCGGCGTGTGCGTGCGCTGCGCCAGATCCTGAACGGTCCACGATTCCTGCTCCTCCTGGCGTGCCATTTCAAACAATGCTCGTAGGGCATATTCACAGGCACGGCTGAATAGAACAGGCATGAGAGCATCTCCTTGGTTGAATTCTTCCAGTTGGGGAATATCGCGGCTTTCGCAGGCCTGACATGCGCAATATAACACATCTGAACGGCATTGGCAATAAATAAGATAAAAAAATCCGAAAAAGTGCTTGACTATGGAAAAAAGAGGCTTATATTTCCGCCAGCGTCAAAAAAGGATAAAAAGTCCACTATTTGTCGCCGGGCGACTACCTCTTTCCACCTCCATCGCCGGGATCTTGCCTCCGGCGGGAAAGGATACGCCATGCCTCTGCGCCAGTTCATTGTCCTGTTGCTGCTGTGGGAACTCTGCGCCTGGCCGGCTGACAGCTCCGCCCAGGCCTTCCGGGAACCTGCCGCCTCCCCGCTGCCGCGCCTCCGCCCCTCCCGGATGCTTCCGTCCTCCTCTGAACTGCTCGCCCTCGGAAAGAAAACCTACACCAAAGAATGCGCCCCATGCCACGGCGTCGATGGCCGCGGCCAGGGCGAGGCCGCATACTTGCTCTATCCCAAGCCCCGAGATTTCGTGGCCGCACAGTATCGTCTCGTTTCCACATGGGAGAGGCAACCCACCGATGTCGATCTTTACACGACAATCTCGCGCGGCATTCCCGGTTCGGCCATGCCCTCGTGGGCGCATTTGCCGGAAGAGACGCGCTGGGGACTCGTGCATTATATCAAAACTTTTGCGCAAAATCCCATTCAACCGAATACCGCCGAGAGTGAGGGCGGCACCGGTGTCATCAAAGTTCCGCCAGAGCCACCGTACACGGCCGAGGCAGCCACACGCGCGCAAGAATTTTTCCGTGATGCTTGCGCCTCCTGTCATGGTGAGAAAGGCAAAGGCGACGGCGTACAAGAACAGTTCGACAGCGAGGGCTATCTCACCCGTCCACGTGATTTGACCGTCGGTGTCTTCAAAGGCATTCCCGAGCCACAGGAAATCTATCGCCGCATCGTTGCCGGACTTCCCGGCACGCCGATGCCGATGAGCGATTGGGCGTATGGTACCGACGCGTGGGACTTGACGCATTTCATTCTGTCGATGTCGAGCCCCGAGCAGCGCGAGCGTGTCGAGATGAAAAAGTTTTTGATTGTAGCCAAGCGCGTGGCGCAGATTCCCGACCACCCCGATGCGAGCGTATGGCGCGATGCGCCGAGCGTGAACCTGCACATGATGCCGCTGTGGTGGCGCAATGATCGCCCGGAAATCTTAACGGTGCAAGCCTTGCACAATGGCAAAGAGCTGGCGCTGCGCTTGATGTGGTACGATGATACCAACGACAAAACCGCGATGCGCGTGCAGGACTTTCGCGACGCCGCGGCAGTGGCCTTTACACTCGATCCCGATCCGCCGTTTTTCGGCATGGGTGAGAAAGGCCGTTTCGTCAACATTTGGATGTGGAAAGCCGAGCGGCAGGCGGATATGGAAGCAGCGTTTCAAGACCTCGACAAAGTTTATCCGAACATCGGCATCGACTCCTATCCAAATTTGATGCGCTCCGCGCTCGAGCAACCGACGCGGCATGCCCTAACCATGGAATCCGATCCCACGTTCATCACCGGCTGGGGCGCGGGCAACATTGTCTCCAATCCCACGCGCGAAAGCGCCGCCGAAGCGCTCTACGCGCAGGGTTTCGGCACGCTCAAGGCGCATCCGCTTCCAGATCAAACCGTGACCGCCAAAGGCGCCTATGACATCGGCACATATCGCGTCATTTTCCGCCGCGCGTTCAAAGGCAGCGTGGGTAACGTCAAAGCCGGCAGCGCTAGCGCGAAGATCAGCACGCTCGATTTTGTTCCCGGCCAAACGTTGCGCGTGGCGTTTGCGGTGTGGAACGGCCACGCGGGCGATCGCGATGGGAAGAAGTCGGTGACGATCTGGCAGGATCTAATCATAGCCAAGTAAATCCTATCATTCTCTCACTCCTACTTGTACTCTTACTCGCCTTTATCAGTTTTGAATGCGAGTATGAGTAGGAGTAGGAGCAACGAGGAGAAGCCTTATGTCCGACCAAAACTTCAAAGACTTTGGCACCATGAACCGCCGCGCCTTTCTGCGCTGGCTGGGCGTTGGCGCGGGAACTACCGTTCTCAACATGGGGCTGCCACTCAATCTGCTCGCCACGGCGGATCCGGAGCAAAATCCCCTCGCCGGCCAAATCGATCGCAATTGGGAAAAAATTTATCGTGATCAGTACAAATACGATTCGTGGTTCGACTGGGTGTGCTCGCCAAACGATACGCATGCCTGCCGCGTGCGCGCGTATGTGCGCAACGGCATTGTCACGCGGCTGGGCGCGACCTATGATTATCAAAACTACAGCGACATTTACGGCAATCACGCGACCAACAATTGGAACCCGCGCCAGTGCGCCAAGGGCTACACGTTTCATCGCGTCATTTACGGGCCGTATCGTTTGAAGCATCCCATCGTACGCAAAGGCTGGAAAGCCTGGGCCGATGCCGGATTTCCCGCGCTCACGCCGGAATTAAAATCGAAATATAAATTCGACAGTCGCGGTGATGATGAGTTTGTACAAATTTCCTGGGAAGATGCGTTTGACAATATTGCCAAAGCGCTCGTCGCTATTTCCACGCGCTACAGCGGCGAAGAGGGCAAAAAGCGTTTGCTCAGCCAAGGCTATCAGCCGGAGATGGTCGAAGCCACGCAAGGCGCCGGCACGCGTTGCGTGAAGATGCGCGGCGGCATGGGCCTCTTGGGTGTGCTCGGCAAATACGGTATGTACCGTTTGAATAATTCGCTCGCGCTGCTCGATGCCAAGATCCGCGGCGTCGGGCCGGACAAGGCGCTCGCCGGACGCAACTGGTCGAATTACACCTGGCACGGCGATCAAGCCCCCGGCCATCCCTGGGTGCATGGCTTGCAAACCTCCGATTGTGATTTCAACGACCTGCGCTTCTCCAAGCTGATCATCATGGACGGCAAGAATTTGGTGGAGAACAAGCTCACCGATTCGCACTGGTTCATCGAGTGCATGGAGCGTGGCGCGAAGATCGTGGTGATTGCACCGGAATATGGCCCGCCGTCAACGAAGGCCGATTATTGGATTCCCATTCGCCCGGCCACCGATGCCGCGCTGTGGCTCGGCGTCACCAAAATCATGGTCGACAACAAATGGTACGACGAAAAATTCATCAAACAATTCACCGATCTGCCGCTGCTGGTGCGCAAAGACAATCTCAAACGCCTGCGCGCTGCCGAAGTTTTTCCGAATTATCAAAGCGATCTCAAGCCCGACGGCCCCTCGATGAAAATTCAGGGCTTCACCAAAGAGCAGCATGACAAGCTCGGCGACTACGTGGTGTGGGATGCGAAAACGAACAAAGCCGTGGCGGTGACGCGAGATGATGTCGGTGAAACGCTGGAGAGAAAAGGCATCGATCCGGTGTTGGACGGCACGTTCAAAATCAAACTCGTCGACGGCAAGGAAGTCGAAGTCGCCACGCTGTGGACACTCTATCAAGTGCATCTGAAAGATTACGTTCTCGATACCGTTGCTGAGATCACCCAAGCACCGAAAAATCTCATCGCGCAATTGGCGCAGGACATGGCGACGATGAAGCCGGTGGCGATTCATCAGGGCGAGGGCATCAATCACTGGTTCCACGCGACGGAGATGAACCGCGCCGCGTATTTGCCGCTGATGCTCACGGGCAACATCGGCAAGCCCGGCGCGGGTTGCCACACGTGGGCGGGCAATTACAAAGCCGCGCTCTTTCAAGGCTCACCGTGGACCGGCCCCGGTTTCAAAGGCTGGGTTGCCGAGGACCCGTTCGAGCCGAATCTCGATCCCAATGCACCCGGCAAAGCGGTCAAAACGCATGCGTACACGAAAGATGAAGAGCCGGCGTATTGGAATCACGGCGACAAGGCGTTGATCGTGGAGACGCCGAAATATGGCCGCAAAAATTTCACCGGCAACAGCCACATGCCGACGCCGACGAAGGCGTTGATCTTCAACAACGTCAATCTCATCAACAATGCCAAGTGGGCATACGAGATGATCAAGAACGTCAATCCGAATATCGAAATGATCGTTTCGCTGGATATTCAGATGACCGCTTCGATCGAATATGCCGATCTTGCGCTGCCTGCCAACTCATGGCTGGAGTTTGAAGATTTGGAAGTCACTGCGAGCTGCTCCAATCCCTTCTTGCAAATTTGGAAGGGCGGCATCCCGCCGGTGTTCGACAGCAAGGATGATTTGACGATTCTCGCCGGCATTGCAAAAAGTTTGGCGAAGGTCACCGGCGAAAAACGCTTCGAAGATTATTTCAAATTCGAATATGAAGGCAAACGCAGCGTTTATTTGCAGCGCCTGCTCGATACGAGCACGACGACCGCCGGATACAAACTTGCGGACATCATGGCCGGTAAGTATGGCCCTCCCGGCGGCGCGCTGATGTTGTTCCGCACCTATCCACGCATTCCGTTCTTCGAACAGATCAAGTACAGCGAGCCGTTCCTTACCGACACAGGACGCTTGCACGCGTATGCCGATATTCCCGAAGCCATCGAGTACGGCGAGAATTTCATCGTGCATCGCGAAGGCCCGGAGGCCACACCGTATTTGCCGAATGTGATCGTGAGCTCCAATCCATTCATTCGTCCCGATGATTACGGCATTCCGCTGACAGCACAGCATTGGGACGAGCGCACGATTCGCAATGTCAAAATGCCGTGGAGTCAAGTGAAGACAACGAAGAATTTTCTCTGGGAAAAGGGTTTCCAATTCTACTGCCTGACGCCGAAGACGCGGCATCGCGTGCACAGCAGTTGGTCGAACGTGGATTGGCACATGCTGTATGATTCCAACTTCGGCGATCCGTATCGGCTGGACAAACGTGCGCCGAGCGTGGGCGAGCATCAGCTTCACATCAATCCGCAGGCGGCGCGCGATCTCGGCATCAACGACGGCGATTACGTTTACGTCGATGCCAATCCCGCGGACCGGCCTTACATCGGCGCGAAGCCGGACGAGTTTTTCTATCGCGTCTCGCGCTGCATGTTGCGCGTGAAATACAATCACGCGTATCCGTACAACATTGTGATGATGAAGCATGCGCCGTTCATCGCCACGGAAAAGAGCGTACGCGCGCATGAGACGCGGCCCGATGGCCGCGCGCTGTCGGAGAACACCGGCTATCAGTCGAATCTGCGCTATGGCTCGCAGCAGTCGATCACGCGCAACTGGCACATGCCGATGCACCAAACCGACAGCCTCTTTCACAAGGCCAAAGCGACGATGGGCTTCATCTTCGGCGGCGAGGCGGACAACCACGCGCTCAACACCGTGCCGAAGGAAACGCTGGTGCGCGTCACCAAAGCCGAAGACGGCGGCATGAACGGCATCGGCGTTTGGTTCCCCGCAACAACAGGATTTACGCCGGATAATGAGAGCGAGTTTATGGAGAAGTATATTGCGGGAGAGTTGGTTGCGATTTCGGAATGATGGTTTTGGGGTTGTTTGATTAGAGTTGCGTGTTCAGCGTCACTTTATTTATTCGAGCAGTTCTCGGGTTTCTCGTTCGAACGTCGGTACGTCGAGGAAAAGCTCTTGACCGCTCTTTTCATATAAAGAAATCCGGCTGCGAGAACCAGAAGACCCAGCAACGGCGCGACCAATAGTAATCGTTTCACGTTCTTTAAAATCATTCAGATCTCCTTTTCGGCGGATGAGCCAGCACTTCTTTGACAAATGTATTGACATCGCCCAAACAGCATTCACCCTTGGGATTTTTGATGTCGCAGGCGCAGGTACCGGCTTTAATCTCGCGGGCAATTTCTATAGCAGCGGTGGATTTTTCAGTTTCTCTAATCTCTTGTTTGATACGAGCACGTGTCCAATTGAAACAGTAGCAAACAGGAACGTCGTCACCCTGATCTTTGACAAACACTTTTACCGCCACATCATCTGTAGTAAAGAAAGGCACATTCGCGTTGGAGAAATAAACCACGTTGCAGGTGGGTTCCTTGCAATAGTAATATTGCACATGACGCAGGGAACCAAGCTTCTCAGGTTTCAGCAAATGTTCCAGCGTTCGGCGTTGAATCTTGCGTGAAAGCGTTCCGGAAACTGGACACTCCATTCTTGCCGGCGCGGGCGTTTTCTCCGTCACGAGACAACAACTTTCTTCATGGTGATGCTTGTCGGCGGCAATCACGTCGAGAGGCTGTGTGCAACAGGAGTTCATGTTATTCTCCTTTTTTTTGAGAAAGCATGGCGGTATAACCGATTTCATTGACACGGTTAACAAGCACGTCTGGCGCGACGAGCGAAGAGTCATAGGCGACGCGAGCTTTTTTTGTTTCTTGTTCCACGCTCACGCTATGCACACCTTTGATGTCGGAAAGTGTGTCTTGTATTCTTGTCGCACACGCGTTGCAAGTCATGCCCTCAATCTTCAAAACCACATTGGCTTTCGGTGCAAACGCGGTGTTGTTTGCAGGGGATGGCTTCATGGCGAGATAAGGGTAGGCTATAGCGAGAGCGGCAATAATTGTCGCGCTCCAAACGCCTATCTTGTTCCATTTGCCCGCGCCTTCTATTTTGCACGAGCCGTCTTCGCATTTTCCCGACTCGTCGGGACGCTTGCGGTAGGTGAGATAAAAAGCCGCACCAAGCAAGACGGCGGTTATCCCGATGAAATAGAGACGATATTTTTCAAAGGCGGCAAAAGCACTGAGGCTTCCAGCGCCGACAATCGCCAAAACTGCTGGCCCAATACAACAAAGTGAAGCAAAGATTGCGGTCACAACACTTCCAACGGTTGATAAAGCGGTTTTTTGCATATATTAGCTCCTTTCATTCAAAACGAAAGCGTGTCGTTCTTTGGTTTCATCTTGAGAAAACAGATCTGCCAAATGAGCGGTAAAAACGTTCGGCACCAGCGAATAAAAAATGGTTTGGCCTTCGCGCCGAGTTTTGACCAGATTTTTATCTTTGAGCTTGCGCAAATGCTGCGAAGCGGCGGAATCGGTCAACTCCAGCACTTCGGCCAGATCGCAAACGCACATCTCGCGATGCGCGTGCAACAGATACAAGATTTTCAACCGCTGGCTATTGCCCGCCACCGCCAGCAAATCGGCCAAAGTTTCCAAGCCTTTTTGGCTGGCGAGATTGCGTTTGATCAGAGCAAATTCGGCTTTGGAAAAATTCGGGCCGATGCAAAGTTTTCCTTCGACATGGATTTTTTTCATGGGTCATCCGGTTTCATTTCAAAGCCTGTTGTTAAAGAAAGAACGTCAAACGAAATTTACGGGTCGGCGTTCATTCAATGAATGCAGTTCTTTGACAACTGAACTAAAAAATTGTTGCGCCAACTTTGTCTGATTTACTTTTCGCCAATTTTGCACACGTTCGGGCCGCAACAGGTCATCTTGATCGACCATCGCGCGCCGCTTTCGTCCTTGATTTCTTCCATCGTGTAACCGGCCTTCTTCAATTCCGCAAACAGCGGCAGGCTGGCGTTGGCCTCGACTTTCTCTTTGAATTGGACGACGGCGAGACCTTCCTTCCAGTTTACTTGCGCCTCCGCAACGTTCTTGTCACGGCGAATGGCTTTTTCGACGTGCGATGCGCAATCAGCGCAAGTCATGCCGGAGATTTTCAACTCGAGTTTCGTCGCGGTCTTTTTCTCTTTGTCACCAGCGGCGAACAACAAACTGGCGGCAACCAGTAACACGAAGATGGAAATGATGATTTTCATAGTTGCTCCTTGATAGGTTTAAATGTTTGTAGTTGTCGATTGCTCAATTTTGAAAACGAACACAGGTTGACTTACGTTTTTCAGTTTCTGCTGGCCCAGCGGGTGCAAGGCATAACGGGTTTTGATGATTTCGGCAACGGCGTCACTCACCAAAATTCCACCGTTCGTTGCCAAGGCGCACAGCCGCGCCGCAATATTGCTGACCGTACCGGATGCCGTGTATGTCCAGCGTTCGCCAGCGGAAGTTCGGAATTTTGTGAAGCCGACAAAGGCGATTCCGGCATGAATGCCGATGTTGACCACAACCGGTTCATATTCTTTTGATCTTTGTGTGTTCAGCTCATTGGCATGACGTTGAATATTCAATGCAGCAACGGAGGCGGCGAGAATGTTCTTGGGAAGATCATTCTCCTCAAAAACGGCCATAAAGCCGTCGCCCATGATCTCGTTGACCGTTCCGCCAGATTCTTCAACAACTTCAAAGAAGCGAGAGAAATAGGTCTCAATGAGCTCATTCATCTCTTTTGGCGGCAAATCTTCACAGAGCCGCGTGCAACCTTCAATGTCGGCAAAGAGAATAGCCAGCGGCTTTTCCCGTTTCTTAAGTAGCAGCTCGCGCTGTAAAGAATTTTGCCATTTCGCCAAAACGTGTACAGGCACACAACGGAGTAAATTATCGTTCAAAATTTCCATGTTAACAAGCAACATAAACCTCCGCCATCATAATGTGCGCGATCATCTCTTTCAAGTTTAACGGCTCGACAATCGGATGATGTGCTCTTTGCCTTTCACCGTTTTCTCAATTTGCGTGAGCGCATTCCACGTGCCATTGACGGTGATCTTGATGCCGAGTCGATGATAAACGTTGAGAAAATCCTGATAGGTTTTCACTTTGACAATTGGAAAATCGGGATATTGTTCTTTGACATTTTTTCACCTGTGGTAAAATACTGCCAGCGCCACGGTGCGGTCTTGCGCCATCTGCTGGCCGTTGACGTCAAAATAAAGCGGCTGCTGATATTGCACCTGCAGCGCAAGTTGGTTGGTCAAATTCAGATTGATCGCCGGCACAAAGAATAACCAAGTGCCGCCGGTGCTGGGCAATTCGAAGCCCTGAAAATGATCTTCGCTCGTATGGCGGCCACGAATTTGCAAAAGCACATCAAGCGGATTACAACAGCGATAGCTGCCGCCGGCGAAATAAGAAAGCTCGCGGCCAATTTTATAGCCATCGGGATTTTCAATTGGAAAACGCAAAGTGGCGCTGCCGAAAAAATTGAAGCGCAGCGGCAAAAAGCCTTTGAAAGCGTAAAGCCAAATGAGCGGGTCCCACGAGCCGGTACCCGGCTGCAAATCGTAAGAAAGGCGGACGCCGTTTTCACGCAGCCGAAATTGGCCGGTGGGAGCTTTCACGCCAACACCGAGCGCCAATTCGCGTTGGTTGGCAAGATCGAGCCGCCAGATGCCAAATTTGAGCAAGGCGACCAAGTCACCGAATCCGCGACCTTGCGAAACAAACGAAGCCCCATCGCTGAGATTGATTTCGCGGCGGCGGTTGGAATAATTGCCGATGAGGTGCAAAGAGAAACGGTCGCTCAAACCGTAGCCGAATTCCACCGAAAGATTGCCGACTTCGGCTTCGCGGCCAAGCGGGTCACGAATTTTTTGCGTTCCTCGATAAGCCGTCGTCAAACGGGTAAATTCATACGCTGCCGAAAAGCTGAGTTGATGATTTCTGAGCAAGCCGGTTTGCAAACTGCCCAGCGACGGCGAGCCAGCAGTGCAGCAGCCTTGCGCGGCGAGGTGCTCTGTCCAAAACAGCGTTGTGGCGGCGAAGAAAAATATGAATACGGTTCGCATGTTGGCTGCTTTCTAAGGAGTCACATCCACGTTGACTTGCTTGCTATCACTTGCGTTCTTGGGATCAGAGACCGTAACTTTTATCTGATTGGCGCCGGAACAACACGCTGAGGTGGCGTATCTCACCGTTGCGCCACTGCCGAGAATGTATCCCAAGCCATTCGCGGTTTCCCATTTGTAAGTGAGTTCATCATTGTCGGGATCTATTGCGCGGCATGTAATCGTGGTGGATTGGCCGACGCGAATGACTGGATTGGCAACGTCGACACGGGTGATTTGGGGTGGACGGTTATCCGACGCGCTGGGCGATTTGACACAGCCCGCCGCCAACAGAAAGACGGCGCCGGTAAAAAGAATTGGTGCTTTCATGACAAGCTCTATAATTATTTTAGCAATTTATTAAATATTTGAACAAAGATACGAAATAAAAAATTCCGAGTCAAGACGTAAATTGTAAAATTTTGGTTCCACGCGCTCGGCAGCACCGTACGATGGAGACTTATGGGATCACGTTGACGATAAAGCATGTCCTGTTTCTGTCAATGATCGCTTTGGCGTCGCTGATCATGTTGGTCATCGTTCCGAAGATGAACGCTTTGGCGCCAGAGGCGGGTGAAAAACCCTCGACCGAGTTTATCAAGGCGCAAAAGCTGCTGCCGTGGCTCTCGGTTACGGCAACGATTTTGGGAATCGTGATTCTGCTGTGCGTGGTGTTGCTGAAGGTGTAAAAAACATATCGGAGTAATGGAGTGTTGGATTTTTGGGGATTGATGAAAAAAACAACACCCCATCATTCCATCAATCCAAAATTCCAACACTCAAAAGGAGATAGAGATGCCCTACGACGACCCCGATCCCACTGATCCGAACATGCTGGTGGGCGTTGAAATCCCCGGTACGGCGGAGAGCACGCGCGACATGGCGTATGTGTTCGCCGAAGAATTCGCGCGGCTGGGATTTAATAAAAGCAAGTTAATGCGTGTTTTTCAAACGCCGTTTTACGCCGGCGCGCATCGCGCGTATCTTGAGCTCGGCGGCGCGGAGGTTGAAAGGATTGTTGATGAGTGTCTGGGAATTTGGGGGCGGATGAAAAGCGAAGAGCGAAAGGCGTAGAGCGGAGGGCGAAAAAATGGCCGGCAGCGCCTCGAATCGATCAAACAATTCGCACGCCGTATCGAAGAATTTCATGCACGATCGGAATATCGTCAATAAACTCATCAGAATGAAAACCGATGGGTTCGATGCCGCCTTTGACGTTTTGTTGTCGCAAGGCGCGCCAAAGGTAAGTGAGCGCATCATTGCGGCGGCTGAAATCTTTGGAGATGATACAAACGTCGACATCGCTCCACTTGTGGGTTTTGCCGCCGGCTTGTGAGCCGAAAATATACACGCTTTGAATGGAAAGACCCTGTTCGCGCAGATGGCTCACATAATTTTGAACTTGCTCTAAAACTGATTTTTTTCACCTGACCTTTTTGAGCAAGTTGAGAATTTTTGTGGTTCGCTTTAGCCATTGTTGTGCGTAAGCTTTGGTTGCTTTCCGATGAAATTGAGCCTTGATGATTTCGTGCCGTGCTTTTATGTTGAATGTCGTTAATTCTTGCAAGTCCATTCTGAAGGCCTGATCCGGTTGCAAGCCGGCTTCGTCGGCAATGCGAGCAAGATTGTGAATAAAAGGTGGATGTTTTTGCTGGCGCAGGAGATAAATTCGCTTAAGCGCCTTTTCGACCGCTAAATGACAGAAGAAAAGACAGTAGGCGTAATGCTTTTTATCAAATAAGCATTTTGCAACTTTCTTCTCGACTTGAACGTTGCCAAGCTTGCGCGAGTTTTGCAATGTCCACAAGGCAACTCGTTGATTGACAAATGTTCGAGCAAATTGCTGTAACCATGCAGTAAAAAATTTTATACTGAAAATTAACGAAAAATTTCAAGCACGCACGTTACACGTATCACGTTACACAATTGCAGGAGACAACCATGCCCAAAGTCTTCAACTGGCAGCTTGGCCGCGAGATGGAGTATCCCTACGAAGCGGCTTTTCCGAAACGGCAGTTCGCGTTTGTGTTCAACATCAACCGTTGCATTGCCTGCCAGAGCTGCACCATGGCCTGCAAGTCAACGTGGACGTTCAATAAGGGCCAGGAGCACATGTGGTGGGCCAACGTCGAGACCAAGCCGTATGGCGGCTATCCGCAGTTTTGGGATATGAAAATTCTCAAGCTGTTGGAGGAAGCGAATCCCGGTGGGCAGGTTTGGAACAAGTCCAACGGCGTGGCAAAATTTGACGGCATGACGATCTTCGAAGCGGCGCAGAAGAAACTCGCACCCGAAAGCAGCCGGGTGTTGGGCTATTTGCCGGAAGATCACGAGTGGAATTCACCGAACATTTACGAAGACAATCCCAAAGGCATCAAAGGCAAGAAGTATGAATTAGACAAAGAAGGCACGGAACTGCCGATCCACAAAACCTGGTTCTTCTATCTCGCGCGCATTTGCAACCACTGCACGTACCCCGCGTGTCTCGCCGCATGTCCACGCAAAGCGATTTACAAGCGCCCTGAAGACGGCATCGTGTTGCTGGATCAGGAACAATGCCGCGGCTATCGCAAATGCGTCGAAGCGTGTCCGTACAAGAAAACCATGTATCGCGGCAACACGCGCATTTCCGAAAAATGCATCGCTTGCTACCCGCGTGTCGAGGGCACCGATCCGGAATCCAAAGGCAAGCCGATGGAAACGCGCTGCATGGCCGCGTGCATCGGACAAATTCGTTTGCAGGGTTTGGTGAAAATGAACCCCAACGGCACGTGGGCAGAGGATCGCTACAATCCGCTTTATTATCTCGTGCACGTCGCGAAAGTCGCGCTGCCGCTCTATCCCCAGCTTGGCACGGCGCCGAACGGCTACTACATTCCGCCGCGCTGGGTGCCGCGGCCGTATTTACGCCAGATGTTCGGTCCCGGCGTGGATGAGGCCATCGAACGTTACATGAATCCCGACCGCGAATTGCTCGCGGTGCTGCAATTGTTCCGGCGTTCGAATTTGATCATCTTCAGTTACAAATTTCAAGAAGGCCCGAAAATTTACGAAGGCACGCTGCGCGGCAAGCCGGTGAGCATTTACAATGACACCGTCATCGCTTACGGAAAAGACGGGGAAGAGCTTTTTCGCACGACGATCGACGAGCCGGTGTATGAACGGCCGGCGCTGCATGCAAATTCGATTTAGAAGTCCGAAGGCACGTTCAAATGTCATGCGGGAAGCATCCTACGGACGCAGTTTTTTTCAATTGAACGGTGTGCAAAGTTTTAACGGGATTCCTCTGAAAATAAGTTCGTAGTTTCGCCTTTAGGCGTCGGGCTTCGGACAAAAGTTAAACGTCTGAAGGTGTCACTACAAACACTTATTCTCATCATTACAGGTGTCGATCTTGAAATGAGCGATACCACGAAAATACACCGGAGTGCAATGCTTCAGCATTGCAACGGCGAACCGTTTCACGCCGATTTTCATTAATTGAAATTCCCGCGGAATGACATGATGCTGTTAGTTGGGTTGCATGGAAAATAATGAAATGAGTTGAGCATGAATAATTTCAAATTGCATGAAGTTGATCTGGCGCTTTGCCGCAGCGCCATTTACGAAGCGCTTGCCCTCGGTTTTCGCCCGCCGGCTGAAGAAACGATAACGCGGCTGGTTTTGGAATATCACAACCTTGCGCTGGCTGAAATCGCGTCGATGCTGGACAACGACTACTCAACCCCCAAAAAGGATGGACTCGCTTCCCGCGTCCGTCGCCTGAGCCGGCTTTTCAATCTTGAATCGCTGCAAAAATCATATCGCCATCTTTTCGGCTTCACCGCGCATCCGAAAGTGCCGCCGTATGAAACCGAATACGGCGAAGAGGCGCTCTTTCAGCAGCCGCAGGAATTGGGCGACATCGCCGGATTTTACGGCGCATTCGGTCTGAAGGTGAATACGTTCGAGCGCGTCGACCACATCAGTTGCGAGTGTGAATTTCTCTGCTTTCTCAACCGCAAGGAGGCCCACGCGCTGGAAGCGAATGACGCCGCGATGCTGGAGGAAACCCGCCGCGCGCAACGGCTGTTTCTCAAAGATCATTTCGGCAGATTTGTGCCGGCTTTCAGCAAGTTGTTGCGCCGCGAAGCGCCGGAAAGTTTCTATGCCGCTCTCGGCGATTTGTGCCATGATTTTGCCCGCCTGGAATGCGCTCGGTTCAACGTCCCGCTCGGCTCGGAGCTGCTGCGCCTGCGCCCGACCGACCTGGCAGATGAAGGTTTCGAATGTGGTTCTGGCGACGAGCTGATTCAAATCACCAAACGCACTTCGACTTCGACGGTTACTGTATAGATGTGTAGGGTGAAGGGCGAAGCGCGAAAGGTGAAAAACGCGTGTAGTCGTTTTTCGCCTTTCACCCTTCGCCCTCGCTCTTCGCTCAACAAATCAGCCAACATGAGATCCGATTTTCACATCGAATTCCAGCCGCAGCTTCTCGAAGAGGCGATTCTCCGCGCGATTGTTCATCATCCCGAAGCAGACGAGTTTTGGCAGGAAAGGGAACGGCTTTACGAAACTTCGGAGCGCGACAACTGCGAAACCGCCTTTCAAACACTTCACGCAAAGTGGTTTCACCGTTTGGGCCTTGCCAATCCGTTGCGGCAAATTTTGGCATTGTGGCCGATTCTGACGGAGGCCACCAGCCGCTGTCTTCTCCTAAAAGCCCGTTCACAGAAGAATCTTGGCGCTGAGCTGTACCTTTCACCGGAATCATCCGGTTCAAATGCGCGCGAGCGCCGTACCATCGTCGTGCAACTTACCCCTGAGCTGTTGGCGCAATCCGAAGCTTTTCTCCAATTTCTTCGCCACGAGTTTTTGCACGTCGTCGATATGCTCGATCCCCATTTCGGCTACGAGCCGAATTTCCCAAAGTCGGACGCGGGGCCGGCGTACGATCATTTTTTGCAAGGGCGATACGGTGTGTTGTGGGACATCACGGTCGATGGCCGTCTGTTTCAACGCGGCTGGCTGCCGCCTTCGGTGCGCGAGAAACATTTCACCAATTTCAAACGCGCGTTTCAAGGCGCGGAAGATAAACTGGCGAAAACGTTCGCGCATTTCTTTGATCAAAACTCACACACGCATCGCGAATTGGTCGAGTTTGCGCAGCATCCGGAGAAATGGCTGGCAGGAGAGGCGGTCGAAACTTCTTCCAAAGGCCGTTGCGCCATTTGCCATTTCCCGACCTTTCAGTTGATCGCTCCCGGCGTGCTGGATGTGGAGGTGATTGCAAAAATTCGCGAGCACTATCCTGACTGGAATACCGCGCAGCTCATTTGCCGCCAATGCGCGGATTTGTATGAGGCGCGCGTGTTGTGAAAATAAACAACCACTCGAAAAGACCGGTCATTCTTGAAGTGATCGGCTATTCCGGCACCGGCAAAACCACGCTGATCGAGAAGCTGATTCCGGCGCTGCGCAAACGCGGCATTCGGCTGGCCGTCATCAAGCACACCAGCCATCATCACGAGCTGGACAAGCCCGGCAAGGACAGCCATCGCCTGCGCGTGGCCGGCGCCGAGGCGGTGGTGGTCTCGTCGCCCAAAATGGTGGCGATGTTTCGTGAAGTCGAGCGCGAGTGGCCGATCGGCCGCCTGCTGTGCCACTTGCCGCGCAATGTCGATTTGGTCATCGCCGAAGGTTTCCGGAGTTCGGAATATCCGTGCATCGAAGTCTTCCGTCGCTGCTTCAGTCCGGATTTAAAATGCCGCTCGCCTCAAAATTTGTTGGCGGTGATCGGCGATGATCCCGGGGCGCTGACGGTGCCACGGTTTGATCGCGACGCCGTGCGTGCCCTCGCGGAGTTTTTATTGGAAAGCCTGTTTGCCCACCCGCCATTGTGCCAGAAAAAAAGGACACGCTATGCTTTCAATAAAAAGCTGGCAAATGACCGGCGTCAACCAACTGATGGTGCAAAAGGAAACCCCGGCACCGCGCTTGGCTGAAGATGATGTGTTGGTCCGTGTTGCCGGCTGCGGCGTCTGTCACACCGATTTGGTTTTTTTTTACGAAGGCATTCACACTGTCAAACCACCTCCCCTCACGCTTGGTCACGAAATCAGCGGCCTAGTAGAAGAGGCCGGCGCCACTTGCCACAGCCTAATCGGTAAGGCGGTTGTCGTTCCCGCTGTCCTGCCGTGCGGCGAATGCGAGCTTTGCCGCAAGGGCCGCCGCACCATTTGCCGCCGGCAAAAGATGCCGGGCAATCACATTGACGGCGGCTTTGCCGGTCACGTTATCGTGCCGGCGCGATTCTTGTGTGAAGTGCCCCTGTCCGACGAATCCTCACCTTTCGGCCAATCCGGCGTAACGTTGCGCGAGCTGGCCGTGGTCGCTGATGCCGTCACCACACCTTATCAAGCGATCAAAAATGCCGAGCTCGTTAAAGGTGATCTGGCAATCTTCATCGGCGTCGGCGGCATTGGCGGCTTCGGCGTGCAAATTGCCAAAGCGCTCGGTGCAATAGTGGTCGCGATTGACATCGATGACCGCAAGCTCACTCTCCTCTCGCAATACGGCGCTGATCTCACGTTGAATCCGAAAGCGCTGGACAAAAAAGCCCTCCGCCAATCTCTCCAAAATTTTGTCAAAGAAAAATCGCTTTCGCCGGTTGAATGGAAAATCTTTGAAACCTCGGGCACGAAGGCAGGCCAAGAGTTGGCGTTCAGTCTACTCACGCATGGCGCGACGTTGAGCGTAGTGGGCTTCACGATGGATACGCTCGAAGTGCGCTTGAGCAATCTGATGGCCTTCGACGCGCGCGCCATCGGCAATTGGGGCTGCGATCCCAAATATTATCCCGAAGTGTTGGCTCTCGTTCAGCAGGGAAAAATTCAATTGGCGCCGTTCGTGCAAACGTTTCCGTTGAGCGAGATCAACTCTGTTTTCGAACGTGTGCATCGGCGCGAGTTGGAAAAACGTCCGGTGCTGGTGCCGGATTTTTAGTGATCAAGGCCTATTTCCACTTCGTCCGGTTAGCCTTGAGCACACGAAAGGGCTTTTCGCGTCTTTTCGTGTAATTCGTGGGTAGAGAGTTCGAGTGCGTCCGAGCAGAATCACTGATCAGGGGTAATATTCTACCATAAAAGGATAAACCATGTCAACCTTCAAAGACCACAACCTCGTTCCCGATTTCAAATTCACCCAAGTCAATTATGAATTGCGTCCGTGCCTCGATCAACAAGGCAAACCGGTCGAAGACTTGTACAATGCGTGGATTATTCTGAATAATCCCGAACAACTCAATTCCTACACCACACAAATGGTGAAAGAAGTGATTCTGGCGTTTCGCACGGCTTCGAATGCGCGCAACGTGGTGGCCGTGGTTTTCACCGGCGTGGGACATCAGGCGTTTTGCACCGGCGGCAACACCAAAGAGTATGCGGAATATTACGGCGGCCAGCCTGAGGAATATCGCCAGTACATGCGGCTCTTCAACGACATGGTCACCGCGATTTTGCACTGTGATAAACCGGTGATTTGCCGGGTCAACGGCATGCGCATTGCCGGCGGACAGGAGATCGGCATGGCCTGCGATTTTTCGATTGCGAGCGATATGGCCATGTTCGGCCAAGCCGGCCCCAAACACGGTTCCGCGCCGGACGGCGGCTCGACCGACTTTCTCCCGCTTTTTGTGGGAATTGAAAATGCGATGTTGAGTTGCACGCTGTGCGAGCATTGGAGCGCGCACAAAGCTTATCGCCTCGGCCTGCTCACCGAAATCGTGCCGGTGTTGAAGAAAGACGGAAAATTCATTCCCAACCCGCTGGTCATCACCGATCGTTGGATCGACGAGACCGGCAAAATTATTTTTGGCGAATTGCGCATCGGCGAGGAAAAGCAGAAAGCAAAAGAGTTGATCAGCCAATGCGAGTATGATCTCTCGCTGCTCGATCAAGCCGTCAATCGGCTTTGCACCTCGCTCATGATGGCTGTGCCGGGATGCTTGACGAAGACGATTGAGTCCGTGCGCAAACATAAACTCGCGCATTGGGATCGCAACCGCGAGAGCAACCGCGCCTGGCTGGGCATGAACATGCTCACCGAAGGCCGCGCCGGTTTCAAGGCGTTCAATGAAGGTGCCAAAGGCCAGCGTGAAGTTAATTTCATCAAGCTGCGGCAATTGCTGGCGCAGGGCCAGCGGTGGAATGATGATTTGATCGAAGCGATCATGCCGCCGCGGAAATAGTTTTGTAGTGGCGTTTCGTAGTAGCTCCTTCAGGGGCGCGGATAAAGGATAAAGTTTTAACCTGAATTTTGCACTGTGATCGTTGACACCGCCGCTTGCGATTGAAATCGCAGGTTAAAAGTTGCAAGGCGACTGAAGTCGCCTGACCACCCAATAGGCGGCTTGCGCTTTTGAGCCTGAGAATTCATTCTCAGGCGAAGGCGGACGAAAAATTCATGCAAAATCAGCTTTAACAGTTGGGTTCTTCTATCAGTTGGAAATTGTCCTTTTAATTGCCGTTTGGCCGAATTAGGAGAATGTATGGCTCAATACCAAAAAATCAAATCTGACTTCTCTCACGAAAATCAAATTCTCACACTCACCCTCAACGCCCCCAAAGGCAACGTCCTCGATCGCGAGATGATGACGGAGCTGATGACAGCCATCACAGAGAACGGCAGCGCGCCCTCGCTCAAAGCACTCATGTTTCAAGGCGCAGGCGGGCACTTCTCGTTTGGCGCAAGCGTGCCGGAACATCAAAAGGAATTCGCGCCGTACATGCTGGCGACGTTTCATGATTTGTTTCGCACGCTCATCGCCGTCAATAAGCCGTGCATTGCTTTGGTGCGCGGCCAATGCCTCGGCGGCGGGTTTGAATTGGCGATGTTTTGCCATTGGATTTTCGCTTCCGAAGATGCCCAATTCGGCCAGCCGGAAATCAACCTCGCCGTTTTTCCGCCGGTCGCTTCTCTCATCTTGCCACATCTCATTGGGCAATCAGCCGCCGATGATTTAGTACTCAGCGGCCGCTCCCTCACGGCGCAGGAAGCGAAACAGATGAGATTGGTTTATTCTGTTTCCGCCAACCCACAAGTGGAGCTGGATGATTTTCTCGCCAAACACATTTTGCCGAAAAGCGCCATCGCGCTGCAATTTGCCGCGCGCGCCTCGCGTCACGAAATGCATCTTGCCTTTCTAAAAAATATTGATACACTGGAAAAAATGTACGTGCAGGAACTGATGGAAACCGCCGATGCCAACGAGGGCATCAAGGCATTCATGGAAAAACGCAAGCCGGCTTGGAAAAACCAGTAGACCCGAATGAAGCAAAACTAAAGTTTTGCACTCCGAAGCTCAATCGGCTAAATTTTTACAATCATCAGTAGTTTTTAACCACCTCAAAACTGAGGAGAAAGGAACATGAAAAAAGAATCTTCTTTTTTCAAAATGGCGGGATTCCTTGCCGTGCTCTCCTGTCCGGTGGCGCTGGCAAGCATCATGCTCATTTTCACCGCCTTCAATTGGGATTTTGAAACGGCTTTCGATCCGGTGAAAGCCATCGCCTTTCAACCCGATCCCTCGGCGACGCTGCGCTGGGGATGGATACTCGACATCTTCGGGTATTATCTGCCGGTCGTGCCTTTGGCGCTCGCGCTTCACCACTGGTTCTCATCCACCGCCAAGCTCCACAGCCAATTGTTCACGCTCTGCGGCCTCGGCTACATTCTCATCGGCGCTACCGGCGCGGCCATGCTTGCCGGCGCCACTGTGCCGTTGTACGCGGCCTACGCGGCCGGCGAGGTTGCGCAAAAAGCCGTGGTGACGCAGGTGTTCGCCAATCTCAACAACGAGGTGATGAGCGGCGTCTGGAATATTTTCACCATGACGCTGGCCGCGGTTTGGTTTCTGGGCACGAGCTGGCTGTTGCGCTCCGAATATCGCTGGCTGGGCATGTTCACTTTGCTGCTCGGCATTGCCAGTGTGGCGGACGTGTTGGGTTACATGCTGCAAAGCGCGGCGCTCTCCGGCGCGGGCCTGAACTTTTATCTTTTCCTCGCGCCAGTGTGGGCGGCTTGGCTGGGGCTGGTGTTGTGGAAAAAAGCGGCAACGTTGTGAGTGCGAAGCGAAAGAACATCCGTGTCATGAACGTTATTTTGAAGGACAAACACATGCCGTCATCAACGGCCTATCCCAGCATCGGCTGGGGAAAAGAAATCTTTCAGCCTCTCGTTTTATCAGAAAATGCCTGCGCATTCATGTGGACGATGCAGCCCGGCGGCGCAGTGCCGGAGCACCTGCACAAGGATTGCGACGAGCATTTCGAGGTGCTCGAAGGCGAGGTCACGCTCAAGCTCGCCGGCAAAACCATCACCGCGCGCGCGGGTGAGACCATCACGGTACCGCGCATGACGCCGCACAGCCCCGCCAACAAAAGCGCGACGGATTTGCGCTGCCGCGTTTGGTTCACGCCCGCGGCAGAGCAGGCGAAATTTTTTCAAATCATGCTGTTCCTCAAAAGCGAAAAGATCGAGGGCATGCCCGCGGTCTTCAAAGCTATGCACATCAGCAACGGTCTGGGCTACAAGGAATTCAGCACCGTGCGCGGCGGCATGAAGGCCGCGGAAAAGCTCATCATGGGATGGTTTAAACTGACGGCCCCGCTCATGGGATGGAACAAACTCATGAGGCGATTTGCGCAACCGGAAGCAAAGACTTCATAATTCTGCTCGAGCACATTTGATTTGGCCGCGAAACACACGAAAATACACGAACGGCTTTTTAGCGTATTTTGTGTGTTTCGTGGGTCACACAAGTTACTGCGATGCTGAAGCTGGATTTTACCAATCAAGTTGCCGTCATCACCGGCGGCAGCGGCGGTATTGGCCTGACAACTGCCAAACTCTTTGTTGAAGCCGGCGGCCGCGTTGTTTGTGTTGATATGCGGCCTCCAGAAGAAGCGCTTGCCAATTGCCGCTTCATCAAGGCCGACGTGTCTGATTTCAGCGCCGTGCGAGAGTGCATCAACAACATTCTCGCCGGAGAAAAAGCCGTTGATTGCCTGATCAACAACGCCGGCATCTCGCGCGATGCGCCGGTGTGGAAAATGGACGAAGCCGCATGGGATGCGGTGATCAATGTGAACTTGAAAGGCGCGTTCAATTTTATCCATTATCTTGCGCCGCATTTTCGCGAAAGGCAGCACGGGAAAATCGTGAATGTTTCTTCAATCAACGGCCTGCGCGGCAAATTCGGTTTGGCCAATTACGCCGCGTCGAAAGCGGGTTTGATTGGATTGACCAAAACTGTGGCAAAAGAATTGGGACGATACAACGTGAACGTCAATGCCGTGGCGCCGGGATATATTCTCACGACGCTCACGCAAAACCTGCCGCAACAAATTTTGGATCAAGCTCAATCCGAAACCGTGCTGGGGCGATTGGGTCAACCGGAAGACGTGGCCAGCACGATTCTGTTTCTCTGTTCGGAGTGGGCACGACATATTACAGGGGAGGTCATTAAGGTTGATGGCGGACAATACATTTGAGACCAATGAATCGGAGCGCAACAGTTCACTGTTGCAACACTGAAGCCCACGGCCGTAGGCATTGCACTCCGGTTTCAGATGAATCGCCCATGTCGAGATCGATACTCGATAATGATGAGAATGAATGTTTGTAGTGGCGCCTTCAGGCGTTCTCCCCTCATTGAGCGTCCGACGCCTAAAGGCGTTAGTATGAACCTATTTTCTTAGTAATTGCCCATGCCGGGTTCGACACCCGATAATGATGAAAATAAACGTTTGTCGTGTCGCCTTCAGGCGTTCAACTTGTGTCGGGAGCCCGACGCCTAAAGGCGAAACAACGAACTTGTTTTCAGAGGAATTACAAAAAGGCTTCTTGCCATAATGACGTAATATCTGTTGAAAGTGAACAGAAATGATGGAAAGAGAACCGGTTTTTACCGAATGGCAGGGCAAGCCACTCGAAGAAATTTTGCTGCTCTGCCGCGATTTGGTTGAAGAGCCCGAATATCCCACGGTGCGGCGCTGGCGCGAAAGCGGTGGGAAAGTCGTAGGGCATTTTCAAGTCTACTTTCCCGAAGAAATCGCGCATGCGGCCGGGCTGCTACCGGTCAAAATTTGCGGCGCGCAGGTCGAGGGCATGGAAGCGGAATCGCATTTCGGCTCGTATTTATGCTCGATCATCAAAACTTCGCTCGAGCTGGCGTTGACAAAGAAGATCGCGCTCGACATGTTCGTCACGCATCCCATCTGCGACGCGGCGCGCAATCTCGCGGCGATTTGGGGTCGCAACTTTCCCTACAAGTGCCAAATACTCTACCTGCCGCAAAATCCCAATTCGCACTACTCGATTAACTATCTTCGCGATGAGTATGAAAGACTGAAAGGCGACATCGAAACCATTGCAGGCCGCAAAGTTACAGATGTCGATTTATGCCGTTCACTCGCGGTTTATAATGAAAGTCGTGCGTTGATGCGTGAGTTGTACGCCATCAAACGCGGAACGCCGTGGCTGCTCGCCGCGGACGAAGCGTTTGTGCTGATCGCGCTCGCCGGATTTCTGCCGCGCGAAGAGTACAACGAATTTCTCCGCGCGGTTCTGCCGATGCTCAAAACGCGTCCGCTGAAGAAGCAGGACAAGATGCGCGTCGTGTTTGAAGGCGGATTCTGCGAGCTGCCGCCGGTCGATCTCCTGCAAACCATCGCGCAGTCGTGTTACGTCGTCGATGATGATCTGCTAATTGGATTGCGTTACCTTCTCGAAGAAGTTCCGTTGGATGGCGATCCCCTGTTCAATTTGGCGGAAGCGTACATTGAAAAATCCTCCTACAGTCCGGTGCAGCACGATCTGCGCAAACCGAAAGAGAAAATGCTGCTCGACCGTGTCAAGCAATCCAACGCCGAGGCTGTTATTCTTGCCGCCGCCAAAATGTGCGAGCCGGGTTTGGAGGAACAGGTGACTTACAGCAAGGCACTCGACGCCGAGCATATACCTTATTTCATCACGGAGTTTGAGGAAAATCAAACAACGTTTGAGCATCTTGGCATCCAACTCGAAACGTTCGTGGAAAATATTCTCTTTGATTGACCTACTAAATGCGCGAAACACATGAACAGATAAAATGAACTTGCAAATAACAAGTAAAAACTTCGTCTGTTACAAATGATGACTGTGCATAAAAACAAAGATTTTTTCCAACAGATAGAAAAACCCAACGGATAAAGCTTTAACAGGTGGGTTCTTCTATCTGTTGGAGATTTTCTTTTGGGTTGCGGCAAAACGATTCAGCTTCAGTGTAATTATTTTGCTTTAATTCATTTTCGCGTCTTTCTCTTGTGTTCGTGGGCAGATTAAAAGCTTCTAAAACAAAAAAAGCGTTGCATGAACAAAGAAAACGTTTTGACTTTCACCTGGATCAAGCTCGGCGCCATCGCCGGAGTCATCGCCTGTGTCGTTTATGCCATCATGGCCGCCGTCGATATGCCGAGAATCTTGACGGTTGCCTTTGCCGCGGCTTTCGGCCCGCTGCTGAGCCTGGCCAGCGTTGGCCTTTATCATCTGCTGAAGCTTCATCAAAAAAGCGTCTCCACCCAAATTGCCGCGGGCGCGAATGTCATCGCCGGCAGCATCGTAAACATGATGCTCATCGTGCAATTGGCGATTTCAATATCTATGCGCGATTACGTGGACAAAGCCGCTGACGCCGCCACGAAATCGACGCTCGAATTGATTTGGAAGGCGGTTGACAAAGTGCAACTGGGCTTGGATGTTTCCTGGGATGTTTTTATTGGGATCGGCACACTGCTGTTTGCGGTGAACATGCTCAAGCATCCGCGCTTTGGCAAAATACTCGGCGGCATCGGCGCGCTGCTTGCGGTTTTGCTGCTCGGTTTCAATCTGTATACTTTTCCCATACCGCCGGCCAACGCCGATCTCATCGACTTCGGGCCGTTTGTGGGTTTGTGGTATTTGATCATCAGCATTCAAATGCTGCGTTCGTTGACATGGGCAAAGAATGCGCTGGAAAATCAAGCTTGATGCTCAAAGGCTAAATTTTGAACGGATAGAAAAACCCAACGGATAATTTAAAATCAGTTGGGTTCTTCAATCCGTTGGCGAGTTCTTAAGGGAGAATGGACAATGCCAAATGATGACAACGGAATCGTCGGACGCGGCAATCGCGATGGCGCCAAACTCTTTCGCGAATGGTTCACGGAATTAAACGAATGCAGTGAGCGTGGCGAAGGCGCGGCGTATGTGTTCGTGATGGGCAGCTTGAATGAAATTCTCAAAACCTTCGATCTGCCCGTGGTCTTCCCAGAGATCAACTCGCTGCAAACTGCGGTGCGCAAGGTTGCCCCGGAGTTTCTCAACGCGGCGGAAGAATACGGCTACTCGCCGGATATTTGCGGCTACGTCAAAGCCGACGTGGCGGTGCAACTCAAAGGCGGGCAGCATCCGATGGGCAAGATTCCCAAGCCGCGACTCGCCGTGTTGACCAATGCTTGCAACACGTACATCAAATGGGCGGAGATTTGGGAGCGCATGTATCACGTTCCGATCTTCACCATCGATATTCCCGCCACCCGCGCCGCGGGCACGCAATCGTGGCCGGGCGATCCGGATTTTGAGCGCGATCGCCGCTACGTCGTGGAGCAGCTCAAAGAGCTGATTACGCTTTGCGAGCAAATAACTGGGAAGGAATTTGACATCGACAAATTTCGCGAGGTGTTGGGGTATGCCAATGACATGAGCCGCGACTGGAAGCAAACGCTTGAATTCAACCAAGCCTCTCCTGCCGTGTTCAATGCGCTCACCGATGGCACGATTTATCTCGGCGTGGCCAACGGCTTTCGCGGCACTGCGGCGGGCAGCGCGTTTTTTAAAGATCTTGTCGAGGAGATGGCGTACAAATCGCAGCACGGCATCGGCACTTTGGATGAAGAAAAATTTCGCCTCGTGTTTGTCGGCGTGCCGTGCTATCCCATCTTTCGTCGCTTCAACGAATTCTTCTCCAACTGGGGCGGCGTGTTTGTGCATTCAACATATTTGTGGTTCGCCGCGGGCGGCACCAATCTCGGTTTCGAATACGATTTGCGCGACCCTATTGAGAGCCTCGCCGCGGGCTTGTTAATCAGCGTGCGCGATGCGATGGACAGCATGTTTCATCAAGATCAAGCCATCCTGTCGATGACCGAACCTTTTCACATCGACGGCGTGGTTTATCATCCCATCAAAAGCTGCCGCACCGTGTCCACCGGCCTCGCCGACGGCCGTCGGTATTTGATGTCGAAAAAGGACCTTCCCACGCTGTTCATCGAATCCGATATGATGGATCAACGCGTGGTCTCGGAAGCGCAGATGAAGAATCGCATCGACGCGTTTTTTGAGGGATTGATTTCGCGCCGGCAGATGGCGGAAGCGATGGAATGATCGATTACTGGATTGTTGGATTAATTGGGGCAAGACCTGGCTAACCCAATCATCCATTACTCCAACTATCCCTCAACCCAAACTGGAAGGAGAGTGGCCATGTCTTACGCAGCCGGAGTCGATGTCGGCTCCACTCAAACCAAAGCGGTGATCATCAACGCCAAAAAAGAAATCGTCGCGCGGGCGCTGACGGATACGGGTGCCAACGTTACCGCCGCGGCGCAAAAGGCGTTTCAACAGGCGATGGAAGCCGCACAGATCGGTGAAGAGGAAGTCGAATACGTCATCGGCACCGGTTATGGCCGCTACAAAGTCACGTTCGGCAATAAGCAGGTGACGGAGATCAGTTGTCACGGCCGCGGCGCGGCGCACATGTTTCCGGCGACCCGCACGGTGATTGACATGGGCGGGCAGGACAGCAAAGCGATTCGCGTCAACGACAAAGGCGAGATTGTCGATTTCTGCATGAACGACAAATGCGCGGCGGGCACGGGACGTTTTCTCGGCGCAGCCGCGGTCGCGCTCGATATTCCGTTGGGAGAATTAGGCGCGACGGCATTACGCGCGGAGAAACCGGTGCGCATCAGCACGACTTGCACGGTGTTTGCCGAATCCGAAGTTCTCTCTTGGCTGGGCAAAGGCAAAAAGGTGGAAGATATTTTGTGGGGCGTGCATCAATCCATCGCCGCGCGTTCCATCGGGCTATTGCGCCGCGTTGGCATTGAGGAGGAAATCACTTTCACCGGCGGCGTGGCAAAAAACATCGGGATGATCCGCGCGTTGGAAGAGGGCTTGGGCAGGAAAGTGAATGTGAGCGAAGATTCGCATTTCATGGGCGCATTGGGCGCGGCATTGTTTGCCCTGGACCACGTTGTTGAGGCAAAGAAGATAAAAAGATGAAAAAGTAAAAATGATTGAATGGTGAGGGAGCGCGGACTTTCTTGTCCGCGATACGCCTGTGGACTGTAAAATCCACACTCCCGTCATTTAGAAGGAGACATGATTATGATGAGTCCAACCATCAACCATCGTCAACTATACCGCTTGCCGTGGTCGCTTCCGGACAATGCCATTTCCTGGCTGGAGCCGACTTCGGCTTGCAATCTGGCGTGTGACGGCTGCTATCGCGAGAACGTCGCCAAGAGCCACAAGCCTTTGGAGATGGTGAGGCAGGAAGTGGAAACCTTTCGCGAACTGCGCAATTCTGACGGCATCTCCATTGCCGGCGGTGATCCGCTTATGCACCCGAACATCGTCGAGATCGTGCGGATGATTGCAGAGATGGGATTCAAGCCGGTCATTAACACCAACGGCGGCATGCTGACGCCGGAACTCTTGCGCGAGCTGAAACGCGCCGGCGCGTTAGGGTTCACTTTTCATATCGACAGCAAGCAAGGCCGACCAAAATGGAAGAATAAAAACGAAATCGAGTTGAACGAGTTGCGGCTGCACTACGCCGAGATGCTGGCGGAAGTCGGCGGCTTGTCGTGCGCCTTCAACTCGACGGTTTATGAGGACACGCTGCAATACACGCCGGAGCTTGTGGATTGGGCTGCCAAGCACATCGACATCGTGCAAGTCATGGTGTTCATTCTCTTTCGCGCCGCGGTTCCCCAGCTTCCGTTTGACTGGTATGCGGGCGGAAGAAAAATTAATTTGGATGTGCTCGCCTATTCGGAAACGAAAGAGCGCAAGATTGATCTGAAGTCAACGGACGTGGTTGCCGAGATTCGCAAAAGATTTCCCGAGTTCACGCCGTGCGCCTATCTGAATGGGACGGAGAAACCAAACTCGTTCAAATGGCTGCTCACCGGCCGCCTCGGTTCGAAGGAAAAAATTTACGGCTACGTCGGCCCCAAATTCATGGAAACGATTCAGACGATGTATCATCTAACGCAGGGCCGTTATTTGGCGTATACCAAACCGGCGCACACCAATCTCGGCCGGTCGATGTTGTTGCTCTCGCTGATCGATCGCGGCGTACGCGGCGCTGCCGGCAGTTATCTCAGCGCGGTGCTCGCCAATCCGCTGCGGTTGTTCAAAGGGCTGCACTATCAATCGATCATGATCATTCAGCCGGTCGATTTTCTCCCGAACGGCTTGCAAAACATGTGTGACGGCTGTCCCGACATGACCTTGTGGAACGGCGAGCTGGTGTGGTCGTGCCGCATGGAAGAGCTGAAACACTTCGGTTGTTGGGTCAGGTCGGTGCCGCGGGCAAGCGCTTAGAAAAGAAGCCAAGTTGGTTCTACTTAGTCACATTCGAGCTCATTGCCCGCGAAACACACGAAAAGACGCGAAAAGCCTTTTTAGTGTCTTTCGTGTGTTTCGCGGGCCCGAGGGTAATCTGCCTAAATAGAATCAGGCAAGAACGGGAAAAATGAAAAGGAGAATTCATCATGGCGTACACTTTGGGCCTTGACGTCGGCTCCACCTACACTAAAGCCGTTATTCTGCGCAATGATCATAAAATCATCGCGCGCTATATGGAAGCCACTGGCTCGCGGCTGAAAGAAGTGGCGGAAAAAGTTCGCGACAAAGTGGTGAATGAAGCGGGGCTCAAATTGGAAGACATTGCGTATGTCATCACCACGGGCTACGGGCGCCATCAAGTGCCGTTTCGTGATCTGCAAGTCACCGATCTCACGGCGACGGCGCGTGGCGCGAGTTTTCTTTTTCCCAACACGCGCACGGTGCTCGACATCGGCGGGCAGACGATGAAAGCGAGTCGCATCGACGAACGAGCGAAGGTGCAAACTTTTCGCCTTAACGACAAGTGTGCTTCCGGCACCGGTGCGTTTCTCGAAAAAACGGCGCGCTACATGGGCTACACCACGGCGGACATCGGCCCGCTCTTGGGATTGTCGAAAGAGAAAGTGCCGATCTCCGGCGTGTGCGCCGTGTTCGCCGAATCCGAAGTCATCAGCCATCTTTCCGAAGGCGTGCCGCCGGAAGACATCATGTACGGCGCCATCATCTCGCTCACTGACCGCTCACTGCAATTGATGAAGCGCAATAAGCTCGAGCCGGAGTACACGCTCGTCGGCGGCATTTTACGCTGGGAAGTGATGGCGAATGTTTTGCGCGAAAGATTGGGAGAAAAGGTGAACGTGCCCGCAGGCGACATGCCGCAATTCACCGCGGCGCTGGGTTGCGCGATTTTGGGACAACTGCGGTTGCGAAAACTTTTTGCGCAGCGGGCAGAGAGCTTGGCGCAAAGTGCAGTGGGAATAGCGTGATGACGTCAAGTGTAAAATGTAAGGCGTAATACGGCATGAGCAATAATTGTCAAGTTGATCATAGCAATGTTCCAGGCTGTATGTCACCGCCTGATCCGGTATTGATTGCCGAGGGCTGGGAGCGGCGATTTGTTGCCGACGCCAAACGCGCGCAGGATGCTCTTGAAATGTATGAAGAACTTGGGCACGAGGTTCGCATCGAACCCATCGCGCTTGAAGTGCTCAAAGATGAATGCCACGGCTGTCTGGTGATTCTCAAACAACTCAAAGCTGTCTACACCAGGAAAAAACTAAAACTCGCGGAGAACAATTTATGAAAATCACCGATGCGTTGCTGGGAGAACACGCCGTTTTTTATGTACAATTTGATTATCTGGAAAAAAACATTCCGCCGGCCAAAGATTTGGCGCTGGTCAAAAGCCAGGGCACCATGCTGGCGGTGGCGCTCGAGACGCATGCCCACCTGGAGGATGAACTACTCTTTGTTGCCCTCGAGGCGCACCTGGATCCCAAATCGGGGCCGCTCGCGGTGATGCGATTGGAACACGAGGCGATCGCACAGAGCCTGCAGCTCATGCAGGGAACGCAGGAGATTGCCGAAGCGCGAAATCTCCTGCTGCACACCATTCAGACCGCGCGTGCCCATTTTGCGAAAGAAGAACAGATCATCTTTCGCATGGCGCAAAACATGCTGGAGGCGGAAACCTTGGCGCTGCTGGGCGCCCAGTGGGCCGCGCGCCGGAGCGTGCTGATTTGAAACGCTGACGATTCAAAAATAGATTCGGATGGCGGTGAAGTAAAGATCAGGATAGGTGCCGAATTCGGAATGCAGACGCAAGGTGGGAAAGACGGCGTCGTAGCTCGTGATCTCCGGCCGCTTGCCGCTGCTGAAAAACGCGCCCGCCGCCAGGTAAACATTCTGCGCCAAATTGTATTCCCACTGTGCCGCAAGGAACAACGAGGCATCATTCAGATTGCACAGCGCCTGCGTGCTCAAAGTGAGCAAAGGTGAGATTTGGAAAACCAGGCCGGGCGCGAGATAGTGCCGGCCCAGCAAATAGACCGCCCCTTCTTGAAAAGCCGGAGCGGTGAGACTGCGAAGGTAATGTTCGGCGTTGCCGGCGCCGGCCGTGCTGTAGTGATATTCCACGAAACCATAAGTCCCGCCGCTGAAGCTGTAGTCCAGGCCCGCCGTGCCGCGGAAATAATCGGGCGCCGCCTCCCCGGCAGATTCCTGCAGCCGGTCAGTAAACACCTGGGCCGCTTCCAGCCACAAGCCGGCGCCGCCCAGACTACGGGCGAGATCGATTCCAACCAGCAAATTCCCACGAAAACCCAACAGCAGCAGCGCGACATCGGTCTTGGCGCGATAAAATTTTGCCCGTGTGAAAAATGCGCTTTGCGTGAATGCAAAATTCTCACCGAAAACATAACCGGCATCAAACTCGGCGAGCGCACTCAGTGGCACGCGCACGCGCACAGCGTCGATCCCGACACGTTCCTCGGTGTCCAGTTCCTGAAAGACGAATGGCGTGAGCACATCCGTGGGATTGAGCACGCGGCTGCTGCCCCACGCGATCGGTTGCCGGCCAATGAGGATATCCGCCGGTGCGGTTTTCAACTCCACCAGCATACGGTCGAGATTCTGAAAAATGGCAAAGCTGCCGACCTCGCTGTCCCTGCCGGGATGGAGCCGTGCTCTGAGATCAACCGCGCGATATTTCGCGGGATCGATGCCGGTCGGCGTCAAACGATTCTCGAACAGCACGGGGTCCTGCACACGCGGCGAGAGATCATATGCGGCGTGCAGGACAAGCCAGTCAGAGTGTTGCCAGGACAGTTGGAGACGCAGCCGGTTGTAAACGGCACCCCAATCCGTCGGCAGCGGCAGAGCAGCCGGGCTGTCATAATCCGGCAGATGAAAGACGACGAAGAAGCTTTTGTACTGGCCTGCGCAGGCCACCGCCTGCCGGCCATGCGTCGGCAGGGGCAGCACGATCAGCACGCTGCCGAGCAGCAGCAGTGCGCATGCCGGTGCCTGGCTAGCCATCGCGCCTCTCCTCACCCGCAATCAATCCGTCTTTGATGGTAATGACGCGACGGGCGCGTTTCATGATCATCTCATCATGAGTGGAAAACACGAAAGTCATGCCGGTGCGCTCGTTGAGGCGGTGCATCATGTCCAGCAGGCCGGCGCCGGTGCTGGAATCGAGATTGGCGGTAGGCTCATCGGCGAGAATCAGCGAGGGTTTTGCGACCATGGCGCGCGCAATGGCAACGCGCTGTTGCTGGCCGCCGGAAAGCTGCGGCGGCAACCGGTGCGCCAGGTCTGCCAGTCCCACTTCCTGCAGGATGCGCAGCACGCGCCCCCGCCGCTCGCGTTTGGGCACTTTTTGCAGCAGCATGACATATTCGACGTTCTCCTCCACCGTCAAAACCGGGATGAGATTGTAGGCTTGAAAGATGAAACCGATGTGGTCGCGGCGGAAATCCGACAACTCGCGACCGCTCATGCGTGCCAGCGCTTTACCGTTCAGCCAGACTTCGCCGGCCGTGGGCGTGTCCAGTCCGGAAAGCAAATGCAGCAAGGTGGTCTTGCCGGAGCCGGAGGGACCGACGATGGCGGTGAATTCACCGGCGTGGATGGTCAAATCGATGCCGCGCACCGCCGGCACCGGCACGCCGTTGTCAGAGTAGGTTTTGGCAAGTTTTTCCGCCTGGATTACCACCCGGGAACCCTCACCCATCATTCCATCTCCCGTTACAGACTTCTGCGCATGGCTTCCGCCGGTTTGAGCCGCGCAGCGTGCAGCGCGGGATAACCGGCAACCAGCGCGGTGAAGACGAAGACCCAAAAGGGGTAGAACAGGTACTGCCTGACCGTCATCACGGGATAGAGCAGCTTGCGAAAAGTCACGCCGGCATACTCCACGCCGGTGTAATCGATGCCGCTCTTGCTGACGATGCCGGTGACCAGCAGGCTGAGCACGCAGCCCAGGCCGATGCTCAAGATCGCCAGAGCGCCGGCTTCGCAGATGATTAACGCGGCCATGCCACCGGGCCGGGTGCCGAGGGCGCGCAAGACGCCGAATTCGAACAGGCGCTCATACAGCGCCATGAACAGGGTGTTGATGATGCCCAGCGCCACCACGCCGAACAAAATCAAGCCGGTCAGGTAAATGCCGAAAGCGGAAAGTTCGAAGACGGCTTGCAATTGCGGCAACAGCACCGGCCAGCCCACTGCTTCGTTGCCGTCCTGTGAATACCTTTGCCAGAAGGGATGGCCTTGGTCGCGTGCCAGGCGCGCGTCGGTAAATTTGAGGGCGATCTCGTGCACGCCGCCGGCAAGCCCCAGCAGTTGCTGCGCCTGCTCCAGCCGCAGGAAAACCATGCCGGCGTCCAGCTCCCGAATGTTGAAATGAAAGATGCCGGCAATGCGGAACATTTCCTGGGCGAGATCGCCGCTCTGTGCCTCACGGCCGGCGGCGGGGGCGCGCGCCGCGGTCAACACCACGCGGTCGTCCAGGCCGACTTCGAGCAGCTCCGCGAGCTTGCTGCCGATGATGATCTCGCGACTGTGGCGGCCGCGGAAATAATCACCGGCAACCAGCGCCTCATCAATCTGCGACAGGGGAGGTTCGCGCAGCGGGTCGATGCCTGCAAAGGTGACGGCGCTCACGTTGGCCGGCGAGGTGATCATGCCGAAGGCCAGCACGCGCGGCGCCGCATGGGCCACGACGGCCTCCTGCTGCAGCCGCTGCAGCACCTCCCCGGCGTGATTGACCGTGAGCGCGACTTCCCGGGAGGTGCGGAAACCGGCACGATGAATCTGCCCTTCTCCCAAAAACGAGGCGGTGGCGGACTCGATCAAGTTGCGCTCCATGCCCAAAACCAGCGCATCCACGAAGATCAGTGCGGCGAGCCCCATGCCGATGGCCGTGCCGCTGAGCAGGGACCGGCGCCGGTTGCGAAAGAGATTGCGCCAGGCGAGTTTGAAATGGAAAAACATGACACCATCCGTTGCCGATCAATTATCCCGCCCTTCCGCCGCACCGGCCGGAAACAACATACCACCGCAAACTGTCCGGGAGTGCCCGGCAAGCTTTCTCGCGCCTGCCACTTTGCGGGCATCCCCGCGGGCCTCCTGTTCCGCCCCTTCTGCAGGCAAAGATCAGTGCAGCCGCATGGCACGCGCCGGCGCGACACGCGCGGCTTTCAGCGACGGAAACAGACTCGCGAGATTTGCGACAAGCAATACCGTGACCGCCGGAAGCAAAATGCTGCGCCAGTTGACGGTCGCGTACATCGTGGTGAACTCGACGCCGGCAAAGGTGAAGGATTGCGGCAGGGCAATGCCGTGGCGCGACAGCCAGGCATTCAGGATCAGGCTGAGCGCCGCGCCCGCCATGATGCCCGCCACCGCAATGACATTGATTTCAGAAATCACCAGTGTGAAAATTTGCGCCGGTCGCGTTCCCACCGCCTTCAGCAGACCGTATTCACGCGTACGCTCCAGCACCGACATCAAAACCGTGTTCAGCACACCGATGGCGACGATCAGCAGGATAATCGACAGGCTGATCCAGTTGCCGCGCTGATCCATTTGCATCGCCTCATAGAACGGTCTGGCGAACTCCTGCCAGGGTGCCACCGCCAGAGCGGGATCAGCGAGCGTCGCGGCGATTTCCTGCGCCAGTGGCCTCACCCGTTCGAGTTCAGACACGATGACGACGATTTCGTGCGCACGTCCGGGCAGCATCAGCAGCTCCTGCGCCACCGCCAGCGGCAGATAGAACGCCATGCGGTCGTTCAGCTCATCACCGCTGTCAATGATGCCCACCAGAGAGTAAAGCGCATTGGCAAGCGAGCCGTCGGCGGCCTGTGAAACCACCACAATTTCATCGCCCACCTTGGCCTGCAGAATTTGAGCAAGCCCCCTGCCCACCATCGCCTGCGGCGCGGTGTCCGCTGTAAAATTCCGGCCGGCGATGATCTTGCGGTGGAAGTGGGTGGCCATGACTTCGCGGCGGGGATCGATGCCGATGATTTGTGCGCCCGCGCTTTTCTCTCCCACGGCCACCAAGCCCGCTGAATAAAGCCGGGGGGCCCACCCTTCCACGCCGTCCACTTTTGCGATCAGCCCGCCCACCCTTTGAAAGTCGGCAATGGTTTTGAACAGTGTCGGATTGTCGAGATAGCCCGCGGCATGAACTTGAATGTGGCCAAGGCGGGTGCGTGTGAACAAATCGATGACGGTCGCATAGGTGCCGTCCGTCAAACCGATGGAAAGTGCGGAGAGCACCATGCCGCCCAGCAGGGTGAGTGCAGTGAGCACGGTCCGGCGCTTCTGCCGGAAGACATTGCGCAAGGCGATCGTGAACACCATCATGGCTGCTTCACATCCATGGCATGCCGGACG
The DNA here is from genome assembly GCA_034506255.1 of candidate division KSB1 bacterium. Taxonomy (NCBI): domain Bacteria; kingdom Pseudomonadati; order Candidatus Zhuqueibacterales; family Candidatus Zhuqueibacteraceae; genus Candidatus Coneutiohabitans; species Candidatus Coneutiohabitans thermophilus. The sequence continues at coordinate 268,121 of JAPDPX010000001.1, read as the reverse complement.
CTGCGGGTGTTGCAGCGCCCCGGCCGCTCAACGGGATTGCAGATGGCGCAGGCTGAAAATCCCGGGATCGAGCGCGACATCAAAAGCAATTGCGCGATAGCGAATCACGGTCTTGTGGCCGGGTTTGTTTTGCGGAATCAGCTCGAGCGTCGTGGGAAGGCGGCGCCCTCCCACCAGCTTCACGTCTTTGAAATGAATGACGCGCATCAACCTGCCCTTCTCGTCGAAGTACGCCTCCCACACCGGCAGATAGTCCTGCTTTTGCACCGCGGTGACGATTTTGCCCCACACGATGGGCAGGCCTTCGCGGGGAATGGCCTCGAGATAAAGCAGGCCGGGCTGCGCCGTGTCCGGTGTGATCAGGCGAAAATGAAAATCTTTGAGCAGGGTGAATTCGCTCACCAAATCGTCGTTGGTGAAATCCGAACCCATCCAGGAGCTCATCATCATGGAGGGCGGAATCTTGATGACCTTGTTGGTGTTGGGGAGATAGTTCCACATCTCACTGCCCCGGCGAAGGGTCGCCACGCCTTTTTCCCGGGCCGGCGCCAGGATGCGGATGAAGGTCTTGTCCATCCCTTCGGTCCAGATCTGCAGGCGCAGGGTGCGCTGCCAGTGCGGGGTGACGATCTCCATTTCCATCTCGCCGGTGCTGGAGGTGCTGCGATAAAGCGCGTCCATTTTACGCACGATGGCAACGGCTTCATCCCGTTGCTGAGCAAGCAGACCCCCCGGCCACAACAACAGGGCCGTCACACATTTCAAAAGCATATTGATCATCTGCTGGCTTTCCAATTCGCCGTTTTCCCATGTGAAAATGCTGTCGCGCAGACTTCCCGCCGGCCGGCAGACAGGAAATCTGCGCAAAGGATGACTATCACAGGCGGGGCGGGGCCGGGGAGAAATCATCTGCCCCGCCGCGTTTGGTTCAGGCACGTTTGAATTTCAGATGAACCTCTTCGCCTTCGATGGAAATGCCGGCGATCTCCCAACCCTTTGCCTGGTATTCGGCGATAATCTTGCGAATTTCCCTTTTAAGCGCTTCCGCGGCATGAAACGAGCGAATGCAAATCACCTCCTCCGGCGATTCGCCCTTTTCAGACCGGGGCTTTGAATTTGCCTGTCTCATCACGGTCCTCCGCTCCTGCATTGCAGGCGCCCACCGTCCTTTCACCCCGCCGCCCATCGGGCGTTGAACATTTTCTTTTCCCTTGACAGCAGTTGCTTTGCGAGAAACCGGAGCGACGCAACATGATCACCCCGCACAGCTTCCGACTTTGTGAGCAGCCGGTTCCGGCCGGCTCGCAATTTATCACGTCGGTCAACAGCAGCCATGAGTTGCCACAGCTCACGGCAGAGGCAGATCCGCAGAATCGCGATCCCCGCGAAAATGCCAGCCCGCCGGCAGACGCCTGGCGAAAGGTGGTGCAACATCAAGTCCTTTTGCGACCGCGCCGAATCATGAACGTCCGGGGAAAGCCGGGTTCACGCCAGCCAACGAATGGCTTTGCTTGAGAAAGGAGCCTTGCAGGGTTGCACATCAAAACGGCAAAATCAAGACGCCGTAGCATACACGCTGGACTGTTCAATTGCAACCTCTTTCTGACTGAAACCTGCAATCCGCTTCCCGCCAGAACAACTCATCAGCCCGGCCAGCAAGCAGACATGGCGAGCAGAGCCGGAGCGGAGGATTCTGCCACTGCAGCAGCAGGGGAAGTTTGCCATGCCCGTAGGGGCAATCATCAGGATGGAAATGCTGCGAAGACATCCTGCCTGCGGGTATATTCGTGGCATTTGCAGACCAACCACCGCCTTTCTTCTCCCACTAAAAATACACTCTCACAAGAAAGCTTTTATCGCGGGCCTTATTTTCATGGGCGAAGCATTTCTCACAAAAGGGCTCTTTCCGTGGGGCCTCATCTTCGTGGGAGGGTTTTGGGGTCTGCTCCCAACCCCACCATCACCTGCCGTGCCGCCGGGGCGGAAGTGGTTGCTCCCTCGCGTAATGCCTCAGTTACGTGTGGAGACTCACGCAGAAAGCATCATCGCAGAGATCACCTTGCCTGCCGGCAGGCTGGAAGCCTGCGCTACGGCCAAGGTATTTTCGTGTCAATTTTTATCAAAATTAGGAATTTTTTATCTTGTTTTATCAAAAATGAGAAAACAAACCGGCTCCACCGCCAAAAGCTGTCGCCTTTTGTTTAAAAAAAACAGGCGGACGATTGGCTGCCTGAAGTGGGCACAAAATTTGATTCTCTCAACGACACCCCAAATAAGACAAAAATCATCCTAATTTACGGTCGTCATGCTCCATCTCACCATGACCGGCGAGTACGCGGTGCGCGCCATGCTGCATCTGGCGTCACAGCCGCTCGGCGCTGTAATCCCGATCCGGGAAATCTCGAGAGCATGGGACATTCCCGGAACGTTCCTGCGCAAGATCGTGCAACTCTTGACGAAAGCCGGCTTGCTGCTCTCCCAGCGGGGTATCAGCGGTGGCGTGTCTCTGGCAAAACCCGCGGAACAGATTTCACTGCTGGAGGTGATCGAGGCCGCCGAGGGCAGGATGGTGTTGAACACCTGCCTGCTTCAGCCCGGCGCCTGTCCGCGCGATCGGTGGTGTGCGGTGCATCTGGTCTGGCAGGAAGCGCAGCGCAGCGTTGAAAAGGTCCTGCGTGCGTATTCGCTCGCCGGGCTGGCGGAACTCAGCCTGGCAAAACGGCAGCAGCGCGGCTTCCCCATCCTGTCTGTGGGGCGAAGAACACCAGCCGAGATCGTAATGTAAGCCCGGTCTTGCGCAAGCTGTCAGCAGTCCATCACACAGTTTAGGGAAGTCTTTCAGGCAATCACCCATTCATCACCTGAGGAGGGCAATTTCATGTTCGACTGGTTCCCGCGCCACATTTCCACCTATGGCAATGATCTCGATGCGGTGTTTTGGCTGATATTCTATCTCACCGCTGCCGGCTTCCTCGCCAGCGAAGCGATCATTATTTACGCCATCATTCGCCACCGCCGGCGGCAGGGGCATACTGCCGCCGGATTCAGTGGGGAAAAAATGTCGGAGTTTGCCTGGATTCTGGTGCCGACCGGCATCGTGCTGCTGCTGGATTTGGGTATCGACTTTGCCGGCAGCGCGGCCTGGGGCAAGGTCAAGGGCGAGATGCCACCCTGCGAAGTCCAGGTGCAGGTAACCGGCAAGCAGTTCAACTGGAATTTCACGTATCCCGGCCCCGACGGCCGCTTTGGCACGGATGATGATCTGACCCTGGAAAACGAGTTGCACGTACCGGTCAACAAAAAAGTCGCGTTGACGCTGGGCGCCGCCGATGTGATTCACAGTTTCTTCGTGCCGGTGCTGCGGTTGAAACAGGATTGTTTGCCGGGCCGGCAAATTCCGGCATGGTTCGAGGCGGTGGCCACCGGCGAATATGAAATCGCCTGCGCCGAGCTGTGCGGCTATGCACATTACACCATGCGCGGTTTTCTGTTCGTGCATGACGAGGCCGGCTATGCCAACTGGCTGCAAACACACTGGCCGGCACCCGGCGCCGACTCCACGCAGGCGGCCGCTTTGTAAAAGCCGGACACTGCACGGCACAGGGCGCGAAACGGATACAGCCCATGGAAAAAGCCTTTCTGCGGGGAATGACGCGCCGCTATCTTTTCGCCCTTGGCGTACTGGCCATCGTGGCCCTGTTGTCGGATCATTTTCTGCAAAAGAGAATCGCAGCAGAGCGCGGACGCGCAGCGCTGATCAACCTCAGCGGCCGGCAGCGTTTGCTCTCGCAGCATCTCACCCTGCATGCGCTGCGACTGATCCACAGCCGGACGCCGGCGGAGAGAAGACACTGGCGGCGGGAGATGCAGCACATCATGGAGGAGATGGCGGATGGCATGCATGACTTGTTGCACGGTGACACCGGACGATCTCCGTCCGGCCGGCCCTCCGCGGCGATTCATGCGTTGTGCTTTTACCCGCCGCATAATTTGCATCAGCGCCTGCAGGTGTATCTGTCCGCCGGCCGCTGGCTGGCGCAGGCGGATGACCGGACGTTGACGCCACGCCATCCGCAGTGGCAGTATCTTGCCGCCGCTTCGCCGGCGCTGCTGCAGTCACTCGATGAGCTGGTGAATCAGCAGCAGCGGGAGGGCGAGGCCGCCATCGCGGAGCTGCATCTGCTGGAGCGCAGTGTCGTGCTCATCACCATGGTGGTGCTGGCGCTGATGGCGCTCTTCATTTTCCGGCCGATGGTGCAGCGGCTGCGCGAGTTTTTTGCAGAGCGCGCCCGCGCCGCCGCCGAGCGGGAAAAGTTGATTGCGGAATTGCAAACCGCCCTGGCCAACGTCAAAACCCTGCGCGGCCTGATCCCCATCTGCGCCAGCTGCAAAAAAATTCGCGACGATCATGGCTACTGGAACAAACTGGAAGATTATATTCAGCAGCATTCCGACGCTGATTTCACTCACGGCCTGTGCCCGGAATGCCAGAACAATTTCGAATTGAGTGAGGGATGAGCTTGCTGGACATCCCCCCACACTTTTCCTGAGACCATCTCCGAGGAGGAAAGCATGGCGGTTGATCCACACACCCACGCGGGCCCGCACCTGAGCTTTTGGCGGCGCTACATTTTTTCCACGGATCACAAAGTGATCGGCAAGCAGTACCTGTTTCTTTCCCTCTTCATGGCGCTGGTGGGCGGGTTGCTGGCCTACATGATGCGCTGGCAGCTTGCCTGGCCGGAGACGGCCATACCCGGCGCCGGCTGGATTCCCGAGCCGACCGCCTTCGATGGCGTCATTCCGCCGGAGTTTTACAATGCCCTGGTCACCATGCACGGCACCATCATGGTGTTCTTCGTCGCCATGCCCCTGCTGCTCGGTGGCTTGGGCAATTTTCTCATTCCCCTGATGGTGGGCGCCTCGGACATGGCCTTCCCCCGCCTCAACATGATGTCCTTCTGGACCTTCTTCACCGCCTCGATGGTCTTGCTCGCGTCCTTTTTTGTTCCCGGCGGGGCGGCTGCGGCAGGCTGGACCGGCTATCCCCCGCTCTCTGCCGACCCCACCTACACTGGCGTCGACTGGGGCATCACGCTCTGGTTGCTGGCACTGGCACTGGAATTCGCCTCCTTTCTGATGGGTGGCATCAATTTCCTCACCACCGCCATCAGCATGCGCGCCCCCGGCCTGAGCATGATGCGTCTGCCGCTGATGGTCTGGATGCAGATGTCCGCGGCCGTGGTGTTCATGCTCTCCGTCGGCCCGTTGATTGCCGGCGCGGTGTTGTTGCTGCTCGATCGCACCGCCGGCACCAGCTTTTTCGTGGCGACGCGCGGCGGCGATCCCCTGTTGTGGCAGCATCTCTTCTGGTTTTTCGGGCACCCCGAGGTCTACGTCATCCTGCTGCCCGGCCTCGGCGCCATTTTGGAGGTGTTGCCGGTGTTTTCCCGCAAGCCGGTGTTTGGCTACCGCCCGATCGTTTATGCCGCCATCGCGGCCAGCGTGCTCAGCTTCATCGTCTGGGCGCATCACATGTTCGTCAGCGGCATGAACTTCAAGCTGGTCATGCCCTTCAGCATCACCACCATCCTGATCTCGGTGCCGTTCACCCTCATCGTGCTGGCCATGATCGCCACCATCTGGCGCGGCGCCCTGCGCTTCACCACGCCGATGCTGTTCGCGCTCGGCACCCTGGGCGTTTTCATCGTCGGCGGCCTGACCGGCATTTTCCTGGGCTCGGCGCCGGCGGACATTTTCCTGCATGACACCGCCTTCGTGGTGGCACATTTCCACTACACCCTTTTTTCCGCCGTGATCTTCGGCGGTTTTGCCGGCATCTATTACTGGTTTCCCAAAATGTTTGGCCGGCTGATGAACGAGTTGCTCGGCAAGATTCACTTCGCTTTCACCTTTATCGGCTTCAATCTCGTCTTCGGCCCGATGTTTCTGCTGGGCATCGGCGGCCAGATGCGGCGCATCTACAATCCGATGCAATATGATTTCCTCAAGCCGCAGCAGCCGCTCAACGAATTCATCACCATCGCCGCCATCATTCTGTTGCTCGGCCAGCTTCCCTTCATCATCAATTTTTTCTGGAGCATGTTCCGGGGCAATCTCGCCGGCCGCAATCCCTGGCAGGCCAACACTCTGGAATGGGCTGCCCCCTCTCCCCCGCCCCACGGCAATTTCGAAACCCCGCCGCGCGTCTATCACAGCCCGTATGGCTACAGTCAGCCCGGCACCAGTGAAGATTGGCTGCCGCAGTATCAACCGCTCGAGAAAAGCACCGCGTAAGCGCAGGCAACCGCGCCGCACGCCCGGTGATCAAGCCGGCGTGCCCGGCGACGCAAGTCACCGCATCAAAAAGTCAATGAGTCAGTGTGTCCTGCAACCCCAAACCCGCAACCCCAAATAAGGAGAAAGAAGCGATGAGCACTGTGGTCACCGCTGAAATCCGTGCCGAGTCACCGCCGGCGGGCGTGATGGCGATCGGCAAAATGGGAATTTGGTGGTTCCTCGCCTCCGAAATCATGGTCTTCGGCGGGCTGATCGGCAGCTACGTTCTCTATCGCCTGGCCAGTGCCGGCGCCTGGTCCGAGATGGCCCATCATGTCAGCACGGGTATCGGCGCGACCAACACCCTGGTGCTGCTCACCAGCAGCCTGACCATGGTGCTGGCGCATGCCGCCATTGAAGATGAAAAACGCGGCCGCGCGACACTTTATCTCGGCTTGACGGTGCTGGGCGGTCTGTTGTTTTTGGGATTCAAAGCCATCGAGTACACCACCGAGATCAGCAACGGCTTCACCCCGCTGGCCGGCACATTTTGGTCATTCTATTTCACGATGACCGGCCTGCACGGCCTGCACGTGCTGGCAGGAATCATCTGGATCTTTGCGCTTTTTTTGATGGCGGCGCGCGGCACCCTGTGGCCGCACACCCAGCAACGCGTCGAATATGCCGGCCTCTACTGGCACTTCGTCGATATCGTGTGGATCTTCCTGTTCCCGCTGTTGTATCTCTCTTACTGAAACGGCAGCCCTTTGCCACATGCTGTGAGTGAAAACTCATTCCCTCATACGAGGAGAGGCGCATGGCTAACACGCCACATAACCGTCCCAATTATATTGCTGTCTGGGCCTGGCTGGTATTGCTGCTAGGGCTCAGTCTGGCGGCGGTATTTCTGCCTTTTTCACAGGCGGTCACCGTCACCCTCATCTTTGTCATTGCCGCCGTCAAGGCGTTTCTGGTGGCGGTCAACTTCATGCATCTGAAATTCGAGCAGCGGCTGGTGCGCCTGATTGCGATCGTACCGCTGGCTTTGTTCATCATCATGACGCTCACCTTGCTCCCGGATATTGCTTATCATCATTGAATCCCCATGCTGCAGAGCGCGAGAGGACTCTAATGAATTCCCTCCCGGTTGAATCTTCGCTGGCGGGCGGCCAGGCCACTCTCGCCGCCCGCTCCCATCATTCTCCCGAAACGTCCCTGAACAAGGCGATGCTCGGCCTGCTGATCTTTCTCGGCACCGAAGCGATGTTTTTTGCCGGATTGATCAGCACTTTTTTGATCCTGCGTGCCGCCGGCGGGATATGGCCACCGGTCGACCAGCCGCGCCTGCCGGTGGATGTCACTGCGATCAATTCCCTCTTTCTACTCGCCAGCGCCCTGACGATGCACCGGGCGGTGGCCGCGGCCCGCGAAGACCGGCAAAAAGCTCTGGTCTCGTGGTTGGGAGCAACCGGCGGCCTGGGGCTGATCTTCCTCGCCCTGCAGGGCAGGGAGTGGATTCAGTTGATTCGGCACGGCTTGACGCTGACGTCGAGCAACTACGGCGCGACTTTTTACACGCTCATCGGTTGTCATGGTCTGCACGTTTTCGCCGCCGTTGTCGTGCTGACGGTGGTCTTTGCGCGTGCCCGGCAGCGCCGCTATCGCCCGGATCATCTCCAGGGGCTGGAGCTTTGTCGGGTGTATTGGTTCTTTGTGGTGGCGCTCTGGCCGGTGTTGTATGGGTTGGTTTATTTGGGGTGAACGCAGCGCGGGCGCGCCGCATTTCCCGGCAGGCAGGGTGCGAAACAAATGAATTTCAGGGTTGGGGGTGCCACGCCACCAAGCGCATGATTGGCGCGACAACGGCAGCGGGGCGTGGCATTGTTAACAGGAAGTGGAACAGCCAGAACGGAAGTTTGCGGTGGCGGTGAAATTCCCGGGAACTATGCGAAACAGGCAAAGGCAGGCAAGACCATGAGGAAACGATTTTGGCCTGTTGGGCGAATGCTGGCGGGGATGATTTTGTTGCCGGTTGCCGCCGGTGCCTGCCCGCGCTGTTACGCGGCTGCCAGCAGTGATGTCCGGCACGCCTATTTCTTGAGCCTTCTCCTGCTGTCCTTTCTGCCGCTCATTTGCATCACTCTGTTGCTGGTGTGGATTCTGCGCCAGCGGCGGCGGATGCTGCCGCGCCTGCCGCGGGAAGTCCGCCAGTGAGGCCGGGCAGCGGGGACGATGGAATGCCTCCCTTACGTGTGGGAACGTGGAGCAGAAATCTTGTCTGCGACAGAGAGGCCTGCACGGCTCCGCACGACTGAGGGATTACGGGACGGCGCCTCCCCCTGGCGGCCTGGTGACATGACGCGGGCCGCCACGCAACAACCGGGCCGGCAGCAGGATAATTGCCCGCAGCAACTCCAGCACGCCATCCACCACCACTCCCACCAGCCGAAAAGGCAGAAGCAACAACCAGACGACAGGATAGAGAAGCAACGCCAGCAGTGCCAGCGGCCAGCACAAGACCAGCAACAGACACCAAAGCAGAAATTTGAGCATCATTAACCTCGCCTCCTGTATTCGTGACTGCCTGCGCCGTCCGGGAAAATTGGGGGAAATCCAGGTTGCATCATGGCGGTGCGGGATCTCTTCGGCGCCGTCAGTCTGCCCGCCTGATCGCAGTCATGCCCGTTGCCGCCAGTGACCGGACACAATCGCGTGCAACCACATCCTGAAATGAGATCACACCATTTTCTCCCTCCGCGGGCGCCGGACAACCATGAGAGGGCAAATCACCGCAACATCGTCTGCAGGGCCAACGCATTTTGCGCCGCATAGCCATGCACAGAATTGTTGAAAAAAATGTAGACCGTGCCGGCGCCGCTTTCCACCAATCTTCCCGCCAGCGCCGCAATCTCGCGCAGTTCCCCGGTTGAGTAATCGTAGTTGTACCAGCGCTGGCGGCCATGCAAACGGATATAAGCCACTTCGGCGGTCACCCAGTCCACCGGTCTGCTCTTCGGAGAATCGACGGCGCAAAAAATCGCGCCCGTCTCTTTGAGCACGTCTTTGACTTCACCGGTCAGCCAGCGATGGTCGCGAAATTCCACGGCGACTTTTCCCGCATCGCCGAAAGTCAGAAGTGCGGTTTTGAGGCGCTCCGGGTCATACGTCATGCCGGGGGCAAGCTGCAACAGCAGCAAACCCAGTTTGTCCTCGAGCAATGAGGCCGATCGCCAAAAATTTTTGATTTCCGCCTCGACTTCTTTCAGGCGTTTGCGATGCGTAACCACGCGCGGCACTTTCAGCACATAGCGGAATGCTGCCGGCGCCTGTTCCCGCCACTTGTGATAGGTCTGATCCTTGAAGGTTCGATAAAATGTCGCATTCACCTCCACGGCGGCAAATTTCCCGGCATAATATTCGAACCAGCGTCGCTTCGGCCAGTCTTCGGGATAGAAGACTCCCTGCCACTCCGGGTAGGTCCAGCCGGAAGTGCCAACCAGAAATTGGGCTTTCATGACATGTTCGCGCTTGATTGCTTACCCCTCAGGTGCCCGTTCCGAATCGTGAACCACGGCATGCACCCGGCCACGAATGAATTTTCTGAACACTGGCTGACACAAATTCAAGCTTTTTTATCTGCGGCAATCAATGCAAATCTGTATGCCGAAGTTGCGCGTTTCGAAAAGTTTTTTCAGGGAGACACATCCGGCCCGGTGGTTTTCCTCACGCGATAGCGAAGGATTGTGACATACTTCCCGGGGTCACCTTTGGAAAACATGGTCGGGCCTTTGAGATATTCTTCCTCATGCGCGCCGGCAACCTCATAGCCTTGCGCTTTGATGAACTCCATCAATCGCGCAACGGTGGGCTGCCCCCTGCCATAAGGCCCCCGAGGCAGAATCTCGGCGACTTCGCCGTATTCCCAGGTTGTCAGCGAAACTTTTAATTCCGGCGGCGCTTCATAATCCGGCAGTTCCGTGGTGCTTTCAGGAACGGGCGTGGCATATAAACCCAGCCACTCGGTCTGCGGTACCTCCCCGCGCAGCGGCCAGCGCGCACGCGGTGCCGGCATGCCAGGCCCTTTGATTGTACCCTGCGTCTTGAAGTATACTTGAAACAAAGTGGCGAGTGCCCTGCCTGCGATCACATTGGGATCGCCCCTGGCCTCAACCACGATCATCTTCTGATCGGGCAGGGTCGAAATTTGCGGGACTTTGAGATGCTGGTAGTTGGACAAATCCGGGCCTTGTGTCATGTAATAAATCGTCACCGTGATGAGCGCACCAATCGCCAGCACCAGGGCCACGGCAACCCCAAGCAATATTTTCACGACTTTTTTCATGGCTGCTCCTAATTCTGAGGCAAGCAGGTCCGTCCAAAATCACTGACCCGCAAGGAATTGTCCCTGCAAGGCTCGGCCGTTGTCCGAAACACCCTGGACTTTTCACGCGCCTCGCTGTTTCGGACACCCCCGCTCAGCCGGGGGTGGGAATATTTGAGATGCGCGTTCCGCCCAATTGCCCCGTGCTTTTCGCTTCCTTCACCGCAACTTGTAAAACACCCAGGGCGCAATTGTCACCCAAATCAAAACCAGCGGCCACACGCGGCCGGCAAAAATATTGTAATCCTGCAGCAGTCTGTGCCAAGGATGGCCGGCGACAAAATGGCCAAACAGAAACTCAAATGCAATCGTCAGGCTCAACCAGAGAAAGCCCGCCGTCCAGGCCTGTTTGGTCGAGGCCAGCGGCCAGATCCGGCTCAAGGCCCAAACGATCACGCCGAACAAGACAATGCCGGTGAGGGTGGAGAGCTGATGTGCGTGCAAATCGCCGAGGCGGTTTTTGTAAACGGCCTCGCGAATGGCGCCGTTGCCGATGGCGGCGATCATCAAAAGAAACCAGGCGAGAGTGTAGCGGAGCAGCATTGTGTTTCTCCTCGTAAAAGCGGGCGGGAAAGGACGGACAATGTTCGGCGGAGGCGGGTGTCACGGCGGGTCTTTCGCATTCGTCGTTCAACTGTGTGCCGCCTGTTTGTTGTCTGCCTTCATGGTTCCTGCGGGGCGCGCCCCAACACATCAGCAATATGCAAAGGGCCCACCATGATGGGCGCACTATGGCACTTTCCTGGCAAAACCATCACAATCGCGAGGATTTTTTAACCGCTTTTTGCACTGCCAGGAGCGTAACGCACGTCAAGCGAATGGCATCGCCGGCTTCACGCGTCGGGTCGCCCTGCCGGCAGTGTTATGCTTAAAAACTGCGCGAGCGCGGTTTGCGAGTGGCTTGCGAGGTATCGCCACCGCTTCTATATGACGGCCGGCAGATTGACACCGGCTGCCGCATTGACAGGCTCATCGAAGTTGTATCCAAAACTGCTGCCAATACACGCGGCCAAACTACTGACCTGCTTGCAATGACGCGACTGCCGGCCCGGGTTCTTATTGAACTGGAACGCCAAACCAGTGAAAGAAGGCAAACTGCGAATGGTGAATAAATCGCAACGCATGCTTGAACGCCACAGCATGAGCAACAAAAAGAGATTCTGCGCGCTCCTTGCGGCTTCGCGGTTGACCAATTTGGTTGCGGCTATGATCGCGCTATGTCATCACCCTGTAAATGACAAGCATGACTCCCGCGAGCCCAATCGTGCCAAAAATGATCTTGTTGTGCCTGGCCAGCCAGTTGGGCAGGAAAATATCAAAGTTGTCATCCCGGTTTGCGGTATATTTCGCGGCCATGAGAGTCAAGGGACAATGCCCGCTATTGCGCAGTAATACAACACCCTCCAAAATGATCAAGCCGATGGCAATCCAAACCCAAATGTCGAGCTCATTAAAAATTCCGGCATACAAAATGTAGCCAATGACCACCACGAAAAATGCCCAAATCACCGTATGGGCGGTCTTGATGAAGGTGAGCTTGCGGACAGCCTCTGGTTTTGCGCGCACGGGTTTTCCTCGCGAAGGTTGCGGCGATTTGCAATGCCGCGATTGTTCACCGGTTGCCCAAACCCCGGCCGCCCGTCACCCCGCACACTGCCGGGCACCGGCGAATATCATCTGCTCTTTTCCCTTGCCACGGAATCATCATCACGGGTGACGATTCTGCGCGCCAACGCAGCGAGGCCCTGCGACCAGCTTTCGAGCAGTGCATAGAAAGTCGGCACGATCACCAATGTCAGAAAAGTCGCGATGGTCAGGCCAAAGATAATCGCCACGCCGAGCGGGCCCCAGAACGCCGCGCTTTCCGCGCCGATGACGAAATGCAGCTCGTGCCAGTCGAAATCGATGCCGGTCGCCAGCGGCAGCACACCCAGCACGGTGGCGGCGGCGGTGAGCAGCACCGGACGCAAACGCACGCGGCCGGCTTCCAGCAGGGCCTGCTCCAGAGGCAGACCCTGGTGCAGCTTTTGTTTGGCGAAATCGAGCAGCACGATGCCGTTGCGCACCACAATGCCGGCGAGCGCAATCACGCCCACGCCGGTCATGATCACGCTGAAGGGCAGGCGTGTCACCATCAGGCCGATCAGCACACCGATCAGCGACAGCAGCACCGACAGCATGATCACGAACGGCACACGGATCGAGTTGAACTCCGCAACCAGGATCAGGAAGACCAGCAGCAGGGTGATGACGAAGGCATCCTTGAGAAAGGCCTCGGCTTTCTTTTGTTCCTCATCTTTGCCGGTGAATTTGAGCTCGTAGCCCGCCGGCAGATCGAAATCGGCGAGACGGGCTTTGACGTCGTTGAGCACTTCGGAGGCCAGACGGCCCTCGACTTCACCGGTGATGGTGATCACCCGCTTCATGTCCTTGCGGCGGATGTCGGTGATGGCGGAAGTGCGGCGAATCTCGGCGACAGCGTTGAGCGGGAAGGAATAGCGCCGGCCTTCCATGTTCATGAAGGTGATGTGAACGTTTTCCAAATCCTCGGGGTTGCGGCGCTGCGCGGCAAGCGCGCGCACGCGAATCTTGTATTCGTCCTCACCGACGCGAAACTTCGAGGCTTCCACACCGTTGATGGCGGCGCGCACCGTGGCCGCGACCTGGCGCGTGCTCGACCAGAGGCGTCCGGCCTTCTCGCGATCGACGAGCACCAGCACCTCCGGCTTGCCGAGGTCGTAGTCATCCTTCAAATCAACCAAATTGGGCACGGATTTGATTTTTTCCCTGATGCGGCGGCTGAGGCCGGCGAGTTGGGCATAATCCTCGCCGGAAATCTCGACACTCACCGGTGCACCCACCGGCGGCCCCATCTCCTGCCGGGTAACACGAATTTCCGCGCCGGCGATGCCCGTGGTGCTGCGCCGAATTTCCTCGAGCGTGACAAAACTGCTTTGCCGGCGTTGCAGTTTTTCGTGGAAATTGATGGCGATCTGCGCTTTGTTGGGCGTGCCCTGGCCGCCGAAATCAAACGGGTCTTCCGAAGTGCCGGTGGTCGCCACGACAAACTCGATGTCCTTCCTGCCGGGAATCTGCGCCAGCCGTTCTTCGAGAGATTGCGCAATGCCATTGGTCACGTCCAGCGAGGTGCCGGCGGGACATTCCACCACGACCCGCACGAGCGAGGGTTCGACGTTCGGAAAAAACTCGACGCCGGTGTTGAACACGATGAACAACAGCACCACGGCCAACAGAAAAGCCACGGACACGGCGATGGTCAGCCCCCTGCGTTGCAGCGTCCAATGCAGCGTTTTGACATACTGCCGCTGCAGGAAGGGGAAAAACTGCTCGTCGACCTTGTGGTAAAGCAGCGTGAACGGGTTGTATTTTTTGTACCAGCGCGGATGTTCGAGATTCGCCCGCGCCCGGCGGATTTCCTTCTGGTAGTCGATCCACTGCGCGCCCTGCACCGGGCTGATGATGAAAGCCACCAGCAGCGAGGCGCCGAGCGTGACGATGAGCGTGACCGGCAAGTACCACATGAAGTCGCCCACCACCCCGGACCAAAACAGCAGCGGAATGAAGCCTGACACGGTGGTCACCGTCGAGGTGATCACCGGCAGCGCCACTTCCGCGGTGGCCGCCTGCGCGGCCGTCACCGGCTTCTGGCGGTATTCCTGCTGATGGCGATAAATGTTCTCGATCACCACGATGGCATCATCCACCAAAATGCCCAGCACCAGCACCAGCGTGAACAACACCACGAAATTGAGCGTGATGTGAAACGCCGCCAGCACGGTGAAGCCGATCAACATCGAAAATGGAATGGCGGTGGCGATCAGCAAAGAGTTCTTGAAGCCGAAAAACATGAAGAGGGTGAGCACGACGAGAAACATGCCGGTAAAAATGCTGTTTTCCAGCTCGCGCACCAGCCGTCTCACGTTGCGGGACTGATCATTGGAAATCTCCAGCGTCACGCCCGCCGGCAGCCGGGCCTGCCCGGCCGCGACGATTTGTTTCACCTGATCGGCAATGCGAATGAGATTTTCCCCGGCACGTTTGCGCACACCCAACGTCACCACTTCGCTGCCGTTGAGGCGGGAATAGGTGAGCCGGTCTTCAAAAGAATAATCCACCGTGGCAACATCACGCAAATAGATGGGCCGGCCCTGGCGCACCTTGACGACGATGTCTTCCAGCGGCCGCACCTCTTTGAATTCGCCGGGTATGCGCACGGTGAAATTCCGCTCTTTGGTGTCGATCGCGCCGCCCGGCAGGGAGAAGTTTTCCGCACGCACGGCATTGGCAACATCGTCGAAACTGATTTCATAGGCGGCGAGGCGGTAGAGATCGCAGTTTACCTGCACCTCCGGTTCCAGGCCGCCGTTGAGGTCGGCACGCAGCACCCCGGGGATGGCTTCGATCTTGTCCTGCAAATCCTCGGCAATCTCTTTGAGGCGGACCAGGCCGACGTTGCCGCCGACATTGACGTACAGGATCGGAAACTCGCTAATGTTGATTTCCGAAATGATGGGATCGAGGATGTCATCAGGCAGCTCGGGCCGGGTGGAATTGACTTCATCGCGCACACGGCGCAGGGCGTCGTCGATGTCGATGCCGGTGTTGAATTCGACACGAATCGTGGCGAGCCCCTCTTTCGAGGCCGACGTGATCTGCCTGACGTCTTTGAGCGATTTGAGATTGCGTTCCAGCGGCTGCGTCACCAACCCTTCGACATCCGTCGGGGAGGCGCCGAGGTACGGCACGGATACGATGACCAGCGGGATGGTGATGTCCGGTGCCGCCTCGCGCGGCAGCGAGGTGTAGGCATTCCAGCCGAGCAGGATGATGATCGCCATCAACACATAAACGGCGACACGGTTTTTCACGGCAAGATTCGACAACCACATGGACGCCTCGCGCACTACCGGAAGACAAAGTTGGCAACCGCACGCAGCAGTGCCATGGCCACACCCGCCGCCCGGCAGCCCACCGCCACCGGCCGCAAAAAATCGCAGCGTCCCGGCGGCGGCGGGTCATGCTTGCAGGGCGGCGGTCTTGCAATCATTCACTGATCATCACCGGGCAACCATTCACCAGGCGTTGAAATCCCGAAACAATCACCCGCTCACCGGGTGCCAAACCGGAAACGATCTCCACCAGATTGCCCTGCCGCCCGCCCAGCGTCACCATGCGTTCCTGCGCGGTGCCGGCGTTCTCGACATAAACGATGAGCCGGTCACGATCCACCTGCAGAACGGCATGCTCGCTCACCAGCAGGGCATCGTCCTTCGCGGCAAGCACGACCCGCACCTTGGCCACCATCTCGGGTTTGAGCCGGCCCTGACGGTTGTCGAGATAAATTTCGACCGGCAGCGCGCGATTGGTGGGTGACACGGTTTGGCCGACGAAAGCGATCACTCCGCTGAGCGTGTCACCGGGCACGGCATCGAGTGTCACCACAACCGGCGAACCGGGGGCGACGCTGCCCGCGTGCCTTTCGGGAAGCTCGGCCAGAATTTTGACCCGCCGGGTGTTGACGATGTGGGCGATCGGGGTGGCCGGCGGCGCGAACTCGCCCTCATCGACCAGGCGGTCATCCAGCACGCCGTTGATGGGACTTTTGATTTGCGTGCGCTGCCAGCGTGCCTTCATCAACTCAGCCTGGGCTTTGGCCGCGTCGCGCGTATATTGCGCGGTCTTGTATTGTATTTCGCTGATCGACTGGTCGCTGAAGATTTTTTCCTGTTTCTCAAAATTCAACTCGGCCAGCTTGTATTGCGCCTCGGCCGCGGCATAACTGGCGCGCAGCACCTCGTCACCGAGCACGGCAATGATTTCACCCTTTTTGACGTCTTGCCCCTTGTGCACCCGCCATTCCTGCACCACCCCGCCCTCTTCGGGGCTGAGATAGACGTCCTCAAATGCCTTGACAACACCGGCGACTTGCAGCGTGACGTCGAAGTGCACCGGCTCGAGCTTCTGCACGCGCACGGGCACCGGCTCCATTTCGCTGCGATGATTGCTGGCAGGGCTCTGCTTCATGCCGTTGTGACGGCAGGCGGCAAGCTGAAAGCACACGAGCAGAATCAGGAAATGGATCACTCTGACCATGGGTCGCATTCCACAACGTTTGGGGCTGTATTGTCCGAATTCCGGGGCAGGCGCGGCAAAGCATGCGCGTCCGACGATTGCAATGAGAGGAAAGGCAGGGCGTGCTGCCGATCGCGCCGGAGTTCAAGCTTCGGAGGGCCCGCGGCGGAATTTTCGCCACCGCAATTTCGACCATGACTCACCGACCGCCGCACCGTCAAACCGACTTTTGCAGGGCGGTGTCGTGCCGGCCCGCCGGCACCGACTGCCGCATGCCGGGCAATCGCCGGCGGTTTGCCGAGGCATGCTCCCGCCCGTCATTTTCTCCGCCGGCTGCGTGGTCGGGCGCGCGTTTTTTGCCTGCCGGATTTGCGGCGGCCCTTCTTCTCCCTGCCCAGTTTGCGCAGGCGCTCGGCAAATTCCTGCAAACGTTTTTCCACGCGCTGATAGACCGTACCGACGGGGAATTTGCCGTTCGCTCCGCGCTCGCCGGCCGGCACGCCGGTGAGAATCTCGATGCCTTCCGTCACGGTGGACACCGCCCAAAGCGAGAACTTGTTGTCGGCCACGGCCTGCACCACCTCTTCCCGCAGCATCAGATTGCGCACATTGCTTTGCGGGATGATCACGCCCTGCCGGCCGGTCAGGCCCTTCGCTTGGCATACCTCAAAGAAACCTTCGATTTTCTGATTGACGCCGCCGATGGCCTGCATCTCACCGGCCTGGTTCACCGAGCCGGTAACGGCAATGCCCTGCTTGATCGGGATGCCGGACAACGCGGACAGCAGGGCAAAAAGCTCGGCCGAGGAGGCACTGTCGCCTTCGATGCCCTCGTAGCTCTGTTCGAACACCAGGCGTGCCGAGAGTGTCAGCGGCGAAGTTGCGGCGAATTGCCGGGTGAGATAGCCGCTCAGAATCAAAACACCTTTGCTGTGAATCGGGCCGCCGAGATGGACTTCCCGCTCGAGGTCGATGACACCATCGCGGCCCGGCCCGACGCTGGCGGTGATGCGGCTGGGCCGGCCAAACTGATAGTCCCCCACACTGATCACCGACAGCCCATTGACCTGGCCGACGCGCTCGCCCTCCGTATCGATGAGCAGGGTGCCGTTGGTGATCATCTCCTGCAGACGGTCTTGCAGCAGGTTGGAGCGATAGACTTTGGCGTCCAGCGCCTGCTGCACGTGCGCCGCGCTGATGCGGGCGGCCTCCGCCTGCTGCGCCCAGAAATTGGCCTCGCGGATGATGTCCGCCAGCACGCCGAAATGCGTCGAGAGTTTCTCCTGGTCTTCGGCCAACCGGGCACTGTGCTCCAGCAGTTTGGCCACGGCCGTGGCATCGAGATGCCGGAGTTTTTCCTTGTTGCAGAAGGTGGGCAGGAACGCAAGAAAGTCGCGGAGGTTTTGTGCGTTGCTGTCCATGCGCGTGTCGAAGTCCGCCTTGACTTTGAACAGCTCGGGAAACTCTTCATCGAGCGCATGCAGGAGATAGTACAGCAGCGGCCGGCCGACCAGCACGACTTTGATGTTGATGGGAATCGGCTGCGGCCGCAGGCTCTTGGTGGCAACAAATCCCAGCCGCTCGCTGATTTCCTCGATTTCGACCACGCCGCTGCGCAACGCCCGCTTGGTGCCGTCCCAGCTCAGCAAATTTTGCAGCAGATCCTCCGCCGGCATCACCAGGTAACCGCCGTTGGCGCGGTGAAACGAACCGGCCTTGATCATGGTGAAATCGGTATACAGCGCGCCGAACTGCACTTCCTTTTCGACGCGGCCGAACAAATTGTTGTAGCTGGGATTGAGCTCGAGCACCACCGGCGCGCCCTTTTGCTCGCGATTGTCCACCAGCACGTTGACTTGATATTTGCGGAAAGGCAGCTCGCGCAACCAGGGCGAGCCGGCCGCCGCGGCCTCCGCCGCCGGATTGGTGGCCACGCCGGTCTTGAAAGTCTCGAGATGTTCGAGCATGTCCTTCTGCATGTCCTGCAGATGTTCGACCACCGCGGGCAGATCGCGGTATTTTTCATGCAACTCTTCCATCAGCCCGCCGATCACATAGAGCGCCACTTGCTGATCGAGCGCCTGCAACTTTTCCTGCACCGCCCGTTCGAGTTCGCGCAGGTGTTTCATCGCGGCCTTGAGCTCCTCCTTGAGCACCTCATGGCGCTGTTGAAACTCTTCGCGCATCTGTGCCGGCAGCGCCTGAAAATCGGCGTCGCTGAGTGGCTGGCCCTTGTGGGTGGGAATGGTGGCGAGGCCCAAAGGGGTGGCTTGCAGCATGAATCCCGCCTGGCTGGCTTGCAGACTCAGCTTCTCCATCGCCTGCGCCCGCTGCTGCTCCAGCGATTTGACAATCTCATCGCGGCGGTTGCTGTATTCCTCGCTCTCGAAGGCGCGGGGTATTTCGCGGCGCAGATGCTCGACCAGCGCCTTCACATCCTGCTGCAATTCATGCCCGCGACCGGCCGGCAGCCGGCAGCTTTTGGGCTGGTAGGAATCTTCGAAGTTGTTGAGGTAGCACCAGTCCGGCGGCGTTTCTTTGCGGCGCGCCAGTTCCATCAGGAAGGATTGCACCGCCGTCATTTTGCCGATGCCCGGCGGACCGGCAACATAGATGTTGAAGCCGTTCTCACGAATCTCCAGACCGAACTGCAGCGCCGAAACCGCCCGCTGCTGGCCGATGATGTTCTCCTGTGTCTCGAGCTCGGCGGTGGTTGCCACGCCCAGGGCGGCCGGATCATAGCTGCGACGCAGTTGTTGGGGCAATAATTTTGGCATGCACTCCACCCGCTGTCGTCCTTTTTGCCCTGCCGGCAGTATGGCAAAAGCGCGCTGCCGCAACCCCGCGCAGGGCATCGCTTCACGCGCGCTCACGAATCATGGTCAGCAGCATCTTAAAGGGCGTGACGGCCTGCAGCGCGTGCGGCTGTTGCGCCGGCATGATGACCATCTCCCCGGCCTGCAGGCGCTGGCTGGCACCGCTGATCATGACTTCGGCTTCACCCTCCAAAATCTGAACCAGCGCGTCGAAGGGCGCGGTGTGTTCGCTCAAGCCCTGGCCGGCATCGAACGCGAACAACGTCACCGTGCCAGCCTTGCGCGCCAAAAGCGTGCGGCTGACCACCGCCGCCGGCTGATAAGCCACCAACTCGGTCAATTTCGCCTTCGTCGCATTCGCGACCGGTTGTGTCATTTCTCATCCTTTCGTTCCGACAGACCACTGCGGCAGGTTGCGTGACGACAGGGACGCAGCCGCGCAAAGTTCAAAACGCGACGGCAACCGCTGTCAGATCAGCGCGCGGCCGGGTTTTTACAGGAACGATTCGGCAAATTTCTTCCAGGTGTTGTCATCAGTCTCTTCAAGCTGCCCTTCGACCAGCCGCGCCATTTCCGGCAGGATGGCAGGATGACCGTTGCCGCCGGCGGGCATGAGCAGCTCGCGCACCCGTTTGATTTCCTGTTGATACCAGGCCGCGGCCTTCTCGCCGATGCGCAACTGTTCGATTTCAGCGGAAAGCTGGTCGGGTTTGATCGAGCAGATCCAGCCCTTTTCATAGGGTTGCTTTTCCAGCCAGCTCAGGTTTTGCGCCAGCTCGGTATTGACCAGATGCACTGTCCCGGAAATCGGTGCTTTGAACGCCGCCCTGCGCCCGCCCTGCTGCACGTAAAACAACGGTTCGCCCTTTTTGACGCGCCGGCCTTTGGCGGGCAGTTCAATGGCATCGATGCGGCCGATCATCTTGCGCACGAAGTCGTCCATGCCGACGCGCACCAGTCCGGGCACGGTGACATTGGCCCACACGTGGCCTTCGGAGATGAACACCCCGCCGGGCAGCAGAAATTCGTGCTCGGGCGGCCGCCCGGTGGTCACCACGTGCACCACCGGCTTGATTTGCTTTTCCAAACGGTCCTGCCGGCGAATCAGGCATTTCCTGGTGAATTCGACCAGCTCGTCTTCAGTGAAGGGTTTCTGCACGTAATCCAGCGCGCCGAACTTCATGGCATTCACCGCGGATTCGATGGTGGCATAGCCGGTGATGACCACCACGTCGGTTTCCGGGCTGAAATGTTTGACGCCTTTCACCACATCCAGGCCGTCCATTTCCGGCATTTTCAAATCGGTGAAAACGAAATCATACTTGTACTTTTGCACCAGGCCGAGCGCCTCGCGTCCGCTTTCCACCGTGTCGACCGCGTAGCCGGCGACCACCAGAATTTTGCGAAAACTGTCCAGCACCACCGGTTCATCATCCACGGCGAGAATGCGGGCCAGCGGGTGGGGAACATCCACGCGGCGGAGCGTTTTGGCTTCGTGGGTAAAATCGAGACGCAGGCCGATATCCAGGGCGGCGAGCCGCTCCTTGCGCGCTTTCGCCTCCTGCAGACGGCGGGCGATCATGCGAACCAAAACGTCAATGACGATGAACGCGAGGATCATCGCCACGACTAAAATGGCAACCATTCCAACCTCCTTTCGGGCACGGCCAGCGGGGCGCAGGTGGTTCCCTCACACGGGCGACGCTGCCGGCAGCGCCACGTCATACCGGGGTTTTGCATCGACTTTATTCTGCAGCGGCAGGAAAACTGTGAAGGTCGTGCCCTTGCCGACTTCACTCTGCACGGTGATCCGGCCGTTATGCTTCTCGACGATGCCCCACACGATGGCCAGCCCCAGGCCGTTGCCTTTCTGCCCCTTGGTGGAAAAGAAGGGTTCAAAGATTTTCTGCAAATGTTCCGGCGGGATGCCGCAGCCGGTGTCGCTCACCTGAATTTGCACGTACTGCTGCGCATCCGGCGCCGCGGGCTGATCCGCGAGCGTGGCCCGGGAAGTGATGATCGTGAGCGTGCCGCCTTTTTCCGCCATGGCATCATTGGCATTGAGCAGCAGGTTCACCAGCACCTGCTGAATCTGATCCACATCCATCGACACCAGCGGCAGGCTGTCATCGAGATGCGGTTCGACCCGGACGTGATGGCGGGCAAACTGGTTTTGCAGAATGCGCACCGAACGTTTCACGACTTCATTGATGTCGCTCGCGCGCTTTTCCGGCCGCGACTGGCGGGCAAAATCCAGCAGCCCCCGGACGATCTCGCGGCAGCGCATGGTCTCGCGCACGATCACTTCGAGGTCTTCTTTGATTTCGGGATGGGTGTCGGCGCGCTTGAGCAGAAAGGTGCTGTAGGTCAGCACGCCGGTGAGCGGGTTGTTGATCTCATGCGCCACCCCCGCCGCCAAGCGCCCCACCGACGCCAGCTTGTCGGATTGATAGAGCTGGCGCTGGGTTTCCGCCAGCCGGCGCGTCATGTCATTGAACGATTTGGCGAGCAGGCCGATCTCATCCGGCTTGTCGAGTGCTATGGTGTAGTTCAAGTCGCCGGCGGCAACGTGTTTGGTGGCCGCCACGATTTCATTCACCGGCTGGAGCACGATGCGGTTCACCAGCAGATAAATGATCAGGCTCACCGCGGTGATCGCCACAACGGCAAAAAGCAGCAGCCGCATCTTGCTGGCGCGCAGGCCGGCTTCGACTTCGGCCAGCGACATGGTAATGTCGAGCACGCCCAGCACCTTCTGCGTCTCGCTGTGCGCATGGCAGTCCGCCTGCCAGCAGCTCGCTTCGTTGTAAATCGGATTGATGATGCCCAGCGTCGCACCCCGGCCGGCGGATTGGAACACGCGCGTGCGCTCGGAAATCGGCAGCCGTTCGAGCGGCTGGTCCGCCAGGTGGCAGCGGTAACAGGCCTCGGTTTTTTTGTCGACCATCCGGCCGCTTTCCAGGGAATCGGTGGAGTAGATGATCACGCCGTCCTTGTTGAAGATGCGGACCTTCTCGATGCCCTCCTGCTGCCCGATGGTGTTGATGATGCGATGCACCGATTCGCGCTGGTTCAACAGCATGTCGTAGCGCGTACTGCTTTTCACGGTTTCGCTGAGCTGGTGCGCGCTGCGCTCCAGCTCGGCCACGAGCTGGCGTTCATGCGCCTGCAGCAGCAGGTAGGAAAAAATGCTGATGATGGCAATGGCGACACCGGCCACCGCCAGGATCAATTTGTTGCTGACGCGTGTGATCATGGCGCTTTGTCATCAGGGGATGCCGGCGGTTTCTTCCTGTGCCTGCCGGCGGGTTTTGACTTCGTCGATGGCCTCGATCACCAGCGCGAGGTAGCGATCCAGGGCGCAATCGGCCTGCAGCCGCAACACACAAGTGCCGCCTCCGGCGTTGGCACACACCGCGCACACACGCTCGCGCAAAGCGTGAACGTAATCTTCCAAGAGCCAGCTATCAACGGATTCGACCACCTCGATCACGCGGGGCAGATAGAGATCCACCGGGCAGCGGCGGTCGGCGGGCAGCCCACAGCGCACAAAAAGGTCACGCTGCATCACCGCATCCAGGCAGACACTGCACACCCGGCTGCGGATGGCGTCGGCATATTCTTGCAGGAGTTCGGCCATAAGCACCTCGCAGATTGGCGCGGGAACAGCGCGCCTCCTCGCGCCGGTCTGCTGTGAGCGATGGCCGCTGTCAGGCCCTGCACCACAGACGGGCGGGGACAAAGGTTGCGCGGCCGGGGAGGTGGCGCGTTACCGCAGGAATGGCGGCCCGCATCCGCCGGCGCGCGGTGCGGACGCTTTCAAACAAGCCGGCCTCAATTGCCATGCAGCTTCATTTTTTTGGCCAGCAACATCTCCTTGCTCTCCTCATGATCGGGATCCTTCACGCAGCAATCCACCGGGCAAACGGAAGCGCATTGCGGCTCGTCATGGAAGCCTTCGCATTCCGTGCATTTTTCCGGCACGATGAAATAGAGATCGTCGGACAGGGGGTCGAGTTTGCGCGTCGCTTCCACCATTGCGCCCTTGTATTCGATCTGCCCGGTGAGCGCCGTGCCCTCGGCAAACGACCAGGGCGTGCCGCCGGCATAAATCGCCGTGTTCGGGCATTCCGGCTCGCAGGCGCCGCAGTTGATGCACTCGGCAGTGATCATCAATGCCATGAGACTTCTCCTTTCACGATGCAAAGTGTCATTCCGCCCATGCCAGGTGCGGGCTTTCCGTCATTGTCGTTTTTTCCTCCCGCGCCGTCGGGGAAAACACCGGCAGATGGCGCGCCGCCAGGGCAAAAGCGGTGATGCCCAGCGCGACGATCATCATCGTCACGGCAATCTCCATCCAGGAGGGAAAATAACCGGCCCGCGCCCAGGCCTCCATGCCGGTGATGCTCACGTTCATGCGATTCAGGACGAAACCGAGCACCACCAGCAGCGCCGAGCAAAACAAGCCGGTGGGATGCCGCCGCACGTGCGGCCGCGCCAGCAGAATCATCGGCAGCAGCACGCCCAGCCCCATCTCCGCCCAGTACAGCATCGCCTCCAGCGTGGGCGTGACAACGTGAACCCAGGCACGGCGGTCGGCCAGATCCTGCAGCTTCATGACGGTGTAGATCATCAGGATCACCACCAACACCCGCCCGAGCTGTGCCAGCTGCGGCATCTCGATCTCGCGCTTGAAGGCGCGGCTGCTCATGAACGACTCGAAGATCACCATCGCGCAACCCGCGCCGATGGCCGAGACGAAGAAGAACACCGGCAGCAGCGAAGAGTACCACAGCGGATGCAGTTTCTCCGGCACGATCAAATAGAGCGAGCCGAGGGAGGATTGATGCAGGGTGGAGAGCAGCACACCGACGATGACCAGCGGCACGGTGATGGCGCGCACGATGCGCAGCGGCCGCTCCCAGCCCAGCTTTTCGAAAAGGATCGGGCTGAACTCCAGCGCCAGCACGGTGGTGTAGAGCATCACGCACCAGGCAACCTCGAACATCACTGAACTCGGATTCCACATGACAATCGCATGCCAGATGCGCTCGGGCCGGCCGAGATCGTAAAGCAGCGCGAAGATCACGAGCAGGTAGCCCAGAAACGCGGTCAACACCGCCGGGCGAATGACGGCCTTATAGGCCTGGATGTTGAAGATGTAAACGATGGCACACAGGGTGAAGCCGCCTGCCGCCAGCCCCACCCCGCAAAGAATGTCGAAACCGATCCACAAGCCCCAGGGGAACTGGTCACTGAGATTGGTGGCCGCGCCCAGGCCTTGCGTGAAGCGCACGTAAGTGGCATAAAGCCCCAGGCCGAGCAGCATGACGAGTACGGCGCGCCAGAAAGTCAACTGTCCAAGCAGCTTTTTCATAACGAGCATGCTTCCTTCGATCAGCAAGATGCGGAATCACGAATCATGCCGTGGGATTTGAATACGGGATTTGCTTACAAAGACATCCTGCCGCGACCCGCGAACAACCGGGACGGATCCTCTCTCCCGCACCGGATCTTTCCTTCTTGCCGGCCCGCCGGCGAATTGCCTCTGCGGTTATTCTTTTCTGTCCTCCATCTCCTTCAACTTCGCGTGCAGCCTGCCCACTTCATCGCGGCGGTTGATGATCCACCACAAGCCATAAAGCGCAGTGCCACCCACCGCCACGATGTCCGGAATCTTCGAGAGCGCGTTCCAGGTCAGCAGGGGCAGGGGATGTTTCGGCAAATTGCCCGGGAAACCCAGTTGCTCGAATGGAATGGCCGAGAGAAAGAAAACCGAACTGCCGCCGGCCTCGGTGAGGCCATAAATGTGATCGACGTATTTCTCCGGCTCCTCGCGCAGACGGCGCTGTGCTTCCGCGATCAACTCTTCCCGATCACCGAAGATGGTGGCGCCGGTCGGGCAGGCCTCGGCACAGGCTGTCGGCAGCCCCTGCGCCAGCCGCGAATGGCAGAAGATGCACTTGCGCACGCGCGGCTCTGTTTGATCCCAGGTGTAAGTGGGCACTTGATAGGGGCACGCCTGCATGCAGTAGCGACAGCCGATGCACTTGGACTCCTCATACAGCACCGGGCCGTCCGCCGTCTTGGTGAAGGCACCCACCGGGCACACCGAGACACAGGTCGGCACCTCACAATGCATGCACAGCCGCCGCACGTAGACATCATGGCCGTAATCCTGCACCACGGTGTAGGCATTGGCGTTGAGTTTGGTTTCTTCGCCGGCGGGCAGCCCGTTTTGTTCCTTGCAGGCATCGCGGCACAGGCCACACCCGATACAGCGGGTGATATCAATCAACATTGCCTTGCGCGCCATAATCTTTCCCTGGGATGAGTGAGTGATCCGCGCTGATGTGGACGTTCTTGCACAAAGGTTTGACTCCTCTTTGGTCTCCGTCCGAGATCACTGACTTTTCAACGGCTGGATCTGCCATGGCCTGGCTTTGCATGATCTCCGGGAGTTTTCACAACACCCGGTGTGTTGGAAACCTCGACCCAACCGAGTGTGGAACGTTTTCCGAGCAACATGCTCACAGGACACGCTCCAGTTAATTTTTCAAGGCAAGGAACATGCCTGGCAGCCTTGCTTTTGTTTTGCTGTTTTATTTGCACTTAAGCTGCAGGCACCCAGTGATGATTTCCGAAATTGGGAATCACGCGCAGAGCTTTTGCAATGTTGCAAATGCAAGCCATCCCGGCAGCACGCTCTGTCTGGCAGTGCACCGGGCATTCTCGCAAGCGGGGTTGGCCGCAGCGAGGCGGGGCATCAAAAACAAAGGGGCGGGCGTGCCCGCCGCCGTGAGCTTCAGGCAAGTGGTTCAAAATGGCAGGTAAAATGCCGGAGGAAGCGGGGCTGATAGGTGATGCGATAGCCCGGTATCTTGTCGCGCTGCCCCCAGACCGATTCCAGCACTTCGATGACGTAATCAAAATGGCTTTGTGTATAAACGCGGCGTGGAAAGGCAAGGCGCACCAGTTCCAGCGGTGCCGGCAGCTCGCGTCCGGACTTGTCGAAGCGGCCGAACATCACGCTGCCGATCTCCACCCCGCGCACCCCGCCTTCGAGATACAACGCATTCACCAGACCGATGCCGGGATATTGCAGCGGTGGGATGTGCGGCAGCATGGCTTTGGCATCAAGGAAGACCGCGTGGCCGCCAACCGGACGCACATGGGGAATGCCGAGCTTTTGCAAGCGCCGGCCGAGGTATTCAACCGTGGCATGCCGGTAGACTTGATAGTCATAATCGAGTGCCTCCATCAGGCCCACCGCGATCACTTCCAAATCCCGGCCGGCAAGGCCGCCGTAGGTTGGAAACCCTTCGCGCAGGATCAGGGCGTTGCGGAAATCCTCGGCCCATTGATCATCCTGGCAGGCCAGAAAGCCGCCAATGTTGGCGAGGCCGTCTTTTTTGGCGCTCATGGTGGCGGCATCGGCATAAGAGAACATCTCCCGGGCGATTTCCAGCAGGCTCTTGCCGCGATAGCCCGGCTCGCGTTCGTGGATGAAGTAGGCATTCTCCGCGAAACGGCAGGCATCGATCACCAGCGGCACGCCGTGTTTTTGCAGCAGCCGTTTCACCGCACGAATGTTGGCGAGCGACACCGGCTGGCCGCCGCCGGTGTTGTTGGTCACCGTGATCATGCAGAAGGGAATTTTTTCACGGCCGTACTGCTCGAGAAATTGCTCCAGCCGGGCCAAATCCATATCGCCTTTGAAGGGCGCTTCCAGGGTAATGTCGAGGCCCTCCGGGCAGGGCAAATCCACCGCCTGCGCCTGCACGAATTCGATATTGGCGCGGGTGGTGTCGAAATGGCTGTTGTTGGGAACGAGGTCACCGGGCTTGAGACGGGTTTGCGCCAGAATGCCCTCCGCCGCGCGGCCCTGGTGTGTGGGAAACACATGCTTCATGCCGGTGATCTGCCGGACGGTGACCTCGAATCGTTTCCACGATTTGCTGCCGGCATAGCTTTCATCACCCAGCATCAAGGCGGCCCATTGCTCAGTGGACATGGCGCCGGTGCCGCTGTCGGTCAGCAGGTCGATGGGGCAATCCGCGGCATCCAACAGGAAAACGTTGTAGTGCGCCGCCGCCAGTTTCGCCACGCGCTCCTCAGGTGACGGCAGGTGAATCGGCTCGGTCATTTTGATGCGAAAAGGCTCGATAATGGTTCGCATGGCAGTCACCCCTGGTGTAATTGGGACCCGAGATTTTCGCCGGCCAGTTTCGCCCCGCCGGCGGGCATACGCCGGGAGCGGGCCTTCTCCGCCGTGAGCGCGATATAAAACACCCGACCGCGATGGGTGCGCGCCTCCACCTCACCGGTCTCGGTCAATCCCTTCAGCATCAACGCAATGATCTCCGGCTTGCAATTCATGTAGTGGGCAATTTCCTCAAGCGTCATGGGATGGCGGGCAATGAGATTGACCGCCTCGGAGATCAGGTGGTTGTCGAGTGAGGTGCGCGGTGCGGTCGGGCGCTCCGCCATCACTTCGGCCGGCGGGCCGATCATGGCCTGCACCGCACGCAATTCCTCCTCGGAGAGTGGCTGGGCCTCGTCCTCCGCTGGCGGCCGCACCACGGTGTTGAGATGCACCTTGTCCGGCCGGATCTCGGCGATGGCGCGGCGCAGCAGCGCGATCTCCTCGGCACCATCATTGACGCCCTTGACCAGCATGATCTCCAGCCAGATTTTGCCGGAATATTCCGCGCGAAACTGGCGCAGGCCGTGAATGATCTCCGCGAGATACAAACGGCCATGCGGCCGGTTGATCGCATAAAACGTGCGGGGCGAGGCGGCATCGAGCGAGGGCAAAACCACATCCGCCTGTGCCAGCTCCTGCCGCACTTGCGCATCGTACATCAGCGCGCTGCAGGTGAGCACGGCCACCGGAATGCTGCTCAGGCGCTTGGCGCGCCCGATCATCTCGCCGAGCCTGCGATGCAGCGTCGGCTCGCCCGAACCGGAAAAAGTCAGATAATCGGCGCGGCCGTCATGTTGCAGAAAATCCGCCAGCTCGGTCAGCACCTCATTGGCCGGCACATATTCCTCCCGCTGCACGGTTTGCTGCGTGGTCCGGCCGAGCTGGCAATAAACGCAGTTGAACGTGCAAGTCTTGCCCGGCACGATATCGATACCAAGCGAGAGGCCCAGGCGCCGGGAACGCACCGGGCCAAAAAGATAGCGGTATTTCTGCTCGAGGGTCATGACTCACTCCGGAGCAAGACGCACAACGGACCGCACCGGCTGCGGGATTGCCCTTGCGATTTCATCTTTCCGCCTTTTCGCCAACCCACTTTCGCTCCGCCCTCTGTCGGCGACAGACATGCCGGAGCCGCTTCAGCTTTCCTTGCCGAGCATCTGAGCATCGACCACCGCAATCGCGGTCATGTTCACCACGTCCATCTCGCTCATACTGCCGATTTGCAGAACATGCACCGGCTTCCTCATGCCCATGAGCACCGGGCCAATGGCTTCTGCATGGCCGAGACGCTGCAGCAGCTTGTAGGCCACGTTGCCGCTGGTCAAATCCGGAAAGATGAGCACATTGGCGCCGCCTTTGATGCGGCAGAAAGGATAGAACTCGTCAACGATTTCCGGCACCACCGCGGTGTCCGCCTGCATCTCACCATCCACCACGAAATCCACGGCCCGGTGTCGCAAAATGGCGAGCGCCTCCTGCACCTTTTGCGACAGCGGATGGCGCACGCTGCCGAAGTTGGAAAAGGAGAGCAGGGCGACGCGCGGCTCGATGTTGAAACGCCGCACCTCCCGGGCGGCCAGCATGGCGATCTCGGCGAGGTCCTCGGCGCTCGGGTCGATGTTGACGGTGGCATCTGCGATGAAATAGACGCCCTCTTTGAAGACCATGGCGTACAAACCGGCGACTTTGGAGACACCGTCCCGCAGCCTGATGATTTGCAGCGCCGGCCGCAGGGTTTCAGGATAGTGTTTGGTGATACCGGCGACCAGGCCGTCCGCCTCCCCGAGATGGACCATCATCGGGCCGAAATAGTTGCGATGCCGCATCAGCTCTTCGGCTTCGCGCCGGGTGATGCCCTTGCGTTTGCGCAGCTCATAGAAGCGGTCGACATAGGGTACCAGCTTCGGCGAAGTAAGCGGGTTGACAATTTCCACGCCGCCGCGCAGATGCAGGCGCATTTCCTCGATGCGATGCTGAATCACCTGCTCATCGCCCAGCAGGATGGGATGGGCGATGCCCTCGTCGAGAATGATTTCGCAGGCCTTCAAAATCGCGGGGAAATCGCCCTCGGGATAGACGATGCGCTTGGGCGCGGCCTTGGCCTTGTTGATCATCACCCGCATGAACTTGCGCGAGAAACCCAGCCGGCCTTCCAGCTCTTCGCGGTATTTGTCCAGATCGATCTTTTTTTGCGCCACCCCGCTCGCCATGGCCGCCTGTGCCACTGCGGGCGCCACCCACAACAGCACGCGCGGATCGAAGGGCTTGGGGATGATATAGTCACGGCCGAATTTGAGATTGCTCAGGCGATAGGCTTTGATGACGGCGTAGGGCACGGGTTCCTTTGCCAGCGCGGCGAGGGCGCGGGTGGCGGCATGCTTCATCTCTTCGTTGATGGCTGTCGCGCGCACATCCAGCGCCCCGCGGAAGATGAAAGGGAAGCCCAGCACGTTGTTGACCTGGTTGGGATAATCCGAGCGGCCGGTGGCCATGATGAGATCGCTGCGCACCGAGGTGGCCTCCTCGTAAGTGATCTCCGGATCCGGGTTGGCCATGGCAAAAATCACCGGGTCTTTCGCCATTGACCTCACCATCTCCCTGGTCACCATGTTGGGGCCGGAGAGGCCGACAAAAACATCGGCGCCTTCCATCGCCTCGGCGAGCGTGCGGGCCCTGGTTTCCGCCGCCAGTTTCGCCTTGTAGGGATTCATGTTCTCCTTGCGGCCGGCGTAGACCACACCCTTGGTGTCGCACAAAATCAGGTTCTGCCGCGAGACCCCGAGACTGAGATAGTAATTCGCACACGCGATGCCGGAGGCGCCGGCGCCGTTGAACACCACCTTCACCTGGCTGATATCCTTGCCCACCAGCTCCAGCGCGTTGAGCAGCGCCGCGCCCGAGATGATGGCGGTGCCGTGCTGGTCATCATGGAACACCGGAATCTTCATGATCTGCTTGAGCGTTTCCTCGATGACAAAACACTCCGGCGCCTTGATGTCTTCGAGATTGATGCCGCCGAAGGTCGGTTCCATGAGCTTGAGCGCCTTGATGATCTCCTGCGGATCGTGGGTGTCCAGCTCGATGTCAAAGACGTCGATATCTGCAAAACGCTTGAACAACACCCCCTTGCCTTCCATCACCGGTTTGCCGGCGGCGGCGCCGATATCGCCCAGGCCGAGCACGGCCGTGCCATTGGAGACCACGGCCACCAGATTGCCGCGCGCCGTGTATTCCCACACCAAATTGCCGTCCCGCTGGATTTCACGGCAGGGTTCGGCAACACCCGGTGTGTAAGCCAGGGACAAATCGGTTTGTGTGACGCAGGGCTTGGTCGGAGTCACCTCGATCTTGCCCTTGCGGCCTTCGCGGTGATAGCGAAGGGCTGCTTCTTTCGTTACCATTTGTGCTTCCCTCGACCACGGCGGCGGTGAATGGGATGCGGGCCATAGCCGGCAGCCGGCCGCAACCGTGCGCCAATTTTTAAGATGATCACGAACAGGGACTGGAGCCTTTGCAAGGCGGCCACCATCAATGCCATTCTGTCACGAGGGTGTCTCCTCCCGCCCCAAAATAATTCATTTTCATTCCGCTTTCAATCCTTGATTGTGGATTGCTGCGATTAAGGAGAAGCCGCGCGCCGTACGATTTCACTCTCGCTCAAAGGGATCCTTCATCAATCATGCACAATGACACACAAGACGCCGGCGGCTGGCCGGCGCGAGCTTTTACTTTTGCACCGTTCAAACATGCTGCGGCATGATACTCCGCCTGATGCCGCCATGCCTCACGCTGTCTCCCGGCAGGAGACCCGCCGGGTCGAACTTTTGGCTGTGGTTGGAGACAATTGCGAACGGCGGGCCGGTGGAGGTCCTCTCCCCGCGCACACCGCTCTCAGGCCTGCGCCGGATGCGACAGCAGCTCGGTGATCGGCACATGCGGCCAGCCGAGCATGTATGCCACTCCCGGCTGGGTGCATTGCCCCTGAAAGAGATACACCCCCCGCTGCAACAGGCGGGATTCCGCCATCGCTGCCGGCCCCTGCTCCGCCAGTCGCAGCACAAGGGGCAAAATGGTGTTGTTGAGCGCATGCGCGGCGGAACGCGCCACCAATGCCGGAATGTTCGGCACGGCATAATGAATGATGCCGTGGCGGATGAAGGTGGGGTCGGAATGCGTCGTCGGCCGGCTGGTCTCCACACAGCCGCCCTGATCGATGGAAATGTCCATGATCACGCTGCCCGGGCGCATGCGCCTGACCATGTCCTCCGTCACCACGTGCGGTGATTGCTGGCCGTGAATCATCACGGCACCCACCAGCACATCCACCGTGCCGAGATTGCGCTCGATGTTGTAGGGCGTGGCGATCGCGCTGTTGAGTTGATGAGCGGGAATGCCCGCCACGCCACCCAACAGGATGCCGCGGCCGCCCGCCGGCGTGGTGAGCAACTGTCCGGCAATTTGGGGCAACAGCATGCCGGCGATTTCACTCATGGTGGTCAACACCGGCAGGTTGCCGTGACGGTCCTCGATCAGGTTGTAGCCGATGGCGGTGCAGCGCGTTTCGCTCAGCAGGGCCATGAGCCGGGGGTTCATGGTGCTGAAGTTGAAAAAGCTCAGCAGGGTTTTCCCCGGCGCCATTGCGGTCACTTCTTCCAGCGAGGGTGGCATGACCTTGACGATCATGTCGGCGCGGCCGAGGACTTCACCGGCACTGAACGCAAGATGGGCGCCCGCTTCATCATAGATTTGATCGGTAAAGCCGCAGCCTGCTCCGGCGCCGGACTGCACCACGACTTTGTGTCCGGCCTTGACCAGCGCATAGACGCCCGCGGGAGACAATGCCACACGCTGTTCGTCCCGCCAGGTTTCCACGGGAATGCCAATGACCATGGCGCGCCTCTGTTCGTCATTGCTTGCCGGATGACTGGCCGGGCCTCTTGCCCGCCTTCACCCGTCCGGTTTGGCACAAAGAGCGCGGCTGGTGCCATGCCAGCCTCGCCACTCACGGTTCAGGCGGTGGCTGCTGCTCGCACGGCAGTTGCGATTTTATTCAGCATCGCTTCGATCTGTGCCTTCTCGACTTTCAAATCATCTTTGAACAGCGAGGAGTCAGTGTGATAAATCTCCTCGCGCAGGTTCATGAAGTACTGCTGCACAATACGCTGCAGCAGCTCCAGCTCTTTGACAGACAGCTCGAGTGTCATGGCGCACCTCCGCCAAAATGCAGATGAGGTTTTGCCGCACACGCAAGGCCAGGTGCTCTCCGCTCAGGCGTGGTGCGGCAGAACACCAGTGCGGGCGAAATTCTGTCCCGCGGCCAATGCCCTGGCATTCAGCTCCGCCAGCGCCGGCCGGGATTTGGCCTTCTGGTTGAGCACGGCCAGCACCACCTCCTCGGGCAACAGCTTCGACAACTCGAGGTAGGCACCCAGCATTACCACGTTGGCAACTTTGGTGTTACCGAGCGCATCGGCAATTTCGGTGGCGGGAACCGCCACAACTTGCACCTCGTCACGCAGCGTCACGCCGGCGATCAGCGAGCGATTGTACAGCACCAGCCCCCCCGGCCGGACCTCCGCCTGAAATTTCTCCAGCGACGGCCGGTTCATCGCGATCAGCACGTCGCTTTCGGAAACCAGCGGCGAGCCAATTTTCTCGTTAGAGATGATGACGTGGCAGTTGGCCGTGCCGCCGCGCATTTCCGGGCCGTAACTCGGCAGCCAGCTCACGTGACGACCAATGCGCATGCCGGCTTCCGCAAGCGTCACGCCGGCGAACAAAATCCCCTGCCCGCCAAAACCCGCAATCTTCATGCGCGGACTCAGCTCCCGGCCGGTCGCCGGCGCCTGCCAGACGGTCTCGTTCTCCTGCGGAATATCGAGCAACGCGCGGAGATCCGCGGCGGGTTTCCATTCGCCGTTACTGGGCGGCGGCGTGGCCGGCTTTTCCTTCTTGTCGCGAAACACCCCCAGTGGAAACACCGGCAGCATGTTTTCCACCAGCCATTTTTTGGCGGCGGAGGGTGTGAGATTCCAGCCGGTGGGGCAAATCGCGAGCAGCTCGACAAGCGAGAAGCCACGGCCCTCGATTTGATACTGAATCGCCTTGCGAATGGCACGCCGCGCGGACATCACGTTTTTGGCGTCGGTCACCGCCACCCGTTCGAGGTAGGCCGGGGCTTCCAGAGAGGACAACAGTTCGCAGACCCGCAGGGGAAAACCCTCATTGCCGGCCGAACGGCCATAGGGCGTGGTGGTGGTTTTCATGCCGAGCAGCGTGGTGGGCGCCATCTGGCCGCCGGTCATGCCGTAGATGGCATTGTTCACGAAAATCACCGTGATGTTTTCGCCGCGGTTGGCCGCATGCAAAATTTCGTTGCCGCCGATCGCGGCCAGATCGCCGTCGCCTTGATAGCTGATGACGATGCTGTCGGGCAAGGCCCGCCGCACGCCGGTCGCGGCCGCCGGTGCGCGGCCATGTGCCACCTGGATGTTGCCGCATTTCATGTAGTAATAGGCAAACACCGCGCAGCCCACCGGAGAGATGAACACGGTGCGGTCGGCAATCCCGAAATCATCCATGGCCTCGGCAATCAACTTGTGGATGGTGCCGTGACCGCAACCGGGGCAGTAGTGGGTGGAGGTTTTCTCCGCGCCGGGCTTGCGGTTGAAAACTTCATAAAACGAGGCCGGCCGGCGCAAAACAGTGGCTTCCATGATTCTCTCTCCCAAGATCGCAGGGTTTTCATGCATGTTCAGTCTTTGCCTTCACCACCCGGCAAAACGGCGGCGGGCCAAACTCACTCCTGGAATTCCACCGGCTCCGGCTGGGTCGGCAACCCACTCTGCACCATCCGCCAGCAACGGACGCAGTACATCTTCTCTGTCGCTTTGTCGAAAAGCAGATCGTGGGCGGCACCGCAGCGCACACAGTGGAAATCCAGTTCCCATTCATAACCGGGCTGCAATTCCTTGTCTTCGGTAATCATGGTACTTCCTCACGAAAAGAGAGCATCCCCACATGACTTTGAGCTGGTACTGCACAAGCTTGCCCTGTTTTACCCTTCCTGTCCGCAAACCTGACGAGGAGCATCTGATGGTTCGACATTCTTTTCAGGCACCAGCCGGGCTTGCCGGGCATTGCAGGACATGCTCCATCATTCAAATCACCCCGGCCTCGAAACAGATGCTCCTCGCCTTTTTATTTTGCCTGCGAAAAGGTGGTTGCCGTCATGCGCACAATCACGGGCCGCTTCAAGCGTCACCCACATCCAACTCTTTCCAAAAGCGCTCGATCTGTTGCAGCAGCTCTTCGGCCGTCGGCACCATGCCGCCGGAACGACCGTAGAACTGCACCGGCACCCAGCCATTTACCGCCAGGCGGACATCCTCCACCATTTGGCCCATGCTCAGTTCACACACCAGAAAGCCGTAAGTGTGATCGGTCAACTCCTCGATCTTGTTTTTGGGAAAGGGCCAGAGCGTGATCGGTCGCAGCAAGCCGACCGGGATGCCGCGGCGGCGCGCCATGTCCACCGCCGTGCGCAGCAGTCGCGCCACGATGCCATAGCCCACGGTCACGATCTCGGCGTTCTCCAGGCGGTAGGCCTCATAGCGCTGCTCTTCCCGGGCAACGATCTCATACTTTTCATAGAGGTGACGCACATGGGCTTCCAATTCTTCCGGCACCAGCTCGATGGAGGTGATGAGATTGTCGCGCGTCGCGGCGGTGCCCGCCACCGCCCAGGGTTTGGGCGGCAACTGCGTGACGGCGGGAGGAAAATTCACCGGTTCCATCATCTGGCCAATAAAACCGTCCGCCAGCACGACCACGGGATTGCGATAGCGATCCGCCAGCTCGAACGCCAGGATGGTGAGATCACACATTTCCTGCGCACTGTTGGGCGCCAGCACGATGACGTGATAATTGCCGTGCCCTCCGCCTTTGACAACCTGAAAATAGTCCCCCTGTTCGGGTGCGATGTTGCCCAAGCCCGGACCGCCGCGCATGATGTCCACGATAACCACGGGCAGCTCGGCACCCGCTGCATAGGAGATGCCCTCCTGCATCAGCGAGATGCCGGGACTGGAGGAGGCGGTCATGGCGCGCACGCCGGTGGCGGCGGCGCCAAACAGCATGTTGATTGAAGCCACCTCACTCTCGGCCTGCAAAAAGACCCCGCCGGCTTTGGGAAAGTAGAGCGCGGCGCTTTCCGCGATCTCGCTCGCCGGCGTGATGGGGTAGCCAAAGTAGGCGCGGCACCCGGCGAGCAACGCCGCTTTGACCACCGCCTCATTGCCTTTGATGAGTTGCATATGCGACCCTGATTTCACGATTCCGGTTTTTGCCTGCTGCTGCGAAGAGTAACTGTGTGCCTCTGGAGTGGTGCGGCTCATTATTCGGCAACCGGGGCTTTGGCACTCACCCGTTTATAAACGGTAATGGCACCCGGCTCCGGACAGACATAGAAGCAGACGCCGCAACCAGTGCATTCCACGCCGAGGTATTCCGCCGGATGATAGCCCATGCGATTCAGGGCCTCGGAAATCTTCAACACGGAGGGCGGGCAGACCTCCACGCATAAGCCGCAGCCCTTGCATTCCTCCGCATTGATGACAACCATGCCACGCGCGTGACCTTCTTTGCGAATCTCTGCCATGGTGAACTCTTTTTGTTTGATGGTTGATGTGCCGTCCCCTCCTGCGGATTTCACAGAAGCCACGCCGCCATTTGCTTTCTTTCAAACGCCATGCCGAAAAAACATGGTGTGTGCCTGCCGCGCTGCAAGCCTTAACTGATTTGATTTGTGAGAGATGCTTTGCCGGGCTGAGGCACGATATGGTCAGGCCGTCGACCGGGATTCCCAACCCTGCAAAAGCCTGTTGTTGCCATTCTCACAATTGGGAATTGCTTCTTGATAATTCAAAAGTTGGCATCTGCGTGTCACTGCCGGAGGGAGATTGCAAGACTTGAGAAGTGAAGAGAAAGTTAGAGGCTTTTCATGCCCACGGCCAGGCCGTGGCAGACCGTTACAGGTTCATGGCGAAGCAGTTGCGGGGCATCTTTTCGAGTGTTCGCGATTGGGAGCGGACGCGCATTCTCATTTCTCCACCGGCAGGTCGATCCAGGTCTTGACCACGTGCTCCTCATGATCAAACCGCAGTTGCATGCCGAGTTTTCTGCAAACGCGCTGCATGTCATCGTTATCCGGCAGAATGTCGGCGGAGACACGGCGGATCTTTTCCGCGGCCGCAATCTGCAGCAGCCGGCGCAACAATTCGGTGCCCAGGCCCTGGCCTTGATATGCATCACTCACCAGCACGGCAAACTCCGCCTCGTTGACGCGGCGGGACCGGCTCAGCCGCCCCACGGCAATGATTTCGCGGCCCTCGCCGTCATCGCTGCGGCGTTCGACCACCAGCGCCATCTCGCGATCATAATCAATGAAACAGATGCGGGTCAGGCGTTCATGCGCGATGCGCTGCGTCAGCGTGATCAAATGGAAATAGCGCAAATAAACCGTGCGCGCGGAGAGCTGCTGGTGAAAAGCCACCATCAGCGGCTCGTCCTCCGGCCGAATCGGCCGGATCAGCACCGGCGTGCCGTTCTTCAAGTGCCAGGAGCTCTGGTATTGCCGCGGATAGGGCCGAATGGCCGGCCTGGGCAATTGCTCCGGCGGCAGCGTGGCCTCATGCAAAATCACCTTTGCGTCCAGCGCCAGCAACCGCTCCCCGGAAACAAACAGCGGATTGATTTCGATCTCCCGAATCTCGGGACGCTCCACCACCAGCCAGCTCAGGCGCACCAGCAGTTGCGTCAGGGACTCCAGATCGAGCTTGTGCTGCGTCGCGGCTTGTTGCAGCGCCGGGAAGATGCGTGTGCGTTCCATCATGCGGCGCGCCAGCGTGGTGGTGAGCGGCGGCAAAGCCAGGCTGTAATCCTGCAGTGCCTCCGCCAGCAAACCACCGGCACCGAACAGCAGAACCGGGCCGAATTGCGGATCAATCGTGCTGCCCAGGATCAATTCAATGCCGGGCGGCGGGATCATCGGCTGCACGGTGACGCCCTGAAAATCGCCGCCGCCGGCTTGCCGCGCAGCGGCAATCTCGCGAAATGCCCGGCGCACGGCCGCGGCATCGTGCAACATCAGCCGCACGCCGCCGCTGGCGGTTTTGTGTGTCACGGTCGCAGAAAGCAGCTTGAGCACCACCGGGTAACCGAGCTGTTCCGCCAGGCGGACGGCGTCCTGCTCGCTGGTCGCGGCATAGGTGCTCACCACCGGCACGCCATAGGCAGCCAGCAGGTTTTTGGCTTCCACCTCGTTGAACCAAGCCCGGCCGGCTTGCCGCACGGTCTGGATGATTGTCGCGGCTTGCTCCCGTTGGATGGCGCCGTCATCGGCATGCGCCGGCAGCATGGGCGTTTCATACAAGCCGCGCAGGTTCTCGGTGTATTGCCACATGTAGGCAAACATGCGGGCGGCCGTGTCGGGAAAGGGGAAGACTGGAATGCCGGCGCGATCGAGAATCGCCTCCCCTTCAGCCACCCCGGCGCCGCCCATCCAGCTTGCGAGAAGCGGTACGCCAAAGGCTGCCGCCTTGTCTTTGATGAGTTCTGCGGTGGCCGTGGGATCCGCGGTGGCTTGTGGCGTCAAAACAACCAACAGACCTTCGCTGTTGGCATCCTTCGCCGCCAGCGCCAGGGCTTGCGCATAGCGCGCCGCGTCGGCATCACTCAAAATGTCGATGGGGTTGCCATGACTCCAGTGCGCCGGCAGCAGGTGATCGAGCCGGTCGAGGGTATCCGGCGAGAGCGACGCGAGCCGGCCGCCGCTGGCGAGCAGGGCATCGGCTGCGAGCACGCCCGGGCCGCCGGCGTTGGTGAGAATGGTCAGCCGCGGTCCGCGCGGCCGCGGCTGTTTGTCCAGCACCTCTGCCATGTAGAACAGCTCGGCAATGGTGTTGACGCGCAGCACGCCACACCGTCGAAAAGCGGCTTCCACCACGCGATCACTGCCCGCCAAACTGCCGGTGTGCGAGGCGGCAGCCTGCGCGGCCGCAGTGGTGTGGCCGGCCTTGAGCACGATGATCGGCTTGCGGAAAGCCACTTCGCGTGCGGCCGACAAGAAGGCGCGCGCGTCATCAATGGTCTCCATGTAAATGATGATGCTCTTGGTGCGCGGATCATCGCCGAGGTAATCGATCAAATCGCCCCAGCCGATGTCCAACATGTTGCCCACCGAGATGAAGGCGCTGAGGCCGGCATTGGCCTTCAGGCTCCAATCCAGAATGGCGGCGCCCAGTGCGCCACTTTGGCTGAGCAAGGCGACATGGCCGGACTGTGCCATGGCGCGTGCAAAGGTCGCATTGAGCCCGAGATGCGGCAGCATCACCCCAAACGAATTGGGGCCGAGAATGCGCAACCGGCCGCCGGCCTGTGCGAGCACGCGCTGTTCCAAAGCGGCGCCGGCCGCCCCGCGTTCGCGAAAGCCGGCCGCCAAAATGATGGCAGCGGCCGCGCCAGCGGCGGCACATTCCGCGATCACATCCGGCACGGTTTCCGCCGGCGTGGCCAGGATGGCGAGATCAACCGGACTCGGGAGGTCAGTCACGTGGGGATGGGCCGGCACCCCCAGCACGGTTTTGCGATGGCGATTGACGGGAAAGAGGGCGCCGCCAAATTTGCCGCCCAGCAGATTCGACATCACCGCGCGGCCCACGCTGCCGGGCCGTTCGGTGGCACCGATCACGGCGATGGATTTGGGCTGGAAAATTGCCTCAAGCGACTGGCGTTGATGGCGCAAAAAGTCGTGCGTGGTGTTGCGACCGGCCTCAGTCGGATGGTTCATGGCACAAGGCTCGTCTCACGGGATAATGATCTGCGCACCGGCCCAAGGTAAGGTCTGCGATCAAAAAGTCAATGGCTGCAGCGCGGGAATTTCCGGCTGGTGCGCCGGCGCAAACAGGTGCAGATCACGCATGACTTGCGCCAGCACCCCGGGCATTGCCTGCGCCACGGCCGCGGAGAGCGGTGCGCCGGGAGTGAAATTCACACCTTCGATGCCATAGACAATCAAATGGCGCGGCAGGCGATGCAAGGCGCGCCCGAGTTCGATGGCGCCGGCCAGGCTGAAGGCGTGGGTGGAATAGTGAAACAACTGTGCGGGGATGGCCTGCAGCGCGGCGTCGCAGCGAAAGATCGTGCCGGCCGGCGCGCCGGATTGCACGGCATCGAGGACGATCACCAGCTCCGCCCCCTGCCAGGCTTCGAGCAGAGCGGTGCCGTCGCCATTGTGCTCGACAACCGCAACATGTGGCGGTGCCTGTGGCGCCAGCAGCCGGCAGAGCAGAATACCCACGGCATCATCGCCGCGGTACTCATTGCCCACACCAAGCACCAAAGCACGCTGACAGGTTGGGGATTCGTGTGCCATCTCTGTCACCCTGCCTCATGGGGAGGCAACCGGTTTGCGGAGATTGCGAGACCTGGCAAAGTGAGATGCGGGTTTGCCGGGTGAAACCGGCCTTTCCTGTCACCAAGATGGCGGTGAAAGGCGTGCACCGCGTTTTTGCAAAAAGTCATTCGCCTTGCACATCATTCTGTTGACCGGGAAAGTTGAAATGAAAAAACGTTCGATCACTCGACATGACAACCTGCGCATCCCGTTCGATCGGACGAATTCTCCCGGCGCGTGGCATACCGACCACCGCAATTGCCCTCGCAGATGGAAAGGCGGCTTGCCGTGTGACCGGGGCGGCGAGGGTGCAGGAGGGCCAATCGTGACCCGGCCGGAGAGCTACTCGCGCACCACCTGCAATTTCAGGAAATGCGTGGCACACGAAATACACGGGTCGTAATTGCGAATGGCCTGTTCACACTGCCAGGTCAGTTGCTCATGGGGCAGGTCCAGGCGGCCTGCCACAAAGTGCCGCAGGTCGCTTTCCATCGTCTTTTGATTTTGCGAGGTCGGCGGCACGATCCTGGCGTCGTGAATCATGCCATGATCGTCGAGACGGTAGCGATGATACAGAATGCCACGCGGCGCTTCGGTGCAGCCGTAGCCGATGCCGGCGCGGGCATGCACACTGACCGCGGGCTTTTGCGGCTTTTCATACGCGGCGATCAGGCGCAGGGCTTCTTCGCAGGCATAGAGGGTTTCCACACTGCGCACAATGATGCTCTTGAAGGGGTTGCGGCATTCGCGTCCCAAACCGGCATTCAATGCGGCTTCCTGGGCGAGCGGGGTGAGACGGTCAAAATTGAGATTGTAACGCGCCAGCGGCCCGACGAAATAGGCGCCGCGCGCGCGCAGCAGGGAATGCAGCGCATGGGAATGCTGCATGTGTTCTTCGACAAAATGGTTCTCGTAGTCGCGCACGGCGATGTCCAGGCCTTTGTTGGATACCAGCCGGCCCTCGTTAAACGGGTATTCCTCGGGATGGCGCAGCGCCACGAACTCATA
This sequence comes from candidate division KSB1 bacterium, assembly GCA_034506255.1. Lineage (NCBI taxonomy): Bacteria > Pseudomonadati > Candidatus Zhuqueibacterales > Candidatus Zhuqueibacteraceae > Candidatus Coneutiohabitans > Candidatus Coneutiohabitans thermophilus. Next base: position 226,884 of record JAPDPX010000001.1, on the reverse strand, counting down.
GTCCTGCTCGAAGTCGGGATAGTCCAGCGTCGCGGTCCATTGCACCGTGGCGAGCGCGGCCGCACGCGCCCACTTCAGTTTCTCGGCCAGCTTTTCCAATTCTGCGCGCTCCGGGGCCTTGTAGAAGCCGCCAACGCGCACATTGATGGGATGAATCTCGCGGCCGCCAAGCAGGGTGACGAGATCATTGCCGATTTTTTTCAACTGCAGGCCACGCTGCACCACTTCGGGATGATCTTGCGCCATCGTAATGGCGTCCTGGTAGCCGAGAAAATCCGGGGCATGCAGCAGGTAGATGTGCAACGCATGGCTTTCGATCCATTCCCCGCAATACAGCAGGCGGCGCAAGGCGCGCAGGCCGCCATTCACCTGCACACCGAAGGCGTCTTCCATCGCGTGCACCGAGCTCATCTGATAGGCAATCGGACAAATACCGCAAATGCGCGCGGTGATGTCCGGCGCCTCGGAATAATGCCGGCCGCGGAGAAAGGCCTCAAAGAAGCGCGGCGGCTCGAAGATTTTCAGCTTGACTTCGGAGACGGCGTTGTCCTTGATCTTCACCAACAGCGCGCCTTCGCCTTCCACCCGTGCAAGATAGTCGACTTTGATCGTTTTCGTCGCCATGGTCGTTTCACTCTTTTCGCAACGCGGACGGCCGGTCAGCAACCCGAGCGGGCGGGATGCCGCAAGATAACCAGCCTGCCAAAATTGTTCCCGCCCCGTCTGAGCCGGGCTTTCCAAAAGCACACGGCTCGTGAAAAGGCCGGGGTATTTGAGGCAACGGCCAAGCCGTTGCAAGAGCATTTTTTCAAAGTTCACGTTTCGGACGGACATCAACCATGCCGGCAGGAGGCCTGCGCCGCGGCTCTTTTCTCGCGCAGCCGCGGCGGTTTTCACGCGCCGGGCAGCCGGCCCTCACGGGCCTCGCTCTCTTTGCGGAAAGCCTCGGCATAGGCATTGAATCCGCGAAACGCACGCACCAGCCCGGTTTGCGAAACACCCAACTGGGCCCAGCGCGCGCTCAACGACTCGGTGTTCGGCGTTTCCTTGGGCCCGAAGCAGGCATAACAGCCGCGATCGTATGCCGGGCAGAGAGCGCCGCAACCCGCCTGGGTGACCGGCCCCAGACAGGGAACGCCCTGCGCCACCATCACACAAACCGTGGCGCGCTGCTTGCATTCCAGACACACGCTGTAGCGCGGCACATTGGGCTTGCGGTGATTGAGAAAGGCACTGATCACCTCCACCAGTTGCCTCTTGTTGACCGGGCAGCCGCGCAATTCAAAATCGACGAACACATGATCGGCAATGGGGGTGGATTTGTTGAGTGTCGCGATGTAACTCGGCGTGGCATAGACCACCGCAATGAATTCGCGCACCTCCTTGAAATTGCGCAGCGCCTGAATGCCGCCGGCGGTGGCGCACGCGCCAATGGTGACGAGATATTTCGAGACGCGGCGGACTTGATGGATGCGTTCCGCGTCATGCGGCGTGGTGATCGAGCCCTCCACCAGCGACAGATCATAGGGCCCCTTCACCACCGCGCGCGAGGCTTCCGGGAAATTGGCAATTTCGACTGCGCCGGCCACCGCCAGCAACTCCTCCTCGCAATCCAGCAGGCTCAACTGGCAACCGTCACAGGAGGAGAATTTCCACACCGCGAGTTTCGGCTTGCGCGGGGCGCCGGAGGCAGGTTTCCTGTTGTTTGCATCCGCCATTTCAGATCTCCCACCTGGTCATCAACTCCTTCACCTCGGTGTAGGGGAAAACGGGGCCGTCCTTGCAGACGAAGGCCGGGCCAAACTGACAGTGGCCGCACCAGCCGATGCCGCATTTCATGTTGCGCTCCATCGAGACGAAGATCTGCCGGGAGAGCACGCCGCGCTTCTCCAGCTCGGCAACCGTGAAGCGCATCATCACCTCCGGCCCGCAGACAAAGGCCACGGTGTTGCGCGGGTCAAAAGGCGCCTTGGGAATCAGCTTGGTGACCACGCCAACGTTGCCGCGCCAGGCGCCGGTGGCGCGGTCAACGCTGACATACACTTCCAAATCGAACTGCGCCCGCCATTGTTCAAGCTGGCGGCGGAAGAGGATGTCAGAGGGGGTGCGCGCGCCGTAGAGCAGCACGACTTTGCCGAATTTTTCCCGCTGTGCCAGGATGGCATACATCGCCGGCCGCAGAGGTGCCAGACCAATGCCGCCCGCCACGATCAAAACATCCTGCCCCTCCGCTTTTTCCACCGGCCAGTGCGTGCCGAAGGGACCGCGCACGCCCAGCGCCTGGCCCCGTTTGAGTGCGCGCATGGCATTGGTCACCACGCCAACCGCGCGGGTGGTATGCACCAGCGGCAGGGGCCGGGTCGGATCCCCGCTGATCGAGATCGGGATCTCACCCACGCCGAAAAGATAGAGCATGTTGAATTGCCCGGGCGCAAAAGCCGGATGGTGATGGCCATCGTCGGGTTCGAGCTCGAGCGTGAAGGTATCGGGCGTTTCTTTGCGCACCTGTCGAATCACATAAGGATGCGGCAGCATGGGATGGGAAAGAGTCTCAGCCATAAAATTTCTCACTCGCACACACGACCCTCTCCGGTGCACTCATCCGGGCGGGAAATGAAATCATGACGCCACGCTTCGCCGCGGCAGGCACCGGAGCATCAGCCGCGTCAACTGCCGTAGAGATCCAAAAGCTGCAAGCGCGTGGCCTGCAGGCGCTGTTCGATGAGATGGACAAAACGTTTCAACAATTCATAGCCCAAATCGTGGTCGCTCTCGCATTTGTTGCGCAGGCATTTGCCATCCAGTGCGATGGCGCGGGTGAGCTCGAGCGCGCGCGCGTTGAAATGCCAGTGATAGGGCGGCAGCAGCCACGACCACCCCAGAACTTCGTCATTGCTCAGCGTGTCGATGATAATCGAGCCGCGCTGCGGGGTGACGATTTCCAGCGCCACCTTGCCCTGGCGCACGATGTAAAACTGATTGGCCTCCTCGCCCTCCCGGAAGATGTACTGGCCCGGATCAAAACGCACATTGGAGGCGCAGCCGACCAGCAACTGCAGTTGCGCCGGCGTCATGCCTTTCAAAAAAGGATGCTCCGCGAGAATCGGTTCGAGTGTTTCCATGGTTCTCCCTCAGTATCGTTAATCTCTGCCTGCAGGATGGGTTGCCGGTTACACCCCGGCACCGTTTCGGACTGCGGCGCACGGCCGGGACCCTGCCGGCTCACTCACTTTGCTTCGCTCTCGCGGATTGCCTGCGCCTCGGCGGTGAGATCGATGCCCACCGGGCACCACGTGATGCAGCGGCCGCATCCGACACAGCCAAAGGTGCCGAACTGATCAACCCAGGTGGCCAGTTTGTGCATCAGCCACTGGCGGTAGCGCGCCCTGGCGGAGGGCCGCACACTGCCGCCGTGGATGTAGGAAAAATCCAGCGTGAAGCAGGAATCCCATTTGCGCCAGCGCTCGGCGTGTTCGCCGCGCAAATCGGTCACCTCCTCGATCGTGGTGCAAAAACACGTGGGGCAGACCATGGTGCAGTTGGCACAGGTCAGGCAGCGGTTGGCCACGCTCTCCCAGCGGGGATTTTCGGTGTTGCGATAGAGCAGCTCTTTGAGACCCTCAGTTGCGAGCTGCCGCCCCATTTGCCGGCGGGCGCGCGCCACCTGTTCCTCGGCAAGGCGCCGTTCTTCCTCGCCCGCTTCCTGATGGGGAATTTCATTGAGCACTTCCTCGCCGGCGGCGCTGCCGGTTTCAACAACAAAATAATGGCGCTGCCCGGTGATCACCTCCGTGAGCGCCAGATCGAACCCGGCGGTGGCTTTCGGGCCGGTGTGCAGCGAGGCGCAGAAGCAGGTGGCGCCGGCCTGGCTGCAATTGACCGCCACGAGGAACAACTTCGTGCGCCGCTCCCGGTAATCGGGGTCGACATGGACGCCCTGCAGGAAAACGCGATCCTGAATCGCGAGCGCATGCAGTTCACAGGCGCGCACGCCCAGGACGGCCAGGCGCGGCATGGGGGCCTGCCCGGCTTCAATCACAAAGCTTTCGCCGTCGCGCCGGGCCTGCCATAATTTCAGCACGGACGGGAAGAGAAATTTTTTCAGGGAATGGGGGCCGACATTGTAGCCAAAGAGCGCCCGATCGGCACGCGCTTGCAAGCGGTAGTGGCCGCCCTCCTGTTCATCCGTGAGGCCGGCGGGGAGATCGGCGGCGGTCTGGAGTTTGTCATAGACGATCGCGCCGTCCCGCACCTTCGGGCCCAGGATGTCATCAAAACCGCGGCGCCTTAGGGCGGCAATCAAATGATCAATGCTGCTCGGTTCAATCGTTTTCATACCGTCTCTCGTTCTCAACCATCCACCCGTCCGGCGCCGCTGCCGCCCGGCGGCTGCAGTCAGGGCTGCAGCGCCGGGGCGCAGAAACGGACACAGGGTCATTGCAGCCGCAGGTAGCCGCTTCTGGAGTGGCGCTTGGGATCGCGCAGGAACGCCTTCTTGCAATCCGGGCACTCGAAGTAGTAGGTCTTGTCGCCGTGTTGCGCCCAGAGATTGTTGCGGAAAGCCACCGTGGTATTGAGCGGAGCGCCGCAAATTGGGCACACACCGTCGAGACTTTCGAGATTGACCGGTGTGTTGACCTTGCCATGCAGCGAGGCAATGTACTGGGTCACGGCACTGACTTCTTCCGGCGTCAGCGGAATGGGTGGCATGCGGGAGGAATCTTCCAGGCTTTGCAAATGCCGTTTGACATACAACGTGTCCATCGCCAGCATCAGGGCGGAGAGCTCGCCGCCTTGAAACTCCTCATTGCCGTGTCCAAGGCGGTGGCAATCCCCGCACTCTTCGCGCTGAAAGATTTGTTCGCCCTGCCTGATCTGCTGCACCAGATTTGCCGGCAACGGCGCGGGATCCTGCTTGCAGCCCGCCGCCAACACCAGCCCCACCATCCAACCCAGCGGTAGAGCCAACTTCAGCAACCGCATGACAGACTCCTTTCTCCCAAGAGGTGAAACAGCATTTACTGCACCAGCGATTTCCCGAACGTTTTCACCGTGAACACCGGGCAGGGTGCGTGGCGCACGACTTTTTCAGTGACGCTGCCAAGCAGCAGATGTTTGAAACCGGTCAAACCATGGGTGGCGATCACGATGAGGTCGATGCCCTGCTGGCCGGCAAAGTGCACGATGTCGTGCGCGGCATATCCCTCCAGCAGATGCGTAATCACCGGCACGCCCGTCGCCGTCAACTCTTCGCGGAGCTGTTGCAGCGCCCGTTCCACGCGCGCCTTGCGGTCGGTTGTCATCTCGGGCCCGGCAAGCTCGAGGCCGGTGTAGAAAGGAGGCAGGGCACCGCTCTCGAACACGTGCAGCAAATGAAGGTGCGCACCATAAGAACCGGCAAAGTGCTGCGCGTAACGCAGCGCCTCCCGGGCATGTTCGGAGAAATCCATCGGCACGAGAATTTGACGAATGGCATCCACCGGCCGGGGCTCCCTGCGCTCACGAATGGTGAGCACCGGGCAGGGGGCTTCGCGTACGATTTCCTCGGCGACACTGCCCAGAAAGAGATGGCCCAGGCCGCGGCGGCCGTGGGTGCCCATGACGATGAGATCGATGTCTTGCTCTTCGACATATTGCAAAATCGTGGGGGCAATGGAGATGCCTTGACGCTGCACCGGGATGACCTGCAAATCGTCCACACCCCGCCCGGCGAGCGCCGCTTTCATGCGGTCCGAGGCGATTTGCTCCAGCCGCGCCGTCAACGCCGCCGGATCGGGGAAGTGATGGCCGGGATTGTTCACATCATACTCCAGCGGCACGAGAGCGTGCAACATATGCAATTCGGCGCGATTCTGCCGTGCGAGGTACAGGGCATGATCGAGCGCCTGATCGGCACAGCGCGAAAAATCCGTGGGGAACAAAATCCGTTTAATGGTCAGCATGGTTGCCCTCCTTCCCTTGCTGTTGCCGCCGCGTACACGGCAAGCCAGTGCCCGCTGCGCTGCGGCTAGCAGCGTATTGCGCTTCACCGGCTTGGTGAGATAATCCAAAGCGCCGGCGGCCAGGACAGCGCGGCGGATCATCGCGTCACTGCAGGCGGTGACCACGATCACTTGGGACCCCGGACTCGCCTGGCGAATGTCGTGCAACAAATCGAGTCCAGAACCTTCCGGCAGTTTGAGATCCAGCACAATGACCGGATAGTCGTGTTTGCCAAGCAAAATCCCGGCCTGGCTGCCGGTGGCGGCTGTGTTTACCAGGAAACCTTCTTTTTGGAAGATCTTGGTCAGCGACCGCCGGAACTCACGATCATCGCCGATGATCAAAATGCGTTGCTGTTCGCTGGCTGGCAAGCGGACCTCCTGTGCTCTGTCCTGCCCGCTCAAATCTCAAAAAGCATACCGCTTCTCTTCCACAAACAGAAAAGCCGCTTGTAACGGTACAAACGGCTGTAAAAGAAAGCGATGGAGAATTCGCGCACCAGCGCATTTCACCCTCGATTTAGAGCATGTTTTTCTTAGGGTCAGTAAAATGATTTCGGCGGATTCCCATTTTTGAGAAGAGGCCAGCTCAATAAAATGAAATCAAGCGGGAGAGAAAGGCGGCAGTGACTTCAGGGGGGCAAAGCAGGCCGGGCCGTCAGAATAATCCTTCGGTAACATGAGGCGCAGCGCAGGCGTGTCTGCGCCAAGTCACCACACGCAACTGAAGTGTTACCCGTCAGGACGCCAACGGCCGCCGGCGCGCAAAGCCATACGGGTGTGCCGCCGCGCCGGAGCGCAGCCTCACCATCGTCCAACATTGCTGAGAGCTTGTCCTGCCTGTTGCCGGCGACCTCGCAGCCTGCCGGTCACTTTGCCGCTGGCGGGGTCGGCACAAGCGCCCTTGCTTCGCCATACCCGCAGTCGGGCAAAATTACTGCTCTTTGCCCGGACCACGCCAGCAAAGCAAAGGCGCTTTGCAGACATGACGCGAGCGCCGTGCTATTCCTTGCTGGGAATGCCCAGCTCCGCCATTTTGCGATAGAGCGTGGAAAGGCTCATGCCCAACAGGCTGGCGGCTTTGCTCTTGTCCTGGCCGGCTGCCTGCAGCGCCTTGAAAATGGCATCGCGCTCGAATTTTCGCACCGAGCCTTTCAAGCCGCCCTCGACCTCCTCCAGGCCGGGTTTGGCCAGAAACATCGGGGGAAAGTGGGCGAGCTGCAGCATGTCGCTGTCGCACATGATCATGGCGCGCTCCACCACGTTTTCCAGCTCGCGCACGTTGCCTTTCCACTCATAGGTTTTGAAAGCATTCAACACCGCCTCGTGGGCGCCGCGAATCTGCTTGTTCAATTGGGCATTGTAGACTTTGATGAAGTGATTGACCAGCTCGGGAATGTCTTCCACCCGTTCGCGCAGGGGCGGGATGTTGATGCCGACCACATTCAGGCGGTAATACAAATCCTCGCGGAAGTTGCCCTGCGCCACCTCCGCCGCCAGGTCCTTGTTGGTGGCGGCAATGATGCGCACGTCGATGATTTCCGGCCGCGTGCTGCCCACCGGCAGAATCTCCTTTTGCTCGATGGCACGCAGCAGTTTGACCTGCAGGTTGAGAGGCACACTCGAGATCTCGTCGAGAAAGAGCGTGCCGCCGTCCGCCACCTTGAACAGGCCCTGCTTGTCGCGCATCGCGCCGGTGAAGGCGCCCTTGACATGGCCGAACAGCTCGCTCTCGATCAGGTTTTCCGGAATGGCGGCACTGTTGACCGGAATGAAGCGGTTTTTGGCGCGCGGGCTTTTGCGGTGTATGGCGCGCGCGATCAGCTCCTTGCCGGTGCCGCTTTCCCCGGTGATCAAGACCGTGGAAATCAACGGCGCGACGCGCTCGACCATCTGCATGACCTGCTGAAAGGCCTGGCTCCTGCCGATGATCTCTTCATAATCGCCGCGGCCCAGTTGCGCTTTGAGATACTTGTTCTCCTGCGCCAGATTCTGGCGTTCGATGGCGCGCTCCACGGTGCTCAGGATCACCGCCTTTTTGGGCGGCTTGGTGATGAAATCATAGGCCCCCTCCTTGATCGCCTCCACCGCCGTCTCGATGGTGCCATAGCCGGTGAGCACGATCACCTCGACGTCGGGATACTTCTTCTTCAGGCTCTTGAGCAGGTTCATGCCGTCACCGTCTGGCATGCGCAAATCAGTCAGGACGATGTCGGCGGCGGCGGCGGACATGAGCGCCAGGGCCTCCTCACCGGAGCTGGCACTGCGCGTGACGTAACCCGCCTTGCGCAGCACCCGCTCCAGCGAATCCCGCACGCTTTCCTCGTCATCGACGATGAGAATGGATTTTTCCTGCACGGTGTTGCCCTCACTCGGTTTCGTGCACGGGAAGGATGATGGAAAAAGCCGTGCCCTGGCCGACCTTGCTGGTGCAGAAAATCCGGCCACCATGCTCAGTGATGATTTGCTGCACGATCGCCAGGCCCAGGCCGGTGCCGACCTCCTTGGTGGTAAAAAACGGCTCGAAAATCTTGCCGATCACCTCCGGCGGAATGCCGACCCCAGTATCTTCGATGTGAATGATCACACTTTCGCCCCGTTGTTCCACGCGAATGCGGAGCCGGCCGCCGCGTGGCATGGCCTCCGCCGCGTTGCGAATGAGATTCAATAGCGCCCGCCGCATCTGCACCCGGTCGAACTGCACCTCCCCCACCTCCTCCGGCAAATGCCATTCGACCTCCACCCGCTTCTGCCGCAGCTCATGCCGCAGAAACTCGACGGTCTCTTCGATCAGGCGCACGAGGTTGCCCCGCACCAGCCGCGATTCCGGCAGCCGCGAAAACTGCAAATATTCCTCGGTCAGCGCCGTCATACGGTCGATTTCCGCGATGATCGCGCGCAGCAGCGCACGCGCCTCCTCGACATTCACCGCCTCATAGGCGCTGATTTCATCCTGCAGCATCTCGGCGTTCAGACTGATGGAGGAAAGCGGGTTGCGAATCTCATGCGCCACCTTGGCCGCCATCTTGCCGATGGTCGCCAGGCGCTCGGCTTGCAACACCTGTTTCTCCAGCCGTTTCTGATCGGTGATGTCGATGCCGATTGCCAGCACGCCGGTGACCGCCTGGTGTTCATCACGGATGACGGTGTTGGCCCATGAAATCAGCCGTTCATCCCCCCGCCGCGTCATGATATGGTTCTCATACTGCGAAGGCAGCTCGCCCCGCACCACCGCCTGAAAAACCTCGTTGACCTCCGGACGCAGATGCTCCAGCAAAAAAATCTCAAACCAGTTCCGGCCCAGCACCTCGTAGCGGGAATAGCCGGTAACTTCCTCCGCCTTGCGGTTGAACAGCGTGATTTCGCCGGCCAGGTTGAGGCAGACAATCAGACAGTTGGCGGTTTCAATCAGCGAGGCCGAAAATTCCCGTTCGCGCTGCAGCGCGGTCTCCATCCGCTTTTTCTCGGTGAGATCGATCTCCACTCCCATGTAGCCGATCTTTTCCTCCCCCTGGAAGATCGGGGTGATGGAGAGCAGGATGGGGATCTCATGGCCATCTTTGTGCCGATTGATGATCTCGCCCACCCATTTGCCCCTGCTGTTGATCGACTCCCACATTTGCCGGTAGAAGTCATCGCTGGTGTGGCGCGAGCGCAAAATGCGGGTATTCTGGCCCACCGCCTCCTCGCGCGTCCAGCCGAACAAATTGGTGAAAGCCGGATTCGCCTCGATGATGGTTCCCTGCAAATCTGTGAGAATGATGGCGTCGGTGGAATACTGGAAGGCGTTCAGAAAAAGATGGAACCGGCGTTCGCGGCGCGATTTCTCTTTGGCGATGACCCGCATAAATACTCGGAAATCTGCGAAAAGTGATGACGTTTTCCGGAAGATCAGGCCGCTTAAGAGTAATAAGCACGCGGGCAAATCTCAAGAAATATTTCCATGCTCATTCTTTCAATCCGGCCGCCATGATGCCGCTGAGGTAGTATTTCTGCAGTGCGACAAAAATGATCATGACGGGCAGCACGGTCACCACCGCCCCCGCCATCATCAACTCGGTGTCCTGCACGTGTTCGCCGGTGAGGTTGGCCAGCGCCACCGGCAGGGTGTACATCGCGTCGTCGGTCAGTACGATCAGCGGCCAAAGGAAGTCGTTCCAGGTCCCCATGAAGGTGAAGATCGCGAGGGTGATGAGGATGGGTTTGCACAAGGGCAGGATGACGGACCAGTAAATGCGGAAATCGCCGGCGCCGTCCATGCGCGCCGCTTCCAGGAAGCTGTCGGGAATGGCAAGCGCGAATTGGCGAATCAAAAAAATGCCGTAAATGGTGGCCATGCCGGCCACCATGACGCCAAAGTAGGTGTTGATCAACCCGATTTTGTTCAGCATGAGAAAAAGCGGCAGCGTGGTCACCTGTGCCGGAATCACCATCTCCGCCACCAACAAGCGAAACAGGCGGTCACGGCCGGGAAAGCGGTATTTCGCAAAGGCATAACCCGCCATGGAGTTGAGGAACAGGGAGATCAGCGTGATGCTCACGCTCAGGATCAGACTGTTGACAAAATAGCGCAGCAGCTGCAGCCGGGTGAAAAGCGCGACATAGTGCTCGAGCGTCGGCCGTGCGGGCAGCAGCCGGGGCGGAAAGGTGCTGGCTTCGCCCGCGGCCATAAACGAGGCCGAGACCATCCACAAAGCCGGCGCCAGCGTGGCGGCAGCCAGGAAGACGGCGAGCAGGAGAAGCAAAATTTTAGCGAGACGGGGCATCAGGCCTCCCGGCGTTTTTGCAGCCAGGACTGCAGCACGGAACCGGCGAGAATGATCCCGAACAGCACAAACGCGATCGCCGCGGAATAGCCCAGATTCCACCAGCGAAACCCCTGCTGATACATCAACAGCACCAGGCTGAGCGTGCTGTTGACCGGTCCGCCCTGCGTCATCACGTAGGGCTCGGTGAACAACTGGAAGTTGCCGATCATGGCGATGATGCTGACGAACACTGTGGTGGGCATCAGCAGCGGCAGGGTGATGCGGGTGAACTGCTGCCAGGCACCGGCGCCGTCCAGGCGTGCGGCTTCATAAAGCTGATCGGGAATGTTTTGCAGGCCGGCCAGGAAGATGATCATGTTGTAGCCGAAGTTCTTCCAGATCGACAGCAGGATGATGGCGGGCATGGCCCAGACCGGATCGCCCAGCCAGTCGATCGGGTCGATGCCGAACAAGCCGAGCAGATAATTCAGCAGACCAAAACGGGGATGATAGAGAAAGCGCCAGACCACGGCCACCGCCACCAGCGTGGTCACCACCGGCGCGAAGTAAACTGTGCGAAAGAAAGCCTTCCAGCGCATGACCCGGGAATGGAGCAGCAGCGCGGCTCCCAATGAGGCGGCAATGGCGAGCGGCCCGCCGAGCAGCACGTAATAAAAGGTGTTGGCCATGGCCTTCCAAAACAGCGGGTCCTGCAAAAGCTGGACATAGTTCTTCCCTCCCACAAAGCGCATGTACTGAAAATTGCCGAGCGCATAAATGTCGAAATCGGTGAAACTCAGCACAAAGGCAGCGAGCGCCGGCACAAAGAAGAACAGGAAAATCGGAAGCAGCGCGGGTGCGAGAAAGAAGTAGGCGGCGCGCCGCAAGCTTTTGATTTCCGCCTGCAGTGTGCGCGACCGGCGGGACTCAGTCATGGGATCTCACCTCCAGCAGCCACCGCCGTTTTTCCAGAATCAAATCGACTTCGCGGTCGAGCGCCGCCAGCACCTCCGCCACCGGCCGGCGCTGCAAAGAGCCGATCTCGGCGTATTGCTGCACCTTCATCGCAATCTGCTCCCATTCGGGGATTTTGGGCGTGGGCACCACGTGCTCGAGCTGGCGATAAAACGCCTGGACATGGCGATTATTGGTGAGTGAGGTATCCTGCCAGGCGGCGCGCACTGCCGGCAAGTCACCGGTGATCCGGTAGAAGGCAAGCTGTTGCCGGGGTTCGGAGAGATAGGCAATCAGCTTCCAGACTTCCGGTTTGTGGGGCGAGCGCTTGAACATCACCAGGCTCGAACCGCCGGCGAGCGAGACGCCGGGCGTGTGTTCCTCCGGGCCGGGCAGGGGCGCCGTCATCCAATCATCCTGTAAGTCAGCCGGCAGGCGCTTGCGGAATTCGCCGATGTTCCACGGCCCGGTGAGGTACATCGCGAAGAAACCTTCGGCCATGCCCTGATAGATGTTGGTCACCTGGGTGATGCCCACCGGCGCCAGTTTCTCCCGATAAAACTGCATGAGAAACTCGAAGGCACGGGTGAAAGCCGGGTTGCTGAAATCGCCATAGCGATTGTCATCGCGCAACAGGCGCGAACCGGCCTGCAAACCGGTGATCACGAACGGCGCCCATTCATTGGTTGGCAACAACAGGGCGTATTTGTTTTCCCCGCCCGGCAGTTGTTTGATGCGGCGTGAGACCTCGAGCCATTCCTGCCAGGTGCGCGGCGCCTGCTCCCAGCCGGCTTGCTGCAGAATGTCTTTGCGATAGAACAACACCCGGGTATCAACATACCACGGAATGCCGAAGACCGCGCCCTGCAGCACGTTGGTGTCCCAGATGCCGGGAAAGTAGTTTCGCGGCTGAATCACGCGCGAGCTGTCGATCCAGGGTTGCAAATTCTCCAGTGCCTGCAGCAGTACAAACTCGGGAATCCAGGTGTTGCCGAGCTGGCACATGTCGGGCAGGGAATTGCCGGCATAGGCGGTGAGCAATTTCTCGTGCGCGGCCGTCCACGGAATGCTTTGAATCTTGACGGCGACGCCGGGGTGGCGGCGGTGGAATTCCGGCAGGAGCTGTTGCACGTATTCGCCTTCCGCGCCCATGGCCCAGAATTTAATGACAGTTTTCTCCTCCTGGTCGGATTGGCACGCGCTCAGCGCAAGTGCACACAACATCGCCAGGGCATTCTGCAGCCGGCCGGCATGCCCCGGCCTTGCAGAGCTGCCGCGGCGTGCCACACACCGCCAATTATGACAGCGCAACCGCCGCACACCGGCAGGCGCGGCCGGGCGGGTGTTATTCCACCAACTCAAAACGCGCCTCCAAAACCTCATTGGAGTTTTTGCCGACGAAGACTTTGAATGTGCCCGGTTCCGGCGTCCATTTCATGTCGAGATTGTAGAAGGCCAGTTGCATGGGGTGCAGGACGAAGGCCACGGTTTTGCTCTCCCCCGCAGCCAGCGCCACACGGCGGAAATCCTTGAGCTCTTTCACCGGCCGGGTCACGCTGCCGACCTCGTCGCGCACATAGAGCTGCACAATCTCTTCACCGCTGCGGCTGCCGGTGTTCTGAATCTCGACCGACACACGCAGGGAATCCTGCCGGCGGATTTTTGCGGCGCTCAGGCGCAAGTTGCTGTAGGTGAAAGTAGTGTAGCTCAAGCCGTAGCCGAAGGGAAAGAGCGGCGTGCTGGTGAAGTCGAGATACTTGGAGGTGTATTTGTCCTCCCCCGGCGGCCGGCCGGTTTGTTTAAAATTGTAATACAGCGGAATCTGGCCTTCGCTGCGTGGAAAGGTGACAGGCAGCTTGCCACTGGGATTGACTGCGCCGAACAGCACGTCCGCCACGGCATGGCCGTGTTGCACGCCGAGAAACCACGATTCCACCAGCGCCGGCACCTGCTCCGCGAGCCACGGCACGGTCAGCGGCCGGCCATTCATCAATACCACAATCACCGGTTTGCCGGTGGCGTGAATCAGGCGGACGAATTCTTCCTGCACCCCGGGCAATTGCAGATGCGCGCGACTGGCGGCTTCGCCGCTCATCTCTTCATTTTCACCGACCACCAGAATCACGGCCTCGGCCTGCAGAGCAAGGCGCCGGGCTGCGGCAAAGCCGCGGGTGTCATGGCTGTCCACCGGACAGCCGCGAGCGTGCAGGACTTTGGTGCCGGGGGAAACGGCGGCTTTGATGCCCTGCAAAACCGTGACCACGTCTTCGGGTTTGCCGTCGCAATGCCACGGCCCCAGGGGTGCGGAGCGATCATCGGCGAGCGGCCCCAACACCGCCAGCGTGCGCATGTCCCGGCGCAACGGCAGGAGATTTTTTTCATTCTTCAGCAGCACAATGGCTTTTTGCGCCAGCTCGCGCGCCAGTGCAATGTGCCCGGGATGCAGGAGCATGGCTTGCTCGCGAGCCTTGCTGCTTCCGCGGAAAGGATCGCCGAACAGGCCCAGCCGCTGCTTGGCCTGCAGCACACGGCGCACAGCCTGATTGATGAAATCCTCCGGGAGCCTTTTTTCGCGTACCAGGGGCGCCAGGTCCTGCAAATAGATGCGGCTTTCCATGTCCATGTCCACTCCGGCCTGCAGGGCGAGCGCCCCCGCAGCGGCGCGATTGGCGGCCACACCGTGCGCCAGCAATTCGCCTATGGCATTCCAATCACTCACCACAAAGCCGTTGAAATGCCACTCTTCGCGCAAAACTTTGGTGAGCAACCAATGGTTGGCAGAGCTGGGCACGCCGCCGATTTCGTTGAAGGCGGACATCAGACTGCCGGCGCCGGCCGCCACCGCCGCTTGAAACGGCCGCAGGTAAATTTCGCGCAGCGTGCGCTCGGACAGGTCGACCGTGTTGTAATCACGGCCGCCTTCGGCACCGCCATAGGCGGCGAAATGTTTGGCGCAGGCCAGCAGCGCATCCGGCGCTTGCAAGTCGGTTCCCTGAAAGCCGCGCACCCGCGCCACTGCCATAACCGCGCCCAGATGCGGGTCCTCGCCCGAGCCTTCGGCGATGCGGCCCCAGCGCGGATCACGCGCGATGTCAACCATCGGTGCAAAAGTCCAATGTATGCCCGCGGCCGTGGCTTCCAGCGCGCTGACGCGTGCCGCCCGTTCCACCGCCGCCACGTCCCATGTTGCGGCCTCGGCCAGCGGGATCGGAAAAATAGTGCGAAAACCATGAATCACATCCAGGCCGAAAAGCAGCGGAATTCGCAGCCGCGATTCTTTGAGGACGATTTCCTGCGCCTCGCGCGTGCCCTCCGCACCGACGACATTGAGCAACGAACCGACTTCCCCCCTGCTGATCATCGCCTTCAGTTCAACGCTCAGCGTGTCACGCCACGGGCCGGAAAGCTGATTCAGTTGACCGAGCTTTTCCTCCAGGGTCATGACCGCCAACAACGAGTCGATTCGGCCCTCGGCAGCAGGCGGGACACGCTGCTGCGTCCAAGCCCTGCCGCTGCACGTCAGGATGAGCATAAGCGATGCAAGCAGCCACCGCAACCGGATGCAATTCAACATGAACGATCCCTGCAGTATTATCACGGCGAAATTATCACGATCGCGAAGATTTTTTGAACCACCAAAAGCGCCAGGAACGCCAGGCGAATGACAGCGCTGGCTTCACGCGTTGGGGTCGCCCTGGCAACCGTGTCAGGCTTGAAGGCTGCACGAGCGCGGTTTGTGAATGAATTGCGAAGTATCGCCACCGAGTCTATATGACGGCCGGCGAATTGATGCCGGTTACCGCATTGAGATGCTCGCCGAAGGTTGTATCATCATTGAGAATAAAGCGGTCGATAAACTACTATCAATTCACGAAGCCCAACTACCGACCTGCTTGAAATTACGCGACTGCCGCCTTGAAGGCTTGTTGAACTGGAACGTCAAACTGATGCAAGAAGGCATGCAGCGAATGAGGAATAATCGCAACACATGCTTGCATGCGAAAGCATGAAGAACACAAAGAAAGCCTGCGCGCGCGTTGCGGCCTCGCGGTTGACAGGTTTGGTTGCGGCCATGGCTGCGCCAGGTATAACCGTTGAGAAACGGAAACTATGAACCAGGCCTGCCTGTGGCATAACGCAATTCCAGTCGTGCCGGAAGGGTGTGCAGGAAAATCCGATCGGAGGTGAAAGACGCGATTTTTTTGCCGTTGACCCGCACGCCTTTGAGCGCGGCCGCCAGCGGCGAACGCACCTCCAGCCTGCCCGGTGGCAGGGAGAGATCACCCTCCAATTCGACGATCACCCGGCCGTCGTGCATGTGCATCCGGTAATGCAACGTGCCATAATGCGTCGGCAGATTTCTCACTTCCACGCCGGCGGGGTCACGCACCCATGCTTCGCGGATGCCCTCGCCGATCACCAGGGCGGCGTCCTGCTCGCGCTCGAAGACGAATAGACTGCGCGCGGCGCGCATGAAATCGGAGCCGACCCAGGTGTGCGGCATGTCGCCGATCATTTTGGGGGTGGCCGGATCGCGCCACACGACTTCCGCCCAATGATTCCAACCCGGCGGCCGGCGGTCGGCCATGAAAAAATCGAGCAGGGCGTGCGCCCGCTCGCGATCATACAAGTGAATGAACGTGCCGGTCAGGCGGTGCTCGTAGGGCGTGTAGTTGCTCCAGTCGATTTCCCCACGGCGCCGCTGCTCGAAGAATTGGAAGTATTTGTCGAAGGTCTGGTGCAGTTGCGGCTCGGGAATGTTGCCCAGCTCGTTCACCGGCGACACGCCGATGGTGGTCGAAGTGGCGTCAAAATCACCCAGCTCGACGCAGCCGGGAATATAGTCGATGTTTTTGTTCGCCATCGCCAGCCGCATCGAATTGTAAAGGCAGGTTTGGAAATCATCGCGCTCGGCGGCGAACTCCCGCGCCAGCTCCCGCTCTCCCAGAATCTCCGCCATTGCCGCGGCATCCTTCAGACCGCGCAGCACGAAGAAATCATCCCAGTAGGAGTGCATGGGCTTGGCGGAATAGCCTTCGTGGCTGATCGATTCCGGCACCAAACCGAAACAGGCGCGCTGTTCCGGCGTGCCGGTGCGATAAGGTTCGGTCATGCGCCCGCGGCGCAGTTCCTGAATGTAACGCACCGCCTTGATCACGTGCGGAAATTTGCCGCGCAGCCACTCGCGATCGTGCGTGAAGCGATAGTATTCCATCACCGCATAAATCAACTGGCCGTGGCTGTCGTGCTCGGGCACGGGATCGGCGCCGCGGCTGTCGACCACGCACGGCACTTTGCCGGAGGGATATTGATGCGGCGCATACCAGTCGAGATATTCCCGCACTTCGGCGGCATGGCCGGTTTGCAGCAGCGCCGTCGCGGTGAGTGAACCGTCGCGAATCCAGGCGCGCTCGTAAGTGCGCGACCCGGGTTGAATCGCGGGACCGTCGCGATTGATCAGGATGTAGGCGATTTGCGATTTGAAGGTGTTGACGAGTTCCTGCGCCGCGCCCGGCAATCTAATCGTGAGGTTATCGAGTTTGGCCTGCCAGAATTCTCTGGTCTGCTGCAGCAGCTCCGCGACATTCCAATTTTCAGAAGCCACGCCGTCATGGAACGGCACAACCAGGGCAACCTCTTTCACCTCGCCGGGTGCGAGCGTGAAATCATATTGCAGCGCGCCGGAGGCAAAACCGGTGTGATCGCCGATCACCGTGTTGGCCGGCAGAACACCATCCTGTAAATACTCGGTGATGTCGCCCTGATCGAAAGTTGCGGCGCCGAAGCCGGTGGGCGGCGGCTGCGGAAACACCCGCTTGTGCGGCCGGACGTGAACAACGCCGCCGGCATGGCGCAAGCTGTCCAGGCGCGCGACCCCGCCGATGAGGTTGAGCTCCTGCCAGGGCGGCAGCACTTGAAACGGCCGCAGCGCGATGAACAGCTTTCCCGCCACCGCCCTCTCACTGCTGTTGCGCAGATGATAGCGCGCCACCAGCAGGGAGGCGCCCGCCTCGCCGGCAGCAAAGGCCGTTATCGTGAGTTGCACTTTGTCACTTTCCCATTGCACCGAGGGAACCGGCAAATAGTTTTGCTCGAGCCACTGGCGGCGCTTGACATCATGCCATGTCAACAGCCGGCCCTCGACATGCAAAAATGGTTCGAGCGAGAAGCAGGCCTTGTCCACCTCGAGACTGCCGGTTTCACTGAGCAGTGCTTCTTTGCTGTCACCGCTGACACCGACGATGGTCCAGTAGGTTTGCTCCCGCAAAAAAGGTCTGGGGAAAAAGCCGCGCCGCATGTCCGGGGCGGTGGCAATCGCGGTGAAGAAGGCATTCGGCGAGGCGGAGAATTCCGGGCCTTTGACTTCCAGCCGGAGCAGACCATAACCGCGGCCGCCATTGCTTTGCATGAGCTGCAGGCGCAGGAACCTGGCCTCGGCCTCGGGCAGATAGAGATGGTCCTTCTTTCCCGTGCCGTTGCGCACGGCATAGGCCGTGGTCCATTCTTTCCCGTCGTCGGACAATTCGACATCGTAGGCGGTGGCGAATTTGGAGGAATCCCAGTGAATCACCAGCCCGCCGATTTCGCGCACTTTTTGAAAATCGACCGTGAGCTGCTCGTGCTCGCTTGCGCCGGCGCTGATCCAATCGTGGATGAGGTTGCCGTCGGCAGTAATCTGCGGCGGACTGGAAGAGATGGAGGACGAGGCATGCACGCGCGGCGGGCCGGCGGGTTGGGCGGCGTCATCAATCGGCTCGAATTTGAAATCATCGACACAAATCCGGCCTTTGCCGCCGGCGCCGGCGGAAATCACAAACTCGACACGGTCAATGCGCTGCGGCATGCCGCCGCCGGCCGGCCCCCACGCAAAAGTAATGTGACGTTTTTTGATCGTGCGCTTTTGCCACTCGCGCGGATAGTCGAGGTTGAGCTGCTTGATCCAATAGACATTGTCCAGGGAATCGAGCAGCTTGAATTCGAAATTGTTGACCGGCGTTTCGCCGCGCAAATAGAAGCTGAATTTGTAATTCTCCGGCAGGGTGAGCGGCAGCCGCTTCTGTGCGATGACATAGCCGGACCCAGCCTGAAACTCGAATTCCAACGCCAGGGCCCTGCCGGTGTGGCCCGGCACGCTGGCAAGTCTGCCGGCGACGCCGTCGGAAACGATCACCTGCCAGCCCGCGAGGTTTTCGAAATCATCCAGCAGCCTGGGCTGGGCCAGGCTGTCTTCCCCCATCGCCAAAAGCGCGAGCGTGAGTACGCCAATCTGCCGCTTCATGGGCTGCTCTCATCTTTTCACATTGCGTTGTCTTCGAAGCCCGGTTGCTCACCATCGTTCCCGCGCGGGAGGCGGGCACTGCTGTCCGGTTGGGACGATGAAGGTTTGCCGCCGCCGAGACACCGTTGGCATGCGGCAGCGCCCGGCTGCAGCGTGTACCTGGATCTGCCGGGGCGCAACAGGCACCGGTCGCAGCGCACCAACCCGGCGCTGCCTCAGTCATATGCCTGCGCCAAACCTCACCCCTGCGGGAAACAAGCCTGCCACGCAATCAGAAATCGCCATACAAAAAACCGCCGGTCATTTCATAAAATTGCACTTTTCGTGGCAGGAAAATCTTGCCTCAGTGCGGCCACAACCAGCCGAACACGCCGGCCGTCAACAGTGCATAGAGCAGACCGTCCACGGTGGTTTTGAAGGTCGTGGTCCAGGAACGTTTATACCAAATCGACATCTGCCAGAGCGCAACGGCGTAGCCCAGGAAGGCAGTGGTGCCGACGAAGCGAAACACCTGCAAATAGCCTGCTTCGGCACTGAGCGCCCGGCTTGCAACATAGGCGGCAAACAGATTGACGACAATGGAATAGAGAAACCACTGCAGCAGACTGCTCCCCATAGCCATTTGGCCGGCCGGCAGGACGGTGAACACCATCACCGGGCCTTTCTTCAGCTTGTCGGCAAATTCGGGGCTGCGTGCTTCATTCATGCTGGTGGCGCGTGGCATCATGTAATCCCCCGGCGGCAGCGCGAACGGGCGCAGCGCCTCCATCACCCTGGCCTCGTTTGGCACCTTGCGGTAGTCATTCTTGTGCCAGGGCAGCGCCATGTGAATAATCGAACTCACGATGAAAATGAGCACGGCTGACAGCAGGATGGGGAGCCAAAGTGCGGTCAGTTCGGTCATGGCCTCTCCTCCGGTTAATGAGTGCATGATGGGCCGCCGCCTTGCGGCATGCGGGAGTTGGTTGTCGGCCCCAATGATTTCGTGTCCCTCACAACCGATCCGCAACGGCTTGGCCGTTGCCTGAATACCCTCTGAAATTCCTCCAGACTCGTGAAGCTTGAAAAACCCTCGACCCAGCCGAGGGTGAAACTCTTTCGTACAGGCACTATTTTACGTGCTCCAGCCAGCCGCCCCTGAAGCCGGCACGCTGCAGGCCGGTCACGATGTACTTGTTCTTCTTCATCACCTCCCACACCAGGCCGGTGCGCAAGTTTTCTATCATGATCGCGATCGGCCCCTGATCGATGCCCAGGTAATCGTGGTCGAACCAGCCGTTGGGTGTCTGTGGGGTAATGTAGGAAGGATTGAATGAATCAAGAAAGCCGTACTTCGTCCACAAACGATCGCCGTATTTTTCTGCCATCGTTTTCAGCGCCGGGATGCAAATCTCCGGCGCGAATGCGACAGAACCGCCGGCCGCGGTCGGTGCAAGGGTGCCGTCATCCTCCACCCAATCAAATGACACGCCGCGGGCGCGATAGGACCAGAATTGCCGCGTGCTGCCATCGACCACAAAGGTGGTGTCTTTGGGGCCGTCACACGCGGTGAATCCCCAGAGGTTTTCGGAATAATCACGATATCGTCGCGGGTTTTCCCTGGCATAAGCCTGCTGCGTGTAAGTCGCCCGCCGTGAGTTTTCAAAATAATCACTGCCCTTCGCGCGCATGTAATCATCCTGAATGCCGCGAAAGTCGATCCAGCAATGCGAGTACTGATGGCCGAACAACGGCCCGAAGCTGACGAACGCCAGGCCGTAATATTCGGCCCAAACGTAGGGTTTGGTCCAGGTTTGCCAGGTGCTTTCCGGCAACGGATGGGTGGGCGAGCCGAGGGCAAGAATGTAAAGAATCATGGCCTCGTCGTAGCCGTCCCAGATGTGTTTCCCGAAGCCGCGTTCCGGATACCAGGCGGTTTTCAACCCGGCGGCGTCCGCCATGAACCAGTTCCAGTCGACGCGCAGATAAAGCGAATCGGCGAGAGCGCGAAGGGATTGTTCAACGGGATCCGCTTGATCGAAATAGGACTGGCAAAACAGCACGCCGGCGAGCAACAGGGCCGTGTCTATGGTGGACAATTCGCATCGCCACTCGCGCAGGCCGCCGGGCACTTGCAAGAAGTGATAGAAGAAGCCCCGGTAACCGCTGGTGCTGTCGGGTCGGTCATTTTGCGGCAGGTGCCACAGGAAGCGCAGGGTGTTGTTGGTGCGTTGCGCCGCCTCGGCGCGTGTGAGCAGGCGGCGCTCGGCGGCGATCGGATAGCAGGTCAGGCCGAAGCCGATGGCCGCGATGCTGCTGGGACTGGGGGAGGGCCAGCGATCCCAACACAGGCCGGTTTGCAGGTCGGTGGTTTCGAGAAAAAATTTCAACGTGCGGACTTGCAGGGTGTCGAGGAAGGGATCCCAGGCGGCCACGGGAGTGGGCAGCTTTTTCGGCGCCGGGCTTTCACACCTGATGGTCAGGGCGGCAGCCCCGGCGAGCAGCAGCAAGCCGGGCAGTATCAGTGTCTTTTTTGTCATGCGGGCATCGCTGTCAGGCTGGGTGGTTCATGCACCGCGGACGGCGCCTTGTCGCGGGTGCTACTTCAGCAAGAGGACCTTGCCTATTTGTTGAAATGCTCCCGCTTGCAGTTCATAGAAATAAATTCCGCCTGCCAGATGCCGGCCGTCGAAAACAAACTCATGCGACCCGGCGGCCAAAGTGCCCTGGAACAATGTGGCCACCACCCGCCCGGCGAGATCAAAAACACGCAACTTCACGGGCATGGGCTGCGCCAGGGAAAGGCGAATGTTCGTTATCGGATTGAAGGGATTCGGATAATTCTGAAAAAGCGTGAAAGCCGCGGGGGGCTGGAAGTTTTTTGCAACGACGCCGGTGACCGGCATAAAGCCCGCACGCTGCAGACCGCGTTGAATGTCGGGGTTTTGCATGAAGCGCCGCCAGACGCGGCCGCTGCGATAATTTTCGATCATCACGATCATCGGGCCCTGATCGATGCCGATGATGTTGGGCGCCCACCAATTGCGGGTGAGATTGAAGGCATCGCGAAAGCCATAGCGGGTCCACAAACTCGGGCCGTAGTAGTCGTAGAAGTGGCGCAGGGCAGCCAGCGACTCGCGCGGGGTGAAGGGCATGGAGCTGCCGGCGGCGGTGGGCGCAATGGTGCCGTCCTCATTCTCGGGCGGCGGCGCCCCGCGCGCCTTGTAGCCATTGGGGCCGTCGCAGGCGGTGATGCCCCACACGTTCTCGCCGTAGCCCAGCCAGCCGCCGGGATTGGCGATGCAATAGGCGCGTTGCGCCAGCGTGGCCCGCCGCGAGTTTTCAAAATAATCGCTGCCCCTGGCGCGCATGTACTCGTCCTGGATGCCGCGAAAGTCGATCCAGCAATGCGAATACTGATGGCCGAAGAGCGGCGGGAAGCTGACGAACTCATAGCCATAAAGCAATTGCCAGCGATAGCCGCCGGTCCAGGCCTTCCAGATCGACGCGGGCAGCGCATGGGTGGGCGAGCCCAGCCCCAGCAGGTTCATGATCATGGCTTCATTGTAGCCGCTCCACCACCAGCCGATGAAACCGCGCTCCGGCGACCAGCCACCGGTGAGGTTGGGTTGAAAGTTGCGCATCCAGTTCCAATCGACCCGGTAATAAATCGAGTCGGCCAGACTGCGAATTTGCGTTTCCGCGGCATCGCTGCCGGTGAAATACTGCTTCATATCGAGAATGCCGGCCAGCAGCAGCGCGGTGTCGATGGAGGAGAGTTCGGAATCCCAGGTGCGCAGCGCGGTGGTCATGTCGAGAAAATGATAAAAGAAACCTTTGTAGCCGATGCGTCCCTGGGCTTCCCGGCCTTGCGGTTTTTGCCAGAAGGTGTTGAGCGTGGTCAGCACACGGTCGCGGCCCGCCGTGCGGGAAATCCAGCCGCGGTCGATGGCGATGGTGATCGCAGTCAGACCAAAGCCCACCGCGGCGATGCTGCAGGGTGCATAAGTGGCGCTGTGATCCTTGATCAAACCGTTGCTGGGATTGGCCTCCTGCCAGAAGTAATCGAAGCAGGCGCGCTGCACCAGATCGAGAAACAGGCTGTCGGTCAGAGCCGACACGTTGTGCACGCCGGCGGCGACCACGCGATCGTACAAAATGCCATGCGCCGCATCGTTGAGATGGACCCCATCACCGCTGTCGTAGGCGGGCACGATGGTACCGTCGACATTGGCGAGACCGCTCCAAAAATCGATCACCTGTTCGCGCCAGCGCGCCCGGGTGGAATCGCGCATGGCAATCAGAAGCTGGCGCTGGGTGGCCGGGAGATTGCGCGGTTGTGTGGTGGTGATCCACACCGGCACGGTGGCGGCCCGCGCCTTCGCCAGCACGGCTTCATAATTGGCGAGTTGCTCTTTCACAGGGTAGCCGCTGGCCGCGTCGTTGCTGGGCAGGTTGATGATGATGGCGCTCGGCTTGAGCGACAGCGCCTTGTTGATGTTGCGCTCGTGGTCGGGGGCAGGCCGGCCCGGCGGCGGGGTGGTGCCGTCCGGCAGGATGTGATAGGTGGTGTACCCGCCGCGCGCCAGATTGGTCACCACATTGGCGGGATTGCGGCTTTGCAGAAAGGCGCGATAACGATTGACCCAGGCATTGTTGGGATCGCGCGGGCCGGTGCCCTCGGCGGTGGAGGAGCCAAGCACGACCATGTGCAGCCCTGCCGCCTGCGTTTGCGCCGCGGTCGGAACAGCCGCGAGGGCGAGCAGCAGACACAACGAAAGGATTTTTTTCATCATCAGGGCTCCTTTTGGGATAACACCTTCGCGGTGGTCATCGCCAGCTCGCGAAAGAGCGCCTCGGCACCGGCTTCCTTTTCCGCACGGGAAAGTCCCGGCAGTGTTTCGATGCGCGCGCGGAGGGCAGCGAGTGTTTCCGCTCCGCCCTGCGCAGCGAGATGCTGTTCCAGCAGGCGATGCGCCTGTTTGCGTTCCATCACCTCCAGGCCGTCCAAAATCTGGCGATGCGGCGTGCCCTCCCAAATCTGCAGGATCATGGCTTCACGCAGCCAGCGCTCGATTCCGAACTCCGCCAGGGTGCCCGCCCCGCCGTAAACTTCCATGGCCCACTTGGCGGTTTGCACGGCCACTTCCGCCGTCCAATATTTGGCGAGATGGGCCAGCAGACGGAAGAGGTGATGGCGCTCCGAATAAGGCGGGCGCTCCTGCCAGACCGCCTCCAGCAGTTGTGCCGCCTCCCACGCCAGGGCAAACGCCGCGCGCAATTGCGCGAGTCGCTCGTCGAATTGTCGGCGCAAGAGCGGCTGCTGCAAGACCGGTTTTCCAAAAGCCCGGCGCGACGCCGCAAAATCCCGGGCGTCACCCAGCGCGCGCTGCATCAACGCCACACTCGCCAGGCTGTTGGCCACCCGGGAAAGATTCAGCACCTCGAGGATCAGATAGATTCCCTGCTCCGGCGTGCCGAGCAAATGGGCTTCGCTGTCGTGCAATTCCACCTCGCCGGTGGGAACGGCGCGCGTGGCAATTTTGTCCTTGAGGCGGCGCACAAAGTAATTGCGGCTGCCATCGTCACGCAGTTTGGGCACCAGAAAAAGCGCCAGCCCCCGCACGTCCGGCCTGGCGCCTGCGGGCCGGGCGGCCACCAGCGCCAGCTCGGCGCCCACGTTGCTGGCAAAATATTTCGCGCCGGTCAGCCGCCAGCAATCGCCGGCCCTCACCGCCGTGGTTTCGACGGCCGCGCCCAAATCGGAGCCGCCCTTGATTTCAGTCATCCAGGTGGCGCCCTGCCACACGCTCTCATCCCGGCGGAGCAAAGGTGTCAAAAAGCGGTTTTTCAAATCGTCGCTGCCATACTTTTCCAGCGCCACCGCAGTCGCCAGCGAAACCGTGTAGGGACAAAAAAGTCCGGGATCGTGAAAGGCGGTGACATAGCCCATATGGCAAAAAGGCAGCAGCGAATGCTCCTCAAACACCCGCCAGATGATGCCCTGGCAATAACCGCGCTTGAGCATGCTCCAATAGGCCGGGGGCAGGAGAATTTCATCCACCCGGGTGCCGTGGGCATCGAACATGCGCAGCCAGGGTGTGCCGCCCTGATCGATGGCCCGCGACACGGTATTCCCTTCTGCCTGCCACCACTGCTCCTGCGCCCGCAGTTGCTCCGGCGCGGGTACGGCGCCGAGCATGTGTTGCAGAAACGCGAGAGGCGAATGCAGCGCTTCGAGTGTCATGGTCAAGAGGATGATCGTGAGTTTCTGTTTGGGAAATGTTCCAACCCCGGCTGAGCCGGGGACTGCCAGCCTTCGAGTTTGCCGTCAGCCTCGGGCGTGTTGAGGCAACGGCCGGGCCGTGACAGGATCGTTTCATCCACAAATTGCCGCGCAGGACAGACACGGATTATTCCGTGCGCCTGCCCAGCGTCACGACGATGCGGTGGGTCGATCCCGCCGCAAAAACCGGCAACACGGGTTTCGAGCGCAGACACTGTTCGGCGTACTTCTCCCCGTCAACCCAAATCTCCACCACGCCGCAGTTCACGTGGTGAGGATTTCTGACTTCGATATCATACACCGCGCCGCGAAACCGTCGCCGGACTTTGAATCCCTTCCAGGTCGAGGGAATGCAGGGATCAACCACCAGGCCCTCGACTGTCGGCCGCACGCCGAGAATCCACTCCCAGCCGGCCTTGAAGAGCCACGCAGCCGAGCCGGTGTACCAGGTCCACCCGCCGCGACCATAGAATTTTGAATCAGGCCCTTCGATGTTGCCGGCCGTGACATACGGCTCAGCGAAGTACTCCTCCGGCTTCATGCCGCGGTTGACCGGGTTGATCTTGGAGAAAAGACGATAGGCGGCTTCGCCCCGCTCGAGCATGGCTTCCGCCATCACCGCCCAGGTGGCGGCATGGGTATACACGCCGCCGTTCTCACGCATGCCGGCGGCGTAGCGCGAAAGATAGCCGATGAACTGGTCGGGCGTGTCATAACCGGGATAAAGCAGCAACGGGCCGGCTTTGTATTCCAGATGCTGCTCCACCATGTTCATCACCTGTTCGGCGCGGCTGCGCTCGGCAACACCGGCAATCACCGCCCAGGTTTGGGCATTGAGATAAATCCGGCCCTGGCTGTTCTCCCGGCTGCCGATTTTCCCGCCGTTGTCCTTGGTGGCGCGGTAATACCACTCACCATCCCAGGCGTGCTCGTTCAAGGCCTCGCGCAGCCGTGCCGCGCGGGCGCGGTATGTCTGCGCACGTTCCGTGTCACCGAAGTGTTCGGCGATCGGCGCGAATGCCAGCAGCAGAAAGTGTAAAAAATGACCCAGCCACACCGACTCGCCCCGGCCATCCAGGCCGACCGCGCTCAAGCCGTCATTCCAATCGCCGGCGCCAATCAACGGCAGCCCGCGCGTGCTCGTGCGTGCCAGTGACCTGTCGAGGGCGCGCACGCAATGGTCGTAAAGTGGAACGGCGTGAGAATCATCGACAAAAGGTTCGGAAACCTGCAACAGGGAGAAATCGCCGGTCTCCTGCAGGTAGCTGTTGACCACGAAGGGCAGCCACAGCAGGTTGTCGGAGATTTGATTGTGCAATCCGACCTCCGAAATGGGATGCCACCAGTGATAGACTGTGCCGTCTTTGAATTGATGGCGGGCGTGCAGCAGAATCTGGCTTTTCGTGCGCGCGGGATCGATGGGAAGAAAAATCTGACTGTCCTGCAATTGATCGCGGAAGCCGAAGGCGCCGCCGGTCTGGTAGTAGGCACTGCGCCCCCACAACCGGCCGGAAATGGCTTGATACTTCAGCCAGGTGTTGAGCATGAGATTCATGGCGTCGTCCGGCGTGTCGCATGCCACCGTGTTCAGTAACTCGTGCCAGTGCTGCTGCACCGCTGCCAGCGCGGCCTCAACCTGGTCGGCAGCGCGGTATTTGTAACTCAGCGCCACCGCCTCTTCCACTGTT
Organism: candidate division KSB1 bacterium; assembly: GCA_034506255.1. Lineage (NCBI taxonomy): Bacteria > Pseudomonadati > Candidatus Zhuqueibacterales > Candidatus Zhuqueibacteraceae > Candidatus Coneutiohabitans > Candidatus Coneutiohabitans thermophilus. The sequence continues at coordinate 199,969 of JAPDPX010000001.1, read as the reverse complement.
TGCGTGGCGCCCAGCAGGAAGCACACGGTTTTTTGCTCCCCGGGCTTCAGCCTGAGTTCGATTTGCAGGCTGGCGATCGGATCCAGCCAGTTGCCCGCGCGTTTGGCGAGCCTGCCGGCCTGCACTGCTGCGGGCAGGCGCAAATCGCCGTAGCGCCCGAAAAACGTCTCCTTGTCGGTGTCGAAAGCGGCCGGTTTGATGCTGGCGGCGTGAAACGCAACATAGCCCCACTCGGCATTCCAGTGGCCGCGCGCCGTGGGAATTTCCCACAGGCGCTTGGTGGCGAAAATGGCGTGGCTCATGGCGTCGTAAGCGGTTTCGATGAACGACTTGTGAAACTCGCGGTGCCAGTCCGGCGCCTGGCCCAGACACCATTCGAAAAAGGAAAACAGAGTGAGTTGCTTCGGCTTGCGCGAGCTGTTGTACACGGTCAGCTTCCAAAGCTCCAGGGGTTCGTCCCGGGGCACGAACACCACCAGGCTGGAGGCAATGCCGAAATTGACCGACTCGATCACACTGTAGCCCAGGCCGTGGCGGCAGAGGTAGCGCTCCGGTTCGTGGCACACCGGCTTCCAGCCTGCCGACCAGACATTGCCCTTCTCATCCCGCAGATAAATGTACTTGCCCCATTCATCCTTGATGAGATCCTGCTCCCAGCGCGTGAGTCGGTTGAGCTGGGCGTGGGTGCGCCAACTGTAGCCGCTGCCGGTTTGGGAGATGGCAAGGCCATAATCGCCGTTGCTGATCACATTGATCCACGGCCGCGGGGTGACCGGGGTGGTGATCACATACTCCCTGCCGTCTTTGGAAAAATGGCCATACTTGGTTTTGAAGCTTTTCAAGGGCTCCTTCCTCTTCATCATAATAATCGATGCCATCAAACTTGCGCGTGCGCGGGTGCAAGCCCTTCGCGGTGGCCCCTGCACACCTTCGAATTCGCCCGACACTGCAGAGGGCACTTGGCAAAACCAGTCCGGGAATACCGGCTGTCCTGCAGCCTCCCACCGCCGGCCGTTTCCTGCCCGTTTGCCCGCACCTCTGCTCAACAATGTCACGTTCGTTTGTGGAAGCCGGTAAACTCACCTCCGGCCGCTCTCTTGCAAAGAGAGGCGAATTTGCAGCACGCGAGACAATTTCATTCAGACTCACCTTGTTTCCCGCTTCTCTTCCCGGGAGAGGAGCGCAGGGGGATAAGTGCCACAATCGTCAGCCACAGGAGCCGCCTTTTTTGACTTGACATTGCCGGGCCGGTGCGAGCGCTGGCAGACAAAGCTCGTCGCACCTGCCAAAGCTCGTTTTGCCGGCTTCGCTCCGCATGACTCGCCCGCCCGGCCAACAGCTCGGCAACAAGCCCGCCGCCGACAGGCGCGCCATCATTTTTGGATCACCGGCTTCACGGTTGGCGCGCCGGGGAGGTCCGGAGGCCATGCCGGCCGCACGGGCCTACAAATCATTGCCGGAATAAGACTGATTGAAGGACTTGTTGCACAGCGGAAAATCCGGGACGATGTTTTTGAGCAGTGCGAAGGACAGCGCCGGCCAGTTGACGAACGAGGGGTCTTTGATTTTGACACGATAGAGCCTGCCGGATTGGTCTGCCATGACCCAATGGACAATGGCGCCGCGCCAGCCTTCAACGATACCGAAGGCGGGCGCGAAAGCGGGCAGCGGGCCGAGCGGTGCGGTCAAGGGCCCGTCTGGCAATTGTGCCAGCGCCCGTTTGATCAGGTTCACCGACTCGTGTGCTTCCTCGATGCGCACCATCGTGCGGGCATAGACATCGCCGGAATGAAAGACCGGCACATTGAACTTCACTTCGCGGTAGGCATCAAAGGGATGATCCCGCCGCGCATCCACATCGATGCCGGAGGCGCGTGCGATATAGCCGAGCACGCCGTGATCGCTGGCGGTTTTGGTGTCCAGCCTGCCGGTGCCTTCCAGGCGGTCCAGCAGGATGGTGTTGTGCAAACTGATTTCGACGATTTCCTGGAAGTCGGCGAGAACGGCATCGAGTTCGGCGGGCAAATTGAGAGCGCACGGCAAATCCTGTCCCACACCGCCGGGCACGATGCCACCGCGCAGCAGGCGGTTGCCGGTCAGCTTTTTGTTCAAGCGCAGCAGGCGCTCGCGCAGGCGGAAGCAATGCGAGTGTGCCACGGGAAAGCCGGTGTCGTTGGCGATCATGCCGAAGTCGGCGATGTGATTGTAGAGCCGCTCCATTTCCAACAGAATCAGGCGGAGATACTGCGCCCGTCCGGGCACTTCGGTTCCCGACAACTTCTCCAAAGCCTGGCAATACGCCAGGGCGTGGCCGACGGTCGTGTCGCCGGAAATCCGCTCCGCCAATTCCACGCCCTCGCCGGGCGCGCGGCCTTCGAAGAGTTTTTCCGTGCCTTTGTGGGTGAAATACAGGCGAATCTTCAAATCGATCACGGTTTCGCCGACCACGCTGAAGCGGAAATGGCCCGGCTCGATGATGCCGGCATGCACCGGCCCGACGGGAATCTCGTAGATTCCTTCCCCGCTCACCGGCAGAAAGGGAAAGGGCGTGCCGTCGTCTTCGAATTTTTCCGGCAGCACGGCATCCTTGCGCAGCGGGTAAAAATTCTCCGGCCAAAAGGCATGACGCACCAAAGGCCGGCGGTCGGGGCTGCCGGTGGCTTGAATGCCGAACAAATCCCTGATCTCACGCTCGAAGCGCGAGGCCGGATAATAAAACGTGGCCATGGAAATGATGGTGGGATGATCGGCGGGCAGTTCCTTGCTGGCGTGGGCAAACCAGTTCTCGCGGTCATTCGCGAAAAGGTAATGCACCTCGAAAACACCCTTGTCGGCGCGACGATCATTGCCGACCATGAGCATCAGCTCGGCGTGAAATTCGTTGCGCAGCAATTTTGCCAGGGGGATGGCATTGCCGCGCTTGATTTGGAAATGCAATTCGTTGCCGCGGATGACGCGGAAGCTGTTCACACGGTCTTTGAAATGTTCCACCAGCGTCTTTTGCAGACGGGAAAAATCGGGCATGGTTCGCAATCTGTTATAATGAAATCTTTGTTCAAGAACACTGAGCTTTTACCGCCGGGCTGTCCCGGGCTTCCTCTTTCTTTGCGGTCTCATGATCCCTCCATGACTTTGCTTGTGCGCGCGCATGCATTACCTCGCAATGATCGTGACGATTTGATTGAGCAGCGTCGTCAGCGGCGCGGGCTGGGTGAGGCCGAGCGTCACCAACACGGCGAGGCAGAGAAACAGCGGTGCGATCTGCCAGTGGCGCACGTCGCCCGCCGCCACGCCGTTTTTCGGCTCGCCATACAACATTTTGTTGAGATGGCTGATGAACGAAACAAATACGATGGTCAGCAGGGCGAGCGCGGCCGCCATCAGCCAAGGATGCTCGAGCGCGAAACCGGCACGGAACAGGGCAAACTCGCTGATGAAAATGCCGCCCGGTGGCAGGCCGATGAGCATGAGCAGCGTGGCGGCGAACAATGCGCCGGTCCACGGCATGGCCTTGAGCAAACCGCGCACGTTGTCAATGAGCGGCGAGCCGTACTGGCGCTCGACATGACCGGCGAGCAGGAACATGCCGGCCTTGGCGGCGGTGTGATTGACCAGATGCAGCATCGCCGCGAACGCGCCCAGGGGGCCGAGCGCGAGGCCGAGGCAAATCAAACCTGTGTGTTCGATGCTGGAATAGGCCAGCATGCGTTTGTAGTTGTTGGTGAGCACGATGCTGAACGCGGCGATGATCAGGGAGAGCAGGCCGAGCGCCATCAGGAGAGTGTCGGTGAAACGGCTCTGCAACGCGGCGTCGGCCACCACCTTCCACCGCGCGATGGCATACATGGCGACGGCAAACAACGCCGAAGACATCAACGCGCCGAGCGGGGCGGGGGCTTCACCGTAGGCGTCGGGCTTCCAGGTGTGCATCGGCGCAATACCGGCTTTGGTGCCGTAGCCGATGAGAATAAAAATGAACGCCAGTTGCATGACTTCCGGGTGCAGCCTTGGCGCGCTCTCGAGCAGGACCGGCCAATTCAACGCATTCTCGCTGCGCCCGGAGAGGGCAACAAAGTCGAAGTAGCCGAGCACCGTGCCGGTGAATGCCAGGGCAATGCCCACGGAACTGATGAGAATGTATTTCCACGAGGCCTCCACCGAAACCTGGGTGAGCGTAAGCGGCACGATGAACGCCGAGAAGATGGTAGTGGCTTCCACCCCGATCCACAGGATGCCGACATTATTGGCTGAAACGGCGAGCAACATTGCGGCAATGAACAAGTTGATGGAATAATGATAGCGCCGCAATTGCCGGGCGCTGTAAACACTTTCGCCGCCCAGGCCGGGGCTGAGCAAAAGGGTGAGGCTGGCGACCGCGGAGATGCAGAGCAGCAGCAGCGCCGAGAGACTGTCAACGCGCAACATTTCACCGGGGCCAAAGGTTGGCGCCTCCCCTCCCGCAATGGCGTGTGCGGCAAATCGCAGCGCCGCGCCCAGCGGGACGAGCGAAAGCAAGGCATTGATCCAGCCGACGAACATCCGGTAAGGCCGCACGGCCAATGCGAGCGCCGCCGCCAACAACGGGGGAGCAAGCAACAAGATGAAATTCATTTCGACTGTCCGCAGATTGATCACGGTAATGAGCGGGGAGGGAGTGAGCGGGAGCAGACACCATACACCCACTCTCCCTCTCTCAACATCACCCTCGCAGTTGATTCAAGCGATCCACGTCGATCGAATCGAAGGTGGTCTTGATTTGATAGACGAACACCTGCATGACGAGAAAACCCATGAGCACGTCCAGGAAGACGCCAAGCTCGACGATGAGCGGGATGCCGTAGGTGCCGAGCACGGCCAGGAGCGCGATGCCGTTTTCCAGCACCAAAAAACCGACGACTTGCGTCAAGGCTTTCTTGCGCGTAATGATGACGAAGAGGCCGACAAAGATCAATCCCACGGCGAGCGGCAAGCCGCCGCGCGTCGGCAGCGTGCTGACCGACACCACCGGGCGTGTGACCGCATAAGCAAACAGCACCAGCAGTCCGGCGATGATGAGCGAGCTGGCGACGTTGACGTAGGGCGTGACTTCGCGCTCGATGCCGATGCGCGCCTGCAGGCGGTCGAGATAGCGGGGAATGATCAGCACTTTGAGGCCGAAGAGCACGACGGCGACGATGTACAATTCGTGGTCGTTGCCGAAGTAGCCGATCACGGCAGCCAGCAATGCGAGCACCGCCGATTGCCATTGAAAGGCGACGACGTAGGAGTGCAAACTGCGCCGCCATAACAGCGCAATGCCGAAAAGCAGCACGAGGCTGGCGCCCAGGGTGGAGAGTTGGGAGAAGAGTGTGTCGTTCATGGAAATATTTTATGCAAAAGATGCGGCAGTCCCCTCGGGAACCGAAGTTTCACCACGTGACAGCGCCTGAAGGCGCGACGACCCAAGGATCAGCGCAACAAAAACGATGACGTCACCGCCAGCAGCGCCAGCACGAACGACAGGCCGAGCAACTCCGGGACGCGGAACAGGCGCAGCTTGGCGATGCGCGTTTCGAGCAGGGCGACGGCGAGCGCCAGCACCGCCAATTTCACCAACAGCGTGACCAGGGCTAGGCCCAGCGCGGCGGGCGTGAGCGTCGTGGCCACGCCCCAGGGCACAAAGAGATTGGCGAGCAGCGAGAAAAAGATGAAGAGCTTGAGTGCCGCGGCCCACTCGATGAGCGCGAGATAACGGCCGGAATATTCCAGAATCATCGCCTCGTGAATCATCGTCAGCTCCAGGTGCGTCGCGGGGTTGTCGACGGGCAGCCGGCCGGTTTCGGCGAGCATGACGATGAAGAGCGCGGCAAAGCCGAGCAAGTGGCCGGGGTTGATGACCGCGCCAGGATCGGCAAGTGTGTGCATGACGATGCGGCCGAGGTTGGTGGAACCCGATCCCAACGCCAGGCCAAAGATCGAGAGCGCAATGGTCGGCTCGGCAATCGCAGCCACGGTCATTTCACGGCTGGCGCCCATGCCGCCGAACGCGGTGCCGGGATCGAGGCCGGCGAGCGCGAGAAAGAAGGTTCCCAACAACAGCAGATACACGACGGCAATCAAATCGCCGAGATTGTCAAATGGCAAAGTGGCGGTGAGCAACGGAACAATGAAGGTCACCGCGACCGTGCTGCTGAAGATGAGATAGGGTGCGAAGCGGAAGAGCCACGAGGCATTGTGCGACATCACCACTTCCTTGCCGAACAATTTGCGCAACTCAAAATAGGGTTGCCACGGCGGCGCGCCGCGGCGGTTTTGCAGCCGCGCCTTCAGCCAGCGAATCAATCCCACCAAACCGGGGGCCAGCGCCAGCGCCAGCACGACTTGTGCGAGCTCAAGAAGATAACCGGTCATATTTTTGTGATCAGTTTTCAGTAATCAGTTGTCAGCGGTCAATCCAACATTTAATGACAGCAACGAATAATCGACCATTGGCTACGAACAAGTCTCACATCAATCTTGCCGCCAAAAGCAAGATCATCAGCATCGCCATCACGTACACGAGATACAAATGCACGGAGCCGGATTGCACGCGCCGCGCCTGGCGCGCCAACAGGCGCAAAAATGCGAGGAACGGCTCGTACAAAACTTTCTCAAACCACGGGGTGATCCCGCTTTTGTATTCGATCGACTGCACGAAGTATTTCGACTCCGGATGGAAATCAATCGTCAGTTCCTTGCTCGGGCGATACAACTCGGCGAAGACGCGGCGCAGCGGCTCGGCAAAGGCGGTGGCGGTGTATTCCATGCGCGGCGTTTGGCCGATGCGGCCGCAGCCCCAGGAGTCACTCACGCGCAGTTTCCAATTGCTGCGCAGCAGCCACAGCAGCAGCGGCGTGAAGCCGAGCAAAATGAGGATGCCGAGCGCCGCCAGCGTCGGCGACATTTGCCCGAAATTTTCCGGTGTTTGCAGCGTCAGGCCGAGCGTGAAAGCCGCCTGCGTGTCGGGCAGGCTATCGAATCCCGCGAGAATTGCACTCAGTTGTGGCACGACCACAAACGGCGCGAGTCCCAACACCACGCAGGCGAGCGCCAAAATTCCCATGCCGACTCGCATCGAGAGCGGCGACTCGTGTGCGTGCTCGGCTTCGTGGGAACGCGGAATGGCGAGAAAGGTGATGCCAAACGCTTTCACGAAACAGGCGACGGCGAGACCGCTGGTGAGCGCCAACATCCCGACGGCGAGCGGCATTACCATCGCCACTTCGGGCCGCGGAATGTTGAAGCCGCCGAGCAGCGATTGAAAGACAATCCACTCCGACGCAAAACCGTTGAGCGGCGGCAATGCGGAAATCGCGGCAGCGCCGGTCAAAAAGAACGCGGCGGTCCACGGCATGCGTTTGATCAAGCCGCCCATCTCTTCCATGTTGCGTGTGCGGGTTGCGTGCAGCACCGAACCCGCGCCGAGAAAGAGCAGGCCTTTGAACGCGGCGTGATTGATGGTGTGATACAAGCCGCCAATGAAACCGAGCGCGGCCAGCGTCATCAAACCGTAACTTTGAAACATCATCCCCGCGCCGACGCCGATGAGAATGATGCCGATGTTTTCGACCGAGTGATAGGCGAGCAGGCGCTTGAGGTCGTGCTCCATCAGCGCGTAGAGCACGCCGAGCAGCGCGGAGATCGCGCCGAGCGCAAGCACGGTGGCGCCCCACCAAACGGGACCGCCGCCGAGCAGATCGAGCGTGACGCGCACGAGGCCGTAAATGCCCATCTTGATCACGACGCCGGACATCATCGCAGAGACGTGACTGGGGGCAACCGGATGTGCCATCGGCAGCCAAACGTGCAACGGAATGATGCCGGCTTTCGAGCCGAAGCCGAGCAGCGCGAGAATGAAAATGGCGTTGCGGAGGCTCGGCGAAAGCGCGGTGGAGCCGGAACGCATCGCGGTAAACGAAGTGGTCAGCTCGCCGCCGGCGAGCAGGAGAAACATCGCGACCAGCGCGGCGAAACCGGCATGGGTCATGGCGAGATACCAACTCGCCGCGCGCACGGTCGTCGGCTTATCGTGCTCCACCGACACCAGCCAATATGCCGAGAGCGACATGATTTCCCAGACGACGAGAAAGGTGAGCGCATTGTCGGCCATTACCTGCAGGCTGAGCGACAGCAGCAACACGTTGAACATCGTGCCGGTGAGCCGGAGTGAATAACGATCCTCGTAAGCTTTCGAATAGCCGAAGCCATAAATCGCGGTAGCAATGCCGATTAGCCCGACGACGATGAGAAAAAAGGCGCCGAGGCCGTCGAGTCTGAGCGTGACCCCAGTGAGGGGAAGAATTTCGGCGAGGGTAAATTCAAACGAGGCGCTCGAGGTGAGGAAAATTCCCCCGAGCAGCAGCGTTGCGATGGCACCAGTAGCCGCGCCGAGGGCCACCAGCGCACGGCCAATCGCACCGCGGATTCCGAGCAGTGCCATCACCGCGCCGAAGCTGTAGCCGCAGAGCATGAGAAGAAAAAGAGTGTGCCTCATGTGAACTAAATTTAAAAATTGAATCTCCAAAAAAGAATCTCAGGCCAAGCCGCCAAGACACAAGGATATCGCAAGGAAACCGCATCCGACAAGCCACAAGCGAAAAGGGAAAATGAATTACTCACAGAGGTGGAACAGCTCACGGAAAATTTCATTCTGCATCCGTCCATTTCCGTGAGCCAAAATTTTTTGCGTTACCTTTGCGGCGCCACGTCTTTACATGAGTTTTTTATGCCGTCCTACTTCGCTTTCGGCAGGCGATCCAGCGCCGCCAGAATGCCGCGCAGAATGTCCGCCGGTTCCGGCGGGCAGCCGGGGACAAAGACATCCACCGGCACCACTTTGTCCACACTGCCAAAGACGGCATAACCACCCTTGAACACGCCGCAGGTTTGCGCGCAATCGCCGACCGCGACGACGAGTTTGGGAGCGGGGGTGGCTTCGTAGGTTTTGCGCAGCGGCACTTCCATGTTGCGCGTCACCGGGCCGGTCACCAGCAGCATGTCGGCGTGGCGCGGCGAGGCGACGAAATGCATGCCGAAGCGCTCGAGATCATACACCGGATTGGTGAGGGCGGTGATTTCGATTTCGCAGCCGTTGCACGAGCCGGCATCCACCTCACGAATCGCCAGCGCACGGCCCAGCAGGCGCCGGGTTTTTGCATCAATTTGATTGACGAGCTGCACCACCTCGGCGTCCTCGGGGGTCAGCGGCTCGGTGACGATGCCGGTTTTGAAAATTTTTTTGAACACTGATGGCATCATTCTTCCATCTTTTTTGACCTGCCGTTTTGCGACACAGTCACGAAGTTGGCGTTTGCCGTCCCCGCGGCCATGCCTCTCCAATCCAAAATAAAAATCAACCATCATTCCCCTGCGCGCGCGGTCTTCAGGCACATCGAGAGCAGTGCGCCGGTGGAAGTGGTTGATCGAGTGATCAAAAGAAAGAGCAAAGACGGGAAAAAAGCAAGAAATAAAATTACCCGCCGGGGAGCCATCCCAGTTGCGTGTGTGGGGACGTGGCACAGACATTTTCTCCGCAGGCAGGGAGGCCTGCGCTATTCCAGGCGTTACTGGGGGGTTACTGCCGGCCACTCAATCATCGTCTTCAAATCCGATTGCCTGCAGCGCCGGGGCGATTTCGGGATTGGACATGAACAGCCGCCACAACAGACCACTGCGATAATTCTCGATCATCACGGTAATCGGCGCCTGATTCAAGCCCATGAAAATATCCGCCACCCAATTTTGTCCGGGGTTGAAAGCGTCGCGCAAGCCGTAGATTCCCCAAAGCTGTGCGCCCAGGTCATGGTAGAAATGTTTGAGCGCCGCCATTGACTGCTCCGGCGTGTAGGGAAACGAGGCGAGTGCGCCGGTCGGTGTGATGGTGCCGTTGTCCTGCCGCGGCACGGCTTCATGCGCGTGATAGCCCCAGGGATCATCACTGGCGGTCAAGCCCCAGCACACCGCGCTGTAGCCGCGATGACCGCGCGGATTTTCGACGCAATAGGCATGGTTGATCAGCGCCAGGTTGCGGTTGTTTTTGAAATAGTTCGTGTAGCGATCCTTCCTGCCGCGCGGATCGAATCCCAAAAAGGAATAATGCGTGAAGAACAGCGGGCCGCCGCGGCCGACGCCGACGTCCAGTTTGATGCCGTAATAGGTGTTGCCATTGACATACTGGTTGCCGTGTGTGGTGCGGCCCCAATCTTCCCGGTAACGGCGTGCGCGCTCCGACTGTCCGGCCCAGCCGGTGTGATACAGGCTGGCCGGCACCCCATGCGTGGGTGAGGCAATGGCCAGCAAATAGACGATCATCGTCTCATTGAAGCCGATCAGGGGATGATTGATGTGCCAGCCGTAATCCGGCGACCAGTGCCAGTAGAGAAAATCACTGTCCGGCTCCCGGCGATACCAATCCCACTCGACCGTTTCCCACAGTGCGGTGATGCCGACGACGATCCGGCGCTCCACCGGGTTGCGGCCGTCGAAATACTGCCGCGCCGCCAGCAGCCCCTGCATCAAAAAGGCGGTTTCGACGAGATCACCGCCATTGTCATATTTGCCAAAAAGCGGCCACACCCTGCCGGTGCTGCCATACAGGAAGTGCGGCCAGGCGCCATGAAAGCGATCGGCACGGCTGAGGAATTCGACGATCTTCAATACGTGTGCCGCCGCCTGTTCGCGGGCAATGAAGCCGCGCTCGGCTGCCACCAGCAGCGCCATAATGCCGAAGCCGGAGGCGCCGGTTGCCACCATTTCGTCGTCACCGGGAATGTTCTCCCGTGCCAGCCCGCAAACCGGATGCGCCGACTCCCAGTAATAGCGAAAGCAGGCTTCCTGCAGCATGGTGAGCAGCTCATCATCGGACAACGGCCGGGTGTGTGCGGAAGCGGTGGCGGAGAGGGCAGATTCATTCCCGTTCAAATCGATGGCACTCACCCGATACCACGCCCGGCGGTGGGGTTCCCCAATAAAATCCGCGTAACGGTTGAAATCCACCCTCTGAATGCCGACCGGTTGAAACTGCCTGCCGTCGAAGGAACGGTAAATCTGATAGCACAGCACATCGGCGGCGGGGCTGGCCTGCCAGTGCAAGTCGATGTGGCGATCATAGGCGGTGGCGGTCAATGCCAGCGGCCGGGGCGGCGCTTGTTTGTCGGCAGGGTCACTGTATGAGATTTTGATTTCGTCCAGATAGATCGTGTGCGGCCTGCCGTCGTGCGCCCCCTGTGTAAAGCAAATGGTTTTGATCCTGCTGGGCTGTTCTTCTTTCGTGGAGGCAACTCCTTCCCCGGGCTGCAGCAGGCGGGCAAGTGCGAACTTCACCTGCCGCCATTGCTGTGCCGGCAAACCGCCGGCGAGTTTGCCCCACGCCACCGGCGGCGTGCCCACACCGTGCACGTCCTTCAGGTAGATCAGGGGCAGTTCTTCGGCAGGGATGGCTTCCGGAGTGAAACACCAGAACGACAGCGTGTCGCCGCGGAACAGGATTTCCTGATTGCGACATTTGCTGTAGTGCAGCGCCATCTCCCACTCGCCGCCAAACTCCGAGCGCCACGCCAAGCGCAGCGCATTGGGCGGATTGTAATGGCGCTCGTCCGTCACCGGCATCCGGCCGTCAATCATGTCCAGCTCACTCGGCGGAATGCAAATTCCGCTGCTGTAATAGTAGGAGACAGCCGTCAGACTGTTGGCAAAGAAAACGTGCTGATCGTAACGTGACTGACCCAGGGCAGATCCAGCACCAAGAAAAATGAGAAAACCGCACAGGCGGCGGGCAGGGCGCAAAGGCATCACACGTACCCGGCGCTTGCAACTAGCGGGCAGTTGCAGACCCAACACCAGGCCGGGGCCCGGAACCAGAGCGGTGACGAGCCGACCAAGTTGCTCCCGCACCTTCGCGAAGCCTGACGCAGGCCGCCGGCCGGCCGCCCGTGCCGCGACGAGGAAGTCCGGCAGCTCACGTCTGCCGGGGTGGCGCGCTCGTTTCAGAAAGTCACCCCCACGCTGAAACGCTGGGCGGTCTCCAGCCGGCCGTGATCGGTCCAGCCGTAATCCAGACGAAAGTCATACCCATCGACTTCGATATGCATGCCTGCCCCAAGCGTGAGTCCAACTTCCGAATCTTTCAAAAAAAGATTTTGATAGCCGCCGCGCAGCGCCACGCGCTTGAACAACCGCCATTCCGCGCCCACGCTCATGCTTTCGGTGTTGTCGCTGGGATGATGAGCCTCCGCCGCCACCTCCAGCACGCTGTGGCGGCTCACCCGCATCGGCCACGCCAGGCCGACCCGGAAGAGCACAGGCAGCGAAAAGCTTTCGGTGACGAGTGCGGCGGGCAGGCTGCTGTTGTCGCCGTAGCGGTCGGGATCACGATCATAGAGAATGCGCAAATCCCGGCCGTCATACTTTGCCGGCAGGCCGAAATTGGACAGACTGGCACCGATGCGCAGGCCGCTTTCGGAAATACGGTAGAGCGTGCCGACGTTCAGCGCAAAGGTGGCAAGTGAGCTGTGCCAGATGGTCTCGCGGATGTAATTGAGCTGCACCCCGACGGCAAAGCGGTCGGAGATCTGGCGGCCAAAACCCAGCCCCAACGCCAGGTTGGAAACGGTGTATTGCTCCCCGGTGCCCAGCGGTTGTTCCACCGTGCGCACGGCAATCTCGCCGGAGTTGAGCGCGGTGACCGTCAACAACAGGCTGCCCAGTTCGCCGGTTTGCAGCGCAGCGGCCGCATGATTGTAGGAGATATCCGCCAGCCAGGCGCTGTGGGTGAACTGTGCGCCATAGCCGCTGTGATGCCCGAGAGCAGCGGGATTGTAATAGGCAGAAAGAATTTCATCTGCGGAAGTGACGCCGGCGTTGCCCATGCCTGCCAACCGGGCGCTGGGCTCGATCAACAGGAACTGGCCGATGGTGGTGCCGGTCTTGCTTTGCGGCCATGCCGGCGGTGCGAGCGCCACCAGCGCGAGTGCCAACGGCAGCATAGAGGAGATTCTCTGCATAACCGAACTCCCTGAAGAAGAGGGCACGGCAGACGCGGCGGCGGCGCGGGCCGGCCCGCCGTGCCAAGCAGGACTACCTTTTTCCGGATTCATTTAATGATGGCAAACTTGCCGATGTGAGTCGCCATGCCGGGGGCTTCCACATGAAAAAGATACAGCCCGGGCGCCACGTCGAGATTGTCCTTGCTGCGCAAATTCCAGGGCACCATGCCGGTGGTGGAAGCGTCATGATACAGCGTTTGCACCAGCTCACCGCGCACGGTGTAAATGCGAATCGTGCAATTTTGCGGCAGGTTGCGAAACTCCAGACGGCGCTCGCCGCGGCCCGAAATGGCAAAGCGTTCCGCCTCGAAGCTGGCCATGCCAACATAGGGATTGGGCACCACATAGGGCGCCTGGGTCGCCTCCGCCCGCGCCTTTTGGGGGCTGATGAACTCGCCGGTGGTTTGGAAGCGGAACAGCTCGCCCTCCTCGAAAGGATAGATCAGCCGCGCCTCATACACGTCGCCCGGCGCCGGCAGCCGCAAGGGACCGCGCTGCGCCTGGCCGGTGGTGTCCAGCGCCACCCGCCAGGTTTCATAAGCCCGGGAATCATTCGGCAGGTAGGTGACGACGTCGATGAATTCATCCGGGAAGGGCAGGCTCAGCTTGCCATCGCCGTCCCGGTCCAGAAAGTAAAACTTCATGCGCAACTCGCCCGCGGGCGTTTGGGCATACACCCGAAATTTTGCCGGCCGTGCGCGCAGCAAGCCAAAACCGCGCAGCGAAGTGTCGATCGGCACGTCGCTGAAAGTGAGCTTCAAATCATAGGGGAAGCCGGTGCGCCGCAGATTGATCGGCAGCGCAGTGCGGTAGCTCACTTTGAGACGCGCGTTGGTACTGCTGGTCGGGGTGAAGCCGCTGCGCAGCGAATCGACACTCACCGTGCGCGGCGTGCTCACCACCGGCAGCAAGCCCAGTCCCACCTGGCCGATGCCTTTGCCCTCCAAATCGTAGCCGTTGGAGAAAATGACCCTGCCGCTGGTGCTGTCAATGAGATCATAGTAGGCCGCGCGCACGCTGTCAGCCGCGATGCCTTTAAACTTGAGATGGAAGACATGGTTGTCCGGCACCAGCGCCGAGTTCACCACCTCCACCCGCACGCTGCCGGTACCGCGGCCGGCAAGTTGGGTGGCATTGGAAGCCGCGGCGGGAACGTAGCCATGCACCCGGGGATTGGGCCGCACCGCCACGACATTCTTCGGCAAAATCGTGCCGCCCCGCGGCGTGCGCGAAACCGTAATGGCATTCTCCGAAGGGTAAAACCCCAGCGAATCCGAACCATGATCGTAGGCAGTGACGGCGTAGTAGTAAAGCTGGCCGTTGGTCACCGTGGTGTCCAGGAAGGTGTGCGACAGGCCGTCATCATTGCCGAGATAGTAGGACACGCCCTCCACCTGCTGCGGCGAGAAGCCCTTCTTGCCATTGACCAAATCGAATTGCGCGATCGGCCGGCCGTTGCCCAACGGCCCGGTGCCGCGGCCGGTGCTGATCACCTTGGGATCGCGAAACTCCGGATCGCTCGAGCGGTAAACCCGGTAGCCTTCGAAGTCATTCTCCAGCGAGACGGGATCGACGCCGCGTTCCGCGAGATCATCCCACGACAGCCGCACGTAGCCGTCGCCGCTCTCCGCAGTCACGGTGGGCAGGGGCGGTGGCACGGCAAATTGATAATTGGCGTTGTAGATGAGCTGAACGGTTTTGACGGTGTTCTCCAACTCCTGCAAATCGGCCCCATAAGCCAGCGCCAGGCTGAACCGTTCGGTTTTGCCGGCTTTCAGGGTGAAGGGCCCGGAGGCAAACAGAAACGCGATGTTGTAGTTCAAAGCCAGCGGTGGATCGAAGCGCTTGGCCTCGTCGGGATCGGTGAACTGGTCATACAACCGTTTCGGCCAGTTCTTGCCATCGTCAAAAAAGACCAGATTCTCGACTTCCTGATTGGGATTGCCGGAACCGGGGCGAATGCGGTTGAATTTGAAGCCGGTGAGGCCGATCTGATCGGATTCCTGCAGATCGGTGCGGTCAAAGCTGGGTTCGCCGGCGGTGGGCATGCGGTCGCCTTCACCGGTGTCGAAGGTGCCGAAGACGCCGTCGGCGCCGGTATCGTGCAACTCGGCGACCCAGTCCATGTCTTCATCGCCGGTGAACCAGCGCGCGGCACGGTAGGCGGCGCGGCTTTCGAGCGTGCCGATGGCGCGGGTGAAATCGGCGGCATTGTAGTTGGCGAGAAAATAGGCGCGGATGTTGTCCTGGCCTTCGAGCAACTGTCCGGGCCCGCCATCGCGCAGTTCGTCAATGATGCCGTCACGATCATTGTCGATGCGGTCGAACGGTTTGCCGGGAGTTTCCAGATAACTGTAGCCGAGATAGCCGGTGGGATAGCAGTTGGTGCCGAGCGCGTCGCCATGCCCGAGCTTGTCCCAGGTGTAAACCAGATTGAGGCCCAGCGCCTTGGTGTAGAAGGCATTGTCATCATCCGATTCCGCCACGCCGTCGCAGGAGAGCGAGGAGCCGCCGACGCCGGAGTCCATGTAGAGTCCGAAGATGATATTCTCGTTGTAATCGGTGGTGCCTTCGTTGGTGATGTCGTAATGCCAGAAGATCACGTTGGCGGCCTGCGGGTTGTTCCATTGAAAGCCGCGCACTTCGATGCGCAGCCCCAGGCCGCGGCGGGTGGAATCCCGGCTGTCGGGGTAGAAATCCCAGGCATCGTAAAAATCGTCATCCATCACGGTGAAGCTTTCCAGATCGGCGTTGGGGCGCTTGCCGAAATAGCCGTTCCAGCTTGCGCGCCAGCCCGGGTCATCAGGGTCGTTGACCTTGTCGGGCCAGAAGTCGGGCCAGGTGCGGGGGTCATTGCTCACCGCCGGCGAGCGGCCCTTGTTGATGGCGGGATCGGCTTGAAAGAAGCCCGGCCGGGGCTCGAAGCGCATGACGCGATTGCGGAAGGGGCTGATGCCCTGCCGCTCGCGGTAGCCGGTCTCCATGATATACACCTCGCGGCCGTTGCGCTCGCGCACTTTGGCCAGCACGAAGGGAGTGATGCCGTCGGTGTAATTCAAGCCGCTGCCTTTGGGCACCTCGGCCGAGTGGAAAACGCTGAGATCGACGCCGAGGGGGTCGGGCGGATAATCCCCCACCATGCCATAGTTGTAGAAGAACGTGCGAATATTGGAGGCATCATGCGTGCCCTGGCGCTCGGCATCGACACGCCCGCGCTGCTCCGGCGGCACCACCGGCTGCAATTGCGCCCGGGCGGCCGTCCCGGCCAGCAGCAGGGCCAGCAGGACAATCATTTTGACACGAGCCATTGCTTTCTCCTTAGCCATCGAATTCACAGCCCGGCATTCACCGTCAGCCCCAGTTCGATGCGCCGTGGCGGATAATAGCGCTGCGGATTCGCCAGCGTCACGCGATCGGCCACCGGATTGAGGGAATAATCAGGGCTGCCGGTGTTGCTGAACACGAAGCCGTTGGAAAAGCGCGCATCCAGCAGGTTGAAAACGCGGCCGAACACGCTGCAGTCCAAATTGGCCAGGCGAAAAAACTTCTCCGCGCGCAGATCCACCAGCACGAACGCGGGCTTGCGGCCGGAGTTGGCTTCCAGATCGGCACCGAAGCCGGAGCCGATCTCGGGGGTGTAGGGCTGGCCGCTGCCGAAGCGAATCACGGTGCTGAGCGCGTAGTGGCGCGGCTGATCGAGCGTGATGGTGGTATTGAGGGTGTGGCGCTGATCCCAGTTGAGCGGCACCTGCCGCGGCCGCGGGTCTTCGCCGGCCGCCGCGCGTGTGGCGGTCTCGCGCGGATCGCTGGAATTGCCCATCGCACGCTGCCAGGTGTAATCCAGCATCGTGCTCACCGGGCCGAGACGGCGTTGATCCAAAGACAGGGTGAAGCCCAGCACACTGCCGAAATCGACATTGGTCAGGCGGGCATATTCCGCCGCAGCATAGGTCGAAACGAACTCCACGCCCAGCAAATCGCGAATGTCCTTGTAGAACACGCTGAAATCCAGCCCGAGGAATTCGGTGATGGCGTGCTTGTAGCCGAATTCATACTGCACCGTGCGCTCGGGCTTGATGTCCGGATTGCCGAGCACGCCATAGCTGATTCCGCCCGCCTGCAGTTCATCCAGCACCTGGTAGTTGGAGTTGGCGAAAATTTGCCCCAGCCCCGGGAATTGATAGAAATGGCCGTAGGCAAAGAACAGGGCGGCGGTGGTGGTGATCGGGTAGGACACGCCCAGGCGCGGGGCCAGCGATATTTTCCGGCTGGTGGGTTTGGGGACGGAGCGCGGCGCGCCTTGAATGGCATTCGCCGGATTTTGCAAATCGCTGGGGAGGGTGGCGCGCGCGTCAAAATACTCGAAGCGTGCGCCGGCGCGCACAATCAGGTCATTCCACTCGATTTGATCCTGCGCGTAGGCCGCCAGCGAAATCGGATGATACTTTTGCGGGTCGGGATAATCCGGCGGCTCGTTGACATGGCGCACCACCAGCGTGCCGCCCGGGCTGACGAGATGGCCGGGCGTGCCGAATTTCAAATCGGAGTATTGCACTTCCGCCCCAAATTTGAGCAGATGATCGCGCCGCACCTGGCTGGTGAGGGCGGCTTTCAGCACATAGCTGTTGGTGCGCTGCACGAAGCGCGTGAAATCCACCCCCTGCACCGCCGAGCCGAGATAGAAATTGACGTCACCCTGCGCCGGCCCGGCGGCATCGTAGCGCGGGTCGAACACGTCAGCATAACGATAGTCATGGTAGTCGAACAGATTCTGCCGCAGACTCAGGTTGTAGTAGGTGCTCTTCGAAAGCGTGTGTGTCCAGTCGAAGCCGTGCACCAGCGAGGCGGTGCGCTGGGTGGCCGCGCCCTCGGGATTCAGGCGGAAAAAGAAATTGTAGCGCTTGGCATCGACCCAGTTGCCAATCGCCTGATACGACAGCTCGATGCCGGGCAGCGCGCGGTTGGTGAGCTTCACCAGGCCCGACCATTCCCGGGTGTATTCCAGCGGCACTTCTTTGCCGTCGCCGCCGGGCGTGAACACCTTGGCCTCGAAATCGGCGCGATCGGTGGGCTGGAACAAACGGGTGCCGAACACATAGCCGTCGCTGACATAACGCCGGCCGCTCACAATAAAGTAGGTTTTGGGCAGTGGCGCCGGGCCGCTCACGCTCAGTTGATAGTTTTGCTGCGCCAGCGGCCGCAGCCGGTCCTGCACGTTGCGGCGCGGTCCGCTGGCAAAGACGAAATCGCTCAAATAGGCCTCGCCACTCCAGCGGTAATTTTCCGAACCGCTTTTGAGCACGGCATTGACCACGCCGCTCATTGCCTGACCGTATTCCGCGTCGAAGGTGCCGCTGATGACCTGCACCTCCTGCAGCAGCGAGCGGTCGATGCGCAGCGTCGAGCTGTTGTCATAGGGATTGTTCACACTCACGCCGTTGATTTGATATTGCACCTCGCCCAGCCGGCCGCCCCGAAAGTGGCCGTCCACCACGCCCGCCTGGAGATTGACCACATCATTCAAATCCTGCACCGGCAAGGTGGCGAGATTCTCGGTGGTCACCGTCGCAACCGAACTGGTGAGATTGACGTCCACCACCGGCCGTTTCGCCACCACCACCACTTCCTCCCCGGTGAGCGCCTCCTCTGCGAGCGCGGCATTCAGCGTGGTGGTGTTGTTGGAGGTGATCAGCACGTTTGTCATCACCAGAGTTTGATAGCCGATGACGCTGAACTGCACCCGATAGCTGCCGGGCGGGATGTTGAGGATGTTGTAGTATCCCTGGCCGTCGGCAGCAGCACCCAGCGTGGTGCCGATGATGATGACATTGGCGCCCGGCAGGGGCTGGCCTTGCCTGTCGAGCACGCGGCCGGCGAGCTTGCCGGTGGTGCCGGCCTGCGCCACGGCGCCCAACAGCAGCAGCGCAAGCACAACCGTCAGCCGGCCGAAACCGGCTGTGCGCCCGCGGTTCGTGCTGTCCAATGCCGGGCCTTCATGCTCCCGGCTGGCGGCGAAAAATGCTCTTGCGGATCGCAGGAACATGTCTTGTCTCCCACAGCTAGGGTTCAACGCCGGAGAAATTGCTGCTTCATAGTTCTTTATATTTTCGGAGAGGAATGACTTGCCAGTTGTGAAATGGTCTGTCCCCCGGGGATGCTGCCTGCCGGCCGCGTCAGGGCTTCCCCGGGGCCGCGCGCGGGAGCTTTCGGTGCTGCCGCGCGTCACGGGAAAAGTCTCTTGATTTGTTCTGTCGAATAACCTTCCGCCCCGGTGGCACGACAGGCGGGGGCGGCGCTGGCAGCAGCCCCCCAAAACCCTGCCACGGAAATGAAGTCCCACGGAAAACCATCTTTCGGGAAAATGCTTCGCCCATGAAAAAGTGAAGTTCCACAAAAAGCTTTTTCGTGGGAGTGTATTTTCGTGGGAGAGAAAATGCGGTGATGTCGCCGCTGCTGCCAGGACAATACCTGCCGGCGTAACGATGACACGGCGTGCTGAATCCGCGGACCACACGCCGGGCTTTCCCGGCAAACGCCTGCCGCTCTGGTTTTGCCGTCCGGGCGGCAGCGGCATGCCGCTGCCGCCCGGACGGCTCGAATCGACGGAGATCACTTCAGCAACATCATGCGGCCATAGAGCGTGCGCGCCGTCTGGTTGCTGCCACGCGCGGTCATCTCCAGCCGGTAGAAGTAGATGCCCGACTTCAGCTTGCCGGCATCCACCAGGATCTCGTGCCGGCCGGCAGATTGCAGGCCGAGAGGCCTGACCATCACACTGCGGCCGAGCAGATCATACACCCTCAGCGTCACCAGCCCGTCGGCCGGCATGCCGTAGCTGATGGTGGTGGTGGGATTGAAGGGATTCGGATAATTGCCGTACAGCGTGAAGACATCCGGCACGCCGCCGGTGCCGCGATCCGCCACGCTCACCACCGTGCCCTTGTCCATCAGAGCCCAGGCGGGCGCCGCGTCGATTTCACGCTCGCGCATCCACCACACGCGGTTGCCGTAGTTGTCCGCCGGGTTGGCAAAATTATCGCCGTCGAACAGCGTGGCACTGAGGAACAACACGCCGTCGCCCAGGCCGGTGGGATAACCGAACTTGGTCAGATCGAGCGCCATCTCGATCCAGTACCCTTCATCCACATCGTTGAAGTTGTTGAGCGTGGTGTTGGGTTTCAGGGCATACGCCACTTGCGCACCGCCCGTGGCCAGCAAATTCACCAAATCGCCGGTGGCGAGCAGCGCCCCGCTGGAGTCGATGTGGACTTCCAGGTTGCGGCGCAGCAGCACATGATTGTCGCTGTCCAACGCGGAACGGTCATTGATGATGAAGCGGATGCCGTCCCACTGGTCGAAGTTGCGGTTGCCCCACACCGCCTGGTCGCGTACGTCCACCCCCAGGTAAAGCATGTCGCCCTTGAAGAACCATTTGATCGTGGCGTCCGCCGGATCCAGCACCGCGGCGCGGATGCCGTTGATCTCCGGCTGAAATTCGCCGCTGCGATAGGGCCCGACACTGGAATAGGAATCCCGCAGCGCGCCGTCGCCGTAGCGCAAATCCAGCCCCGGCACCTTCTGCCATATGCCTTCCTCGAGTCTGCCGTCAATTGCCGGTGCCGGATTGTTGCCGGCATTGGGAATGACGACCTCCGGCCCGATGGCCGGCAGGGTGGTGGAATTGATCGTCACATCCGGCCGGGCGTGAATGCGCAGCACGTTGAACCAGTTGGCATTGCCCCACGGCCCCTGCAGCCAGGTGCGGTTGCTGCTGAACTTCGCAGCGTCGAACGGCCACTGCCAGTCGGCATCATAAATCGAAATGTTCAGCTCCACGATGTCTCCCGCCGCCCGGGTCACGTCATAGCCGCGCGGCGTCAGGTTGATCGCTATCTCGGACGTGTAGCTCTCGTCCAGGATCGAATCCGAGTTGGTCAGACCCACCACCGTGGTGGCGGCGTTCCAAATCTGCGACTTCACCGCATCGCGCGGCCCGCCCTCGCTGCCAAAGTAACCCGGCGAGGCGCCCACCAAACCGGTGGTGGGATCCGCCCACGGCTCCGCCAGCCAGGCATAGAAAACCTCGAAATGCGGCGCCGGCCGGCTGGCCTTGGAATGATCGCGAATATTCATCAAAAAGCCGTCGAACTGGTTGAACAGCTTGCCGCCGATCGACTTGTCCTTGCAGGTGATGCCCAGCCACAGCCAGTTGTCCTGCACCAGGAATTTGATGGTGGCGTCGGTGGGATCGCTGGTCGTCACCCCGCCCTCATCCTTCCAGCCGCTGCCGGGGATGATGGCCGTGGATTGCGGATACTTCACGCTCACCGTCTGGGCCTTGCTCCAGGCGGCCTCATCGAGTTTGCCGTCGAGCGTGAGCGCGGCACCGGCGGTGGAAAGCGCCCACACGGCATCCAACCGGCTGGTGGTGTTGAGCGGCGGTTCCACCACCGGCAGCAGGGTATTGGGATCCATGTAGCCCCAGGCGGGCGCCGCGTCGATTTCACGCTCGCGCATCCACCACACGCGGTTGCCGTAGTTGTCCGCCGGGTTGGCAAAATTGTCGCCGTCGAACAGCGTGGCACTGAGGAACAGCGCGCCGTCACCGCGGCCCGCAGGATAGCCAATCTTGGTCAGGTCGATGGCCATCTCGATCCAGTAGCCCTCGTCCGGCACGAAATCGTTGAGGGTGGAATTGGGCTTCAAGCGATACGCCACTTGCGCGCCCTTGACGCTGTCACTCAGCAGCACGCGCAGGTGGCCATCCGGAACCAACGCGCCGCTGGAATCGATATGCACCGTGATCTCGCGGCGCTGCATCACGTGGTTGTCCTCATCGAGCGCGCTGCGGTCATTGATGATGAAGCGGATGCCGTCCCACTGGTCGAAGTTGCGGTTGCCCCACACCGCCTGGTCGCGCACGTCCACCCCCAGGTAAAGCATGTCGCCCTTGAAGAACCATTTGATCGTGGCGTCCGCCGGATCCAGCACCGCGGCGCGGATGCCGTTGATCTCCGGCTGAAATTCGCCGCTGCGATAGGGCGCGATGCCGGAGTAGGAGTCGCGCAGCGCCTGGTCGCCGAAGCGCAGATCGAGACCCGGCGCCTTCTCCCAGGCGACTTCATCCAGCTTGCCGTCGATGGCGGGGTCGGCATGCAGCGCGGCATTGGGAATGATGACATCGGCACCCACCTGCGGCACGGCGCCGGAGTTGATGGTCACGTCCGGCCGGGCATAAATGCGCAGCACGTTGAACCAGTTGGCATTGCCCCATGGCCCCTGCAGCCAGGTGCGGTTGCTGCTGAACTTCGCAGCGTCGAACGGCCACTGCCAGTCGGCATCATAAATCGAAATGTTCAGCTCCACGATGTCTCCCGCCGCCCGGGTCACGTCATAGCCGCGCGGCGTCAGGTTGATCGCTATCTCGGACGTGTAGCTCTCGTCCAGGATCGAATCCGAGTTGGTCAGACCCACCACCGTGGTGGCGGCGTTCCAGATCTGCGACTTCACCGCATCGCGCGGCCCGCCCTCGCTGCCAAAGTAACCCGGCGAAGCGCCCACCAAACCGGTGGTGGGATCCGCCCACGGCTCCGCCAGCCAGGCATAGAAAACCTCGAAATGCGGCGCCGGCCGGCTGGCCTTGGAATGATCGCGAATATTCATCAAAAAGCCGTCGAACTGGTTGAACAGCTTGCCGCCGATCGACTTGTCCTTGCAGGTGATGCCCAGCCACAGCCAGTTGTCCTGCACCAGGAATTTGATGGTGGCGTCGGTGGGATCGCTGGCCGTCACCCCGCCCTCATCCTTCCAGCCGCTGCCGGGGATCAACGCGGTGCTGGTGGGATATTGCACCTGGATCGCCTCGGCCTTGCTCCAGGCGGCCTCATCGAGTTTGCCGTCGAGCGTGAGGGCGGCGCCGGCGGTGGAGCGGGCCCACACCACATCCGGCCGGTTGGTTGGCTGCGCCAGCACGGGCAGCGCCGCCAGCAGGAGCAGAAGGCTAAAGCGCGCAACAAATATTTTGGGCTTCATGACCGCAGACCTCCTTTTGTTTGGATTGAAGTGGGATTGCCTTGGCTGCGTACGTATGAGAAACGGTTGGGAAACCGGTTCAGCTTGCAGGCGAAGGGGACGGCACGCCGGGCGCAGCCGCCGCGCGGCCGGCCTCCTCAGCCGGCACCGGCCGCGCGGTCCGCGGGCAGCCGCACGATTCCCGCAGCACCAGCCGCGTGGGAATGATGGCACGCTGCCTGGGGTAGCGGCTCTTTTTCTGCAAGACCTGAAACAGGCGGTGGATCGCCTGCGCGCCCAGCTCACTGATGGGAACATGCACCGAGGTCAGCGCGGGCGAGAGATAGCGCGCCAGCGGAATGTCGTCGAAGCCGGCCAGTGCGATATCCTCCGGCACCCGCACGCCCATCTCGCGCAGGGCGCTGAGTGCGCCCAGTGCCATGGAATCGTTCGAAGCAAAGATGGCATCCGGCCGCGGGCTGAGCGTCATGAGGCGGCGTGCCGCCTCGTAACCGGAGGCTTCGGAAAAATTGCCCGGCACCACCAGTTCCCCGGCGCAGGCCGCGCCGCCGTCGCCGAGCGCCTGGCAGTAGCCGCGCAGACGCTCTTCGGCATCGAGATTGTGCTCCGTGCCCTTGATGATGGCGATGCGCTGAAAGCCGTGGCCGAGCAGATGGCGCACCATCTCGTAGGCCCCGTGGAAATTGTCGATGTTGAAGGAGTCGAAACTGACATCCGCCACGTTGCAATTGAGCAGAACCACCGGCAGGGTCCTGGGCAGGTTGTTCTTGAGCGTTTGTGCGTCGATGTGGGGGGACATGATGATCAGGCCGTCGACGCGGCCGCGCATCACCTGCAGCGCGCCGGCCAGGGCCTCGCGCGTGGTGTGCGAGCTGGAGACCAGCAGATGGTAGCGGTTCTGCTGCGCCGCCTGATCGGCGCCGCGGATGACTTCGGAGAAGAACTCCCCGTAGACGTCGGGCAGCAGCAGGCCGATGGCGTCGGTGCGTTTCATGCTCAGACTGCGGCCGGCGGCATGGGGGGTGTAATGCAGCCGGCGCGCCACCGCCAGCACATGGCGGCGCGTGTCCGCGTCCACCGCCGGCGCGTGGTTGAACACGCGCGAGACCGTGGCGGTGGAAACGCCCGCTTTCCTGGCGACCTCTCGGATGGTCACGCTCATGACGGCGATTTTCCCTTCGGTACAGCCGGAAACAGCCGCGGGAATGCCGGACTACCGGCTTGCTGTAAACGCTTACATTTTTCCGCCCCCCCGGGCGGGGGGCAAGTCGCGCTGAAATGTAAACGGTTACATGATAACCCGAAAAATGAAAATGTCAAGCGGAAATTGCACGGTGCAAAAAATCTTTTGGACATGAGTGAAGTCCGACTCGGGCGCGGCGCGTTTTTAAATTTCGCAAAATCTGCTGCCCAAGTCGGACTTCGCCCTTTCGCTATTTGGTCTGTGCCAGCTCCTGTTCCATGATGGCGAGCCAGCCGGCGTTGGCGGGCGGGAGTTTGCCGTTTTTTTGCAGGGCGCGCAGAATCTGCAGCCCGCGGTTGAGGTAGTCCCGTTTTACCGGCGGGGGAGAAATGAGGCCGAGTTTGTAAAAGCTGACCACGAGATCGAGCTGGGGTTCAAGGAGATTGGGCTCCTGGGCCGCCAGTTTCAACCGAATGTCCAAAGCTTTCTCATAATACTGCCGCGCCGCAGAGCCCTCGCCGAGGCTTCTCAACAAATCCCCCATCTTACTGTAACTCACCGACAGGTCGCGGGCGTAGTCCGCCCGATTGGGCTCCTGGGCCGCCAGTTTCGCCGCGATTTCCAAATCTTTTTCATAATACTGCCGCGCCGCAGAGCCCTCGCCGAGGCTTCTCAACAAATCCCCCATGTTATTGTAACTCACCGACAGGTCGCGGGCGTAGTCCGCCCGATTGGGCCCCGCCTGCGCCAGTTTCAACCGAATATCCAAAGATTTCTCATAATACTGCCGCGCCGCAGTGCCCTCGCCGAGGCTTCTCAACAAATCCCCCATTTTATTGTAACTCACCGACAGGTCGTGGGCGTAGTCCGCCCGATTGGGCTCCTGGGCCGCCAGTTTCGCCCGAATCTCCAAAGCTTTCTCATAATACTGCCGCGCCGCAGAGCCCTCGCCGAGGCTGATCAACAAATCCCCCATCTTATTGTAACTCACCGACAGGTCGCGGGCGTAGTCCGCCCGATTCGGCTCCGCAGCCGCCAGTTTCGCTGCAATCTCGAGAGCTTTCTCATAATACTGCCGCGCCGCAGAGCCCTCGCCGAGGCTGCTCAACAAATCCCCCATCCGTTCATAGCTCTCCGACAGGTCGCGGGCGTAGTCCGCCTGATTGGGCTCCTGGGCCGCCAGTTTCAACCGAATGTCCAAAGCTTTCTCATAATACTGCCGCGCCGCAGAGCCCTCGCCGAGGCTTCTCAACAAATCCCCCATCTTACTGTAACTCACCGACAGGTCGCGGGCGTAGTCCGCCCGATTGGGCTCCTGGGCCGCCAGTTTCGCCCGAATGTCCAAAGCTTTCTCATAATACTGCCGCGCCGCCTGAGAATTGCCATAGTCAACCCAAATATCGCCGAGTGCCCTATAAGCGCGAGCCTTTTCGCTTTCATCGCCAGCGTCCTCAAAAGCATCTCGTGCTTGTTCATAGTATCTCCGGGCATCTCCACTTTGACCGGCAATCTCATAAAGAATCCCCAGTTTGTAGGCAATACGGCCGCGTGCCAGAAGTTCTGCCGGAGAATTTCCCGTGGCATATTCTTCCAGCAGACTGTGAAGCAACGCGAGGCGCTCGTGTCGTTCCGACTCACTGAGGTTTTCTTCCGGCAGTTCTCTGGTTTTCACCGTCTTCTCAAACAGGGTATCACGCAGGGGTGAGGGGATCGCAAACTCATAGAGGCCGCTGTGCCAGTCCCAAAAATCCGGCGCCCCCTCGGCCAAAAATCGAACAATGGACTCCGGTATCCAAAAAATCAGGGGGCGATGCAGCCGCTGCAGGCGTCCACGCTGCCAATTGAGAATATCCAAAGCCTGGTGGCGCTTCTGGGGGTCATGGGAGGGCACGAGTCTTTCCAGGCCGGTGATGAACAAGATCGCATCCGGAGGTGAAGCGTGCGCTGCTTGTTCGAGTGCCGATAAAAAGCCAAAATCGTCGGGCAATTCGACGTCGATCACCGGTCGGCCAACAATGGCCCGCAGCCGCGCCATCAATTCCAGCCGGTAAACCGGCAAGTTACAACGCACGAAATAAAGCGCAAAGCCCTGCGCTCTTTTCAAGGCACGAAGCAAACGCCGAAAATCCGGCGATTCCAAAATCTCCTCGAACCCGGTCTCGACGGCTTCTTGGGCTGGCGTGATGGGCTCGAATATGGCGGCAGCTTTTTGCAGCTTTTCAGTCATTGTGGTGCCATGAATTTATGGGTGTATTGCCTGCTGCACGCGCGGGCTCAGGCGCACCGCCGGGTGCAAATCGGCCCAGCGCTCGCCATTGACGTATTCCAATACCAAACGGTGATGCAAAAGCCGGCCGGAAGCTTCATCACCTGAGACGCGCCGCGCCTGGCTGATTTTGGTCAAGAGCCCCAGGTCATCATCTTTCACCAAACGGTCATATTCGCGCACCAGCCGGCGAATGGCGCTTTCGGCTTGCTCAGGACTGATTTGGGTGTCGGATTCATCGCAGGCAAACCGCAGCAGGCGCAACAGATCGCGCACCGAGCCGCCGCTGGCCTCGATGAGTTGCATGACGATGTCAGAATTGACAAAGATGGATTCAACCTGCACACGCCTGGCAACGACGGTTTGCAAAGCCTGGCGACCGGCCTGGCACGGGGTGAGGCCATCCGGCTCGTTGATCTTGACCATGGGAATCACGTCGGTTTCGGCAAACGCATCGCCAAGATTCATGTTGAAGAGCAGGGAGATCGGAACGGTGTAAATGATGTGGCAGTGCGGCGCCTTCAGTTGCTCCGCATGCTCGGCAAAAAGAAGGGAATGACTGCTTTGTCCTTCCGGCAGGATTTTGTAATGCATCTTTTCCAGGCCATCGACAATCACCACCAGCCCTTGCCAGCCCTGACGTTGCAACTTCACCTGCACGGCATCCACCAGTTCGTTCAAACGCTGCAGAAAGACCCGCAGCTCTTTTTCCAGGGTCTGGCGGATTTCCAGCTTGCGCGAGCTGCCACTGCGGATCTGGCCGGTAAATGCCAGCAAGATGCGGGTGAGCAAGGGTACGGCTGGCTCAACAGCAAATTCGGTTTTGAGCGCCCCTTCGATGTCGCGCATGCTTTCGTGCGTGAGAATTCTTTCGGCAAACCACTTGTCCAGGTTTTGCAGCAGTGTCTGGGGAATTTTGAGCTTTGCTTCTGACACCGCTTCCGTTATTGCCCGCGCCATCGCCACCAAAACATCGAGGTAATTGAGGTCGCCCAGGTCCAGAACGTTTTCCACATCAAAATAGACCGCAAATAGTTTTTCTTCCCGCAATTTCGCCTGCAGTTGTTTGAGTTCCGTGGATTTGCCACAACCGCGGTGGCCAGTAATCAATTGTTTGTGAAATTGCGGAAACGGCGTGCGGCGAATGCGCCGGGAGATCATGGCCGCCAAATTTTGGCCGCCGCGCACTGCCGTGAGATCGACATAACGGCTGTCATTCGGCTCCAAAGGGATTTCCGGATGGCAGGCGTGATAGGCCTCATCGATATTCTGTGCTGGCTGAAAAGAGGTTGACATGGGTTCTTCTCTAAAATTTGGAGTTCGGCTGTTTTAATAATAAATCCCTCACGAAAAAATTGGCAAATACTATTTGGTCTGTGCCAGCTCCTGTTCCATGATGGCGAGCCAGCCGGCGTTGGCGGGCGGGAGTTTGCCGTTTTTTTGCAGGGCGCGCAGAATCTGCAGCCCGCGGTTGAGGTAGTCCCGTTTTACCGGCGGGGGAGAAATGAGGCCGAGTTTGTAAAAACTGACGACGAGATCGAGTTGGCGTTCGAGCAGGTTGGGCTCCTGGGCCGCCAGTTTCAACCGAATGTCCAAAGCTTTCTCATAATACTGCCGCGCCGCAGAGCCCTCGCCGAGGCTTCTCAACAAATCCCCCATCCGTTCATAACTCACCGACAGGTCGCGGGCGTAGTCCGCCCGATTGGGCTCCTGGGCCGCCAGTTTCGCCGCAATCTCGAGAGCTTTCTCATAATACTGCCGCGCCGCAGAGCCCTCGCCGAGGCTTCTCAACAAATCCCCCATCCGTTCATAACTCACCGACAGGTCGCGGGCGTAGTCCGCCCGATTGGGCTCCTGGGCCGCCAGTTTCGCCCGAATCTCCAAAGCTTTCTCATAATACTGCCGCGCCGCCTCGGTTTCGCCCAACCCCATCATCAAATCCCCCAGATTGCTTGACAAGCGTGGATAAGCCGAATGAGTTGCCGGAAAACATGCCAGCATCTCACGGTTGAGGCTGGCGGCCTCGCTGTAATGACCCCACTTCATCAATTTCACAAGAATGTCTGATCCTTCCCCAAAAGCCGCGTCAACATTCTCCGCCTGCAGCAAATGGCGCACGCCCAAAATCGCTTCGTGAATATTGTGGGTTTGGTTTTGCACGCGCCATTGCCAATAATCCGCGGCGCGTTGGTGCAGGTGGCGCTGCTGCGCCGGCGTGGCGTGCTGCAACAACGGGCCGGCGGTCCAGCGGTGCACAAAATAAAGCTCATGGTCCACCACCGAGAGCAGAGAAAGATTGGCCAGGCGGCTGGCGCTGGCGGCCAGCGGCCTGTGCTCATTGGTGCGCGCCGGCCGGCCAAAGCGCTGAAACGCCAGGCCGGTCAAATCCACCGGCTGCTCGTAAACCGTCGTGCCGAGCAGCAAGTCCCAGTCTGCCGATTGTTGCTGCGCCAAGGCGATCAGTTCGTTGAGCAAAATATCGCGGCAGCCGGCCGCCACCGCGGCTTGCAAAGCCTCGTCCAGCGTTTCCGGCAGGGCCTCGGCAGCAATATTCAGCTCGGCCAGCTTGGCCGCCAGTTTCCTGCTGACGTCGGGAAAGCGCGCCACGCCGCCGCCAAGCAGGGCATCGAGAAATTCCAGCAGGCGCGGGTGACCGCCGACTTTGCGGTAAACCGCCAGCCGCTCTTCACCGGCCAGGGCATTGAGATGGGGCAGCCGCAGCAGCAGCTTGCGCATTTCCTGCACCGAGAGCGGGCCGAGGGGGATTTCCGTGAGCGCATATTTCAACGCGGGCACGGGGTAGCGGCAGGTGAGGAGCAGCCGGGCCCGGAGCGGCAATTCCGCGAGCTTTTGCAGAAAGCCTTCCAACTCCGGATCGCGCAACGTTTGGCAGTCTTTTTCGAGGTTGTCTTCAAAATTATCGAGCAGCAGGAGCACGGGCCAATGCTGCAAAGCCAGCCAGAGCGCAGAGCGGCGCTGTTCATCGGTGATTTCATAAACCGCGCGCAGCGGCGTGGCGCGGCGGCGCAGCTCGTGGTCATGCGGCAATTGCCTCTGCTCGGCGAAGCTCCAAAGCTGGTTGCCCACTTCATGGCAAATTTCGGTTTCGTTGGTGCGGCCCACCACCGTGACCGCCAGCCAGCCTTCTTTGACGAGATTTTCGACGAGGTGCGCCGCGAGCGCGCTTTTGCCGACGCCGCCCATGCCGGTGATGAGGGCGCCGATTTTTTTGTTGTCCGCCAAGGCACGCCGGAGTTGGCGCTGCTGCCGCCTCCGGCCAATGAAGTCACCGACACGGCGCAGGCACAGCCCGGGCACAGCAAAGAGCTGCGGCTGCGGGCGAATACGGTCAAACGGCTGGCGGCGGTCGAACAGCGGCATGTCTTCTCCGCCAAGATACAGCGCGGGCGTGGCATACTCCGGCTCCTGCCCCTTGCCATTTGCCCCTTGCTCCTTGCCATTTGTCCCTTGCCCCTTGCCACTTGCCCCTTGCTGCCTTTCCAACTCCACCTGTCGTCGCGCCTTGCTCAACGCCCACAGCGGCGAGGGCACTTCGTCGTCGGCGAGATGTTGGTAGAGATAACCGGCGAGGGCGGTGGCGTAAGCGTCGCTCACCGGATGCTGCATCGCCACCACCGCGGGAAAGCCGCGCTGCAGCAACTGCGCCGCGAAGCTGCCGAGATCGGCTTCGCCGTCTTTCGCCGCCACGCCGGTCAAACACGAGGCGAGCACAATGAGCGGCACATGCGGGTGGCCGGTGGCGGCAATGGTGTCCGCCAGTTTTTGCGGGGTCACTGCCACGGGGTTGCCGTCGCGATCTTCAAAAATCAAAATGCCGGGCCGGCCGTGACAGGAAATGTGGAGGACATGAGACGGCTCGGCCTCCAATTTGGCACTGAGATTTTCGAGACTGCCTTCTTCGAGAATTTCGACGATGCAGTTGCCGCCGTGACTGGCATGGTCCACGGCGTCGAGGATGGTGCGCAGCTCGGCCTCGAGGTCGAGCAGCGGCTCCTGGGTTTTCTCCTCGTCCGGGCTGGCGATGAGCACGAGCAGGCGCAGGGGCCCGGGGATGCTGGTTGCCGGTTTGGCCGCAGTGTCGATGAGAGAACGGCTCACCGCCACGTGCGGATAAAGCACAAGCGGCAGGTTGATCACCGGGTCGTGGGTGGCTTCAATAGGCAGGGAAAGCACTTTCGGATCGCTGGCACGGAAAGTGATTTCGACGCGCTCGTTGCGACGCTGGGCCTCATCAATGGTATCGTGAACTTTCTTGCCGATTTCGCCGGGGAGCAGAAATTCAGCGAGCTGGCGGCCGAGGCGGTCGAGCAGTTGCTCACGCGAGGCCATGGGCATGGTCCAGCCGCGGGTGACGCCGGCGGCGAGGGCTTTGAGATAGTCTTCATGGGTGAACTCGAAGCCGGCCGGCAAGGTTGCGGACTGCGGCGGCACGAGCATTTCTTCGCCGCGCTGCAGGGCGACGGAGAACTGGCCGTCGGCCGCGCGCGAGAAAACCAGGGCAAGGCGAGTGGTGGGAATGGCCGGCAGCGGCGGGGCCGGCGCGGTTTGCGGTTGCTGCAATTGCTGCGAGATCGTTTGCAGCATGCGCAGCAGGGTTTGGTGGCGTTCGGCCTCTTTTTCGGAGAGCAGCAGCAGCGCGTGATTGACCAGCTCCTGATCGCGGCTGAGGCCGTCGTAGAGTTTTTCCACGAAGCGGTCGGTGGCCAGCGCGGCATCGGCGCCGGGGAGCAGGCGCTGAAAGACCGGCACGAGCAGGCTGCGGGTGGGCAGCTCGCCGCTGCCGAGCTTTGCCATGGCATCCGCCACGGTCGGGTCGGTCAGCAGGCAAAGGATGAAGTGCGACTGTGGCACGGCATGGTGCGCAGCGACAGCCTGCAGCGCGTTTTCAATCCAGCGGCCCAATTTGGTTTTAAAAAGCGGGCCGAGCTTGTCCTGTATGAGTTGACCGTAGAGGGCCTCGCCGGTTTTTTGCACCAGGTCGAGCAGGCCGGCCGTTTGAGCGGCGTGGAAAAGCGCCTTCAAAAAAATCGGAACGCTGAAATCCATAAAGTCTCCCCGCTTGACAAGCCGGGGGCAAGCCGCACAGCAGCCGCCCGGCTCGTGGTTACCCGGAATGTCTCAGGTGGCCGGCATACTGCGGTCACCATGCCATCACCGCGTCTGCGCATGCAAGCGCCGGGCGAAGGCCCGAGGCCTTGCGCGCGCAGCGGCGCGCATGCCACTGCTCACGCGGCCGGCAACAGCAAATCACACAACTCCTGCAGGCGGGCGAGCACCGCCGGCCCGTGCTTGGCGAGTTTTTCCCTGATCTGCGGCAGCGTCAATTCCTGATAGAGCAGGTGTTCCGTCTTGACGTAGAAGCGGTCAGCCAGGCAGATGATTTTCTCCTCCAGGCTCAGCGGCAGGTAATCGCGCACCGGCAGTGGCAGATTCTGCCGCAGCACTTCCGCGGCGGTCAACCCGGCGCCGGTGTGGCGCTCGCACACCAGGGCATGCGCCGGCAGTCCCTCCTGCTCCAGAATCTCCCGTCCGAGGATGGTGTGGCGAATGTAGGGCTCGCGGCCGTGGCAGTGGAGGGCGGGGGCATGGCAGCGCAAGATGCCGATGTCGTGCAGCCACGCGGCCTGCTCGATGAAAGTGAGGTCCAGCGCGGCCCCGGGGTGGCGGTGCAGGTAAGCACGCGCCAGCGCCAGGGCTTTGGCCGCCACCAGCACGCTGTGCACCACCAGCAGGCGGTACGCCGGGCCGGCGGGATCATAGTATTTTTGGATGAGGGTCAGCGGATTGAGCGGGTTGCTGGTCATGGCGGGAATCCCCGTGCGCCGGCGCGGGGCCGGCTTTGCGATGACGCTGGTTGACAGTGGCAACAGGATTGAACGGATTCAACCGCGGTATTTTTGTTTCAGGTGCGAGCGCAGGGCCTTGTGCAGGGTTTTACGGCGCCACTTTTCGCGGAGGCGGGCGCGGTAATCCTGCTTGCGCTGCAGGAGCTGCACTTCCTGCTGCAGCTTTTTGAAATTGGCAAGGCGGCCGGGATCGATCTCGCCGCGTGCGAGCGCCGCTTGCACGGCGCAGTCCGGCTCGTTTTCATGCTGGCAATCGTTGAACCGGCAGCCGGCGGCGAAGGCTTCGATTTCTTCAAAGACTTCCTGCAGGCCTTCGCCGGCCTCCCAAAACTGCAGTTCGCGCATGCCGGGCGTGTCGATCACCAGGCCGCCGCCCGGCACCAGAATCAGCTCGCGCTGCGAGGTGGCGTGGCGGCCGCGATCGTCGGTCGCGCGAATCTCGCGGGTTTTCAGGCGCTGCTCGCCCAGCAGGCGGTTGATCAGGGAGGATTTGCCGACACCGGAGGAGCCCAGAAACGCCACGGTCTTGTGATCGCGCAAGTACTCCTTCAGCCCGGCCAGCCCCTGGCCGGTAACCGCACTCACCACGCGCACCTCGACGCCGGGTGCCACGGCCGCAACATCGGCAAGCCGGGCCCCGACCTCGGGACAGAGATCCGCCTTGTTGAGCACGATCACCGGTTGCGCGCCGCTCTCCCACGCCAGCGCCAGGTAGCGCTCGATGCGGCGCAGGTTGAAATCCTGATTCAGCGAGCTGACCAGGAACACGGTGTCGATGTTGGCGGCGACAATCTGCTCTTCGGTGTGCTCACCGGCGGCTTTGCGGGAGAACTTGCTTTTGCGCGGCAACACGGCAAGGATGACCGCCTTGTGTTCGCCCGGCAACCGCCGCACGACCACCCAATCGCCGACCGCCGGCAAATCCCCGCTGCCCTGTGCTTCATAGAACAGTTTGCCGGCGGCTTCGGCCGGCATTTCACCCTGTGCGGTGTAGAGGCGGTAGGCGCGGCGATGCGCGACCGCCACGCGTCCGGCGGCAAAGCCCTTGTCGCGATAGGGCGCGAACTGCGCCTCGAAGAAATCATTCCAGCCGAATGTTGCGAGCACTTGTGAACCTTTCTCTGCGAAACCAATCAACGTCGCGATCGCCTGCGCATATGCGCTCCGCGGCTGGGCTTTGCGCATCTTCCACCCGCGGCGCGGGCCAAATCCCAACTCACGCTCGCCAAGTTGGGTGCCGCAAAATATCAACTCCCGCCAACATAGTCAATTGGATTGTGGGCGGTGCCGAATTCCGCGGGCGCACAGGTCGCGTTTTTGTGCTTGCGATTGCAGCGCCGTTTCACTAGCTTGCTGCCGGCGTGACAGATTACCCGTCAAAATCCACTGTGCCGCCCATGCGCCGCCAACCGGACTCTTCCCTTGCCGCACATGAAAAACTTCATTCACTCTTTTCCCGCTCTGCTCCTGCTGCTCGTGCCGCTGCAACTCAGCGCCGGCGTCCCGGACGAGGCCGCCACCTGGCTGGCGCGCGGCCGGGAGTTGCTGGCACAAAACCAGCTTGAGCAGGCCCACAAGGCGTTCGAGCGCGCGCTGCGGCTGTCGCCCCAAAATCGTGAAGCCCTTGTCCACCTCGGTCAAATCGAAGTGGCGTGGGGCAAATGGGGCAAGGCCGACGATCGCTTCGAGAAGATTCTCGAGCGCAACCCGAACGATCTCACCGCACATTACTACCGCGGCATCTGCCACCGCGAGATGGCCACCACCAAGGCGCTGCTGCTGAAGAAGATCGATTTCGACAAGGCCGAGAAGCATTTGCGCACGGTGCTGGCACAGGATTCCCTGTTTCAGGACGCGGTGTACCAGCTCGCGCTGGTCAAGCGCTATCGCGAGGATTATGAGGAGGCAATCCGCCTCGGTCATCTGGCGGTGCGGCTGCGGCCGGACCTGCCCGGCCCGCAGGTGGGCCTGTTTCGCCTGTACCGCTATTTGCTCGATCATCGCAGCACCGACGAGGCCCTGCGCTGGCTGGCGCAATGGCAAAACGACCATGCCCGCCATGCCATCGGGGAATGCTACCGCCTGCAGGACCGGGAGGAGAAGGCGGACTCGATTTTCCGCGAGCTGCTGGAACGGCCCGCCACCCTCAATCTGCAGCCGGTGCGCCTGTCGCGGGCGCGTGTATTCTACAACACCGGGCGCGCCCTGCTGGGGCAAAGTTTCTTCTGGCAGGCGGTGGATTCCATCCGTTCGAAACTCGATGCCGATTTCATTTTCGAGGACATGAAGTACATCCTCAGCGACGCCGAGTATGACACCTATCTCAAGTTGCAAACGCCGGAGGAATACCGCGCCTTTTTCCAAAAGATGTGGGTCAAACGCGATCCGCTGCCGGCCTCCCAGGTCAACCTGCGGCTGGCGGAACATTACCGGCGCCTGCGCTACGCTGAAAAAAACTACGCCTTCGATGGCTTCCGCACCTGGTTCAACAGTCCCGACCGCTCGCGCTATCTCAAATACACGCGGGTCTATTTTCTCAATCACGAATTCAACGACAAGGGTTTGGTTTATATCCGCCAGGGCCCGCCGGATGACACCGCCCTCTCCGTCAGCCAGAGGGTGAATCCCAATGAATCCTGGCGCTATTTCAAAACGCCGGAGCGCGGCGAGTTGATCTTCCATTTTGTGATTGCCGACAACGCGGTGGGCAACAACTGGCGTCTCACGCCGGTCCTCACGGATCCCGACATGCTCGCGGAACGGCTGCATTGGGGGCCGGTTTACATGCGGCTGCTCAACGCCAGAGAGAGCGAACGCCTGACCTACGAAAACGAGATGGCCGAGCAGAGCGTGAAAGCGGTGCAAACCGGCCTGGACAGCGACCGCCATACCTGGAGCAGGAAAATCGAACCGCTGGCCATGGCGTTCCAGACGGTGGTGTTCAAGGGCACCGCCGGCCGCGATGAGCTGGCGCTCTATTACGCCATTCCCGCGAATCAGATCACCCGGGATCATCCCGCCGAAGCCGGCCCGATTCTGCTGGAAAAAGGCGCGGTGTTGCATGACAGGAACTGGCACGAGCTGAAACGGGTGGACAAGCAAATCGCGCTGCCTCCGGACTCGCCGCGGCAATTTCCGCGCGGCTTGTTCATTGACGCCCACCATTTCAGCGCGCCGCCGGATTCCTATCACGTCGCCTTTCATGTCCGTCTCGACCAGGTCACGCCCAGCCGGGTGGGCGGCTTTACTTTTGAGCTGGCGCTGCCCGATTACAACAGCGACCGCCTGGTTTTGAGTGACCTGCTGCTGGCCTTCGCGGTCGCGCCCGCCAGCAGTGACGGCCCGTTTGTGCGCAATGGCCTGGCGCTGCTGCCCAACCCTTTCAAGCAATTCAGCCTGAGCCAGCCGGTGCAACTCTATTTTGAGATTTACAATTTGGCCTTGAATGAAGAGGGTCGGGCGCAGTTTCTCCTGCAATACACCGTGCAGGCGCTCAAGGGCAAGTCCGGCGGTTTTGCCGGCCTGTTCGGCGGCGGCGACCGGACGAAAATCTCACTGACCTTCGAGCGCGAGACGAACAGCCGTGACACCTTCGAGCAAACCGGCCTGGATTTGAGCGCAGCCAAGCCCGGCGAGTACGAACTGACGGTGAAAGTCACGGATCGCGTCAGCGGCGCCAGCGCCGAAGCGAAGAGCATGATCCGGCTGGATTGAACAGGGCAGGGCGGGAGGAAAGTGCGCATGGCGAAAACCGCGTTGTTGCTGGGCGCCAGCGGGTTGGTGGGCAGCCATTGCCTGCCGCTCCTGCTGGCAAACGACAGTTATCATCGTGTGATCACCTGGGTGCGCCGGCCGCTGCCGGACCGGCATCCCAGGCTGCAACAGGAGATCGTGAATTTCGACGATCTCGAGGGCAGCGCGGCTTCGTTGCGCGGGGTCGATGAGATTTTCTGCTGTCTGGGCACCACCATCAGGAAAGCCGGCTCGCCGGCAGCCTTTCGCCGGGTGGATTTCACCTATCCCGTCGCGATTGCCCGCCGCGCCGCGCAACAGGGCGTGAAGCAATTCCTGATCGTGACCGCGATGGGGGCGAATCCGCGTTCCGCCATCTTTTACAACCGAGTCAAGGGTGAGGTCGAGCAGGCCTTGCAGCAACTACACCTGCCCGGCCTGCACATTTTACGGCCCTCCCTGCTGCTGGGAAAACGCGCGGAATTCCGGCCGGCCGAACGCCTGGGCATCGCGCTGTTCCGGCTGTTGTCCTTCGCGTTCCTCGGGCCACTGCGACGCTACCGTGCCATCGCCGCGGCCGACGTCGCGGCGGCGATGGTTGCCATTGCGCAACGCGGCCGCACGGGGGTCAATGTTTATGAATCAGAGGAATTGCAGGAGATTGCGGTGGGAAAAAGAGGGGGGGAATTTTGAAACAGGGTGCACACGAACAATCGCGGGCATGCTGCCGCCGCCGGGCGGCGGGTGGCAGCGCAATTTTCCATCCTGCTTCCCTTCGCTCCCTCCCCGGCCGGCTTTTGCCACCCGGCGGCGATTTGAATCGCAACGCGCCACGGCAACGTCTCACCGGCGCTGCACCGTGGCAATCGCAATCCGCTTCGCACCGTTCTTCTTGGCCAGACTGAGCAGATCCAAAATCTGGCGGTGGCTGACGTTCTTGTCGGCGCGGATGACGACCAGGCGGTTGGGATGATCATTCACCATTTTCTTCAGGGCCGGCGCGAGCCGGGCGGGTGCCAGCATCTGGTCGTTGAGCGCGATCTCGCCGCCGGCCGCCAGTGAGATCGTGATGTTGTCCTGCGATTTCGCCTCGACGGTGGCGGCTTTGGGCAAATCGACTGCGAGATTGGAGGGCACATCCAGCAGCGGGGCGGTGACCATGAAAATGATCACCAGCACCAGCGCAATATCCACCAGCGGCGCGAGATTCAAATTGCTGATGATGTCGCCCGAGGGCTTGCCGGAATCCATATCAGAGTTTGCGTTTGACAATGGAAAGTTCCTTGGCGCCCGCCTGCCGCGCGGCATCGAGCAGGGCCACGACGCGATCGTGCACCACCTGCTCGTCGGCGCTCACCACCACCAGTTTGTTGCGGCTCTGGCTCAACAGCCGGCGCAGGCTTTCGTGCAGGGCCTGTGGTGCCACCGGCTGGTCGTTCAACAAAATCACGCCGGCGCGGGTGAGATGGATTTCAATGCACGCATCGACCTGCTTTTCCGCGCCGCCCGCCGTGCCGACCTTGGGCGCCGACACCATGATCTGCGATTGCATGATCATCGGCGTCATCACCATGAAGATCACCACCAGCACCAGCGCCACGTCGATCAATGAGGTCAGGTTGATTTCGGTCAGGCCGCCTTCCTGTTGATCAATTTGCATAACCGTGTTTTCCAGAATGACAGCGGGAGCGGCGCCGGCCGCTGCCATCCGCAGTGGCCGCGCGCGTCATGCCTTGCCCGCCGCGTCGGGGGTCAAACGCTCGTGGTCTTGCGAATGGCAGAGACGCGCGTCGCGCGCTTGAGCCGGCCGGCCGCCTCGTCGTGGGTTTCCTCCGCCGGCATCTGCTCCTGCATCTGCCCGATGCCGATGATCACGCGCACTTTGCGTGTGGCCGCTTCGATTTCCGTCATGATCGTTCCCACCCGGCGCAGGAAAAAGTTGTAGGCAATCGCGGAGGGGATCGCCACGAACAAACCGGCGGCGGTCGCAATCAACGCTTCGGAAATGCCCGCCGCCACCACTGCGGGCCCGCCGGAGCCGGAAACCGCGAGATCATGAAAGGCGCGAATGATGCCGACGACCGTTCCCAACAGCCCGATGAACGGCGCGATGTTGCCCATCGTGCCCAGAATGCTCAAGAAACGCTCCAGCTTGATCTTCTCCTCCAGCGCTGTCGCTTCCATCATTTCCTGCACCCGCTTCTCACCCAGCGCGAGATTCTCCAGGCCGGCGCGCACCACCGCCGCCAGCGGCTTGTGCAGCGTCTGACAGTACTGCAGGCAGGCGCGCGGCCCGCCGCTCTGCATGTTTTTGTAGATGGCGCTGACAAAGGCGTTGGCATCGAGCGTGGTGCGGCGGAAATACAACCAGCGTTCGATGATGAAAGTCACCACCAGCAGGGAACAACCGAAGAGAACGATGAAGGTCGGGCTTTCCCGCACCGTTTCCCAGAAATTGACTTCCATTCCAGGCTCCGAACAAGTCCGTTAGCTCATCTTGATGAAGATCATCGGATAGACGACTTTCATGTACCCGCGCGCGATGGGTTGATACTTCCAGCGCCGGATGGCATCGCGCAATTCCTCCTGAAAGGCCGCAATCGGAATTTGCGAAGAGAGAATCTGCACCTCGGTGACTTTGCCCTCCGCGCTGATCGTCACCTCCACCTCCACCTTGCCGCGTGCTTCCAGGCCGTTCTTCAGATATTTGGTGTAGAGGTATTGCAACCGCCCCATGTTGTCCATCATCACCTGGCGCAGGGATTCCTCCGAACGGCCGCCGGCGCCGCTGGTGGCCTCCTTGCTGCCGGTGATGCGGCCAATGCGTTCGATGGTGACGCGGCCAACCTTGCCGAGCTTGACGCCGGTGCCGCCGATTTCGCCCTTCAAACCTTCGAAGACGCCGTCGACGCCATTGCCATAGCCCCGGCCGTCGCCATTGCCGGTGGCAAAACCCTCCAAAACCGCGGCGCCGATATCCGTGCCATTCCTGCTGCCGTGGCCGTTGGTGAGAAATTTGCCGGCGCCGGCAATGTGCAACACCGGCTCGCTCGACACGCCGGCAACCTCGGCAACGCCCTCCATCACTTTGAGCACGCCCAGTTCCTCCACGTTGGGAGCGGGTGGGCCCGGTTCACCGCCGCCGGCGGGGATGCCGTTGGCAAGCGGGCTGCCGGCCTCGCTGGCGCTGATCGTGCCGCGCGCACGGGTCACGCGGCCCACTGCCGGTTGACTGTTGTCGAAGGCATCAGTCCCGCCGGGCTCCACCTCCAGTTCCTGCTCCGGCGCCTTCTCCTCCGGCGGCAGCTCGGTTTCATCGATGTAACTGATCTCGCGCAGCTCCAGGATCTCGGGCTTGCTCAGTAACGCAGAAGACAGCCAGCCTGCGAAGATCAGGGCATGCACGAACAAGGAACCACTGATGGCGATGCTGAAACGTTGCGAGGGGTGGGCGGCAATGGCGTCCAGCGTCGACAACACCGGACGCGGGCGGGCAGTGGCACCATCTCTGGAAGTTTTAACCTGCGCGGTCCTCATGCAGCAGGATCATCCTAATAAAAAAAGACGATTGTTCGAGTCGGGAGGTGAATCTATGCGGCATAATATACCGGCCGCGGGTGATGGGCGCGGACAAAAGCCGGGCGGAGCGGCTTGCTCATTTTGCGGCAAATGGTTATATTGCGCCCGGTTCGTTAGAGCAGGCTGACATCCACGCGGCCTGCATCGTTTTCACGAGTGTTTTTATCAGCATATTCCATGCCTGCACGTCATGTCATTCTCGGCACGGCCGGCCACATTGATCATGGCAAGACGTCCCTGGTCAAAGCGCTCACCGGCGTGGATACCGATCGGCTGCCGGAGGAAAAAGCGCGCGGCATGACCATCGACCTCGGCTTTGCCCATCTCGATGAGTCCGCCACCATCATTGACGTTCCCGGTCATGAAAAATTTGTCAAGAACATGGTGGCCGGCGTGAGCACCATCGACCTGGTGCTGTTTGTGATTGCGGCGGATGACGGTGTCATGCCGCAGACGCGCGAGCATTTGGACATCTGCGAGCTGCTGCAAATCCCGCGCGGCCTGATCGTGCTCACCAAAATCGACCTGGTCGAGGCCAACTGGCTGGCGCTGGTGCAGGAGGATATTCGCCGGCTGGTGCAGGGCACTTTTCTGGCACGGGCGCCGATCCTGCCGGTTTCGACGGTTACCGGTGCCGGCATGGCGGAACTCAAACAGCATCTCCGCCAGCTCATTGCCGAGTTGCCGCCCCGCCAGGATCGCGGTGTGTTTTGGATGCCGGTCGACCGTGCTTTTGTGATGAAGGGCTTTGGCACGGTCGTCACCGGATCGGTGTTGTCCGGTCAGACGACGCTGGGCGAGGAGCTGGAACTCCTGCCCGAACGCCTGCGCGTGCGTGTGCGCGGCTTGCAATGCCACGGCCACAACACGCCGCTGGTGCAAACCGGCGATCGCGCCGCGGTCAACCTGCAGGGGGTCGCCATCGAACAAGTGATGCGCGGACAGGTGCTGGCGGCGCCCGGCTATTTTGGCCCCACGCGGCGCAGCAATTGTCGCGTCCGCCTGCTCGCCCAAGCCCCCGCGCCGCTGAAACGGCGCACGCGCGTGCGGGTCCATCTCGGCACGGCAGAGGTCATGGCGCGTGTGCTGCCCCTGACCGCCAATGAATTGCAGCCGGGTGAAAGCGGGCTGGCACAATTGCGTTTCGAAAAACCGGTGGCGGTCCGGCCGCGTGATCCTTTTGTCCTGCGCCAGTATTCCCCCCCGCGCACCATCGGCGGCGGCCTGGTGCTCGAAGTCGAAGCCACACGCCTGCGCCGCCGCGATCCCGAGCTGCTGGCCAGACTGGATGCCCTCGAACAACACAGCCCCACCGAACAACTGGTCATGCAATTCCTGCTGCCCGGCCGCCATGCCGTCACGCTGACGCAACTGGCCGCGGAAACCAACACCTCCCAGGAAAGCGTGCAGGCGGCGGTCGAGCAGTTGATCCAGCAGCGCGCGGTGGTGGCCATCAACAAACGCACCTTCATCCATCGCCAGCGGCTGGACGGCTTGTGGCACCA
Source organism: candidate division KSB1 bacterium (assembly GCA_034506255.1). Taxonomy (NCBI): domain Bacteria; kingdom Pseudomonadati; order Candidatus Zhuqueibacterales; family Candidatus Zhuqueibacteraceae; genus Candidatus Coneutiohabitans; species Candidatus Coneutiohabitans thermophilus. The sequence continues at coordinate 158,744 of JAPDPX010000001.1, read as the reverse complement.
GCTCGCGGCCCTGCTGGCGGAATATCATGAGCAACACCCCACCAAACCCGGTCTGCGCAAAGCCGAGGTGAGCAGTCGCCTGCCGGCGCTGGCCGACACCGCCCTGCTCAATCTGCTGGTGCGCACCGCCAGGGCGGAAAACAAACTGAAGGAAATCGATGCCCGGCTGGCGCTGGCAGATCATCAAATTCACCTCTCCCCCGCACAACAGGCACTGCGCCAGCAGCTTTTGGCCGCCCTGCACGCCGCACGCTACGCCCCGCCCGCGCCACTGGAACTGGCCGCCACCTGCAAAGCTACTGAGGCACAAGTCCTCGAAGTGCTGCAAGTCATGTCACTGATGCAGGAAGTCGTGCGCCTGGGCGAAGGCATCTGGCTGCACCGCGATCACCTCCAGGAGGCACACAAGAGAGTGATTGACTACTTGCGCCGCCATGGCGAAATGACCGTCGGCCAATTCAAACAATTGGTGGACAACACCAGCCGCAAATTTGCCATACCGCTCTTGCAATACTTCGACGCCACCGGCGTGACCCAGCGCCAGGGCGAAGTGAGGGTTCTGGGAATCGAGGGCGCAGAAAGTCAAATCGCGTGATTCCCCCGCTGGACTGCCCGGTCTCTACCTCACCGGGTAAAAATTTGGCAACCGCCCGCAGACAACGGAATCCCCAGCAGCCCTCGACAATGTTTTCGAGGCACAAGAAACGCGATTCTGTTCCGGGAAAACGAGGAGCACCTCATGATCATCACCGCCCCGCGCGGCACCGCCGCCATTCCCGAAGGCCCCGCCACCCTCCCCCCCACTTCACCCGCCGTGCTCGACCAGGCGATTGACCGCCTGCAGGCGCACAAGCACAAATGGGCCACGCTTGACATCCGCGCCCGCATTGCGCTGCTCGACACGCTCCTGCGTGATTATTCGGCCATCGCGGCAGAATGGGTGGCGGCGGCACACACGGCGAAAGGCATCGACCCGGACAGTGTGACCGCCGGCGAAGAATGGCTGGGCGGCCCGCTGTGCATTCACCGCAACCTGCGCCTGTTGCGGCAGTCTCTGTGCGACATCGAGAGATACGGCCGGCCACGGCTTCCCGGCAGGCCAGGGTTGCTGGCGAATGGACAAGTCGCGGCCCCGGTCATGCCGCAGGATCCCTATGAGCGCGTGCTGTACCGCGGCATCTCCGCCGAGGTTTGGATGCAACCCGGCGTGACGCTCGACACGTTGACTGCCACACAGGCCGTGGCTTATCACACACACGCGCGCGGCGGCAAAGTGGCGCTGGTGCTGGGCGCCGGCAACGTCTCCTCCATCGCACCGCTGGATGCACTCTATCAGCTCTTCGTCGAGAACAACGTCGTGCTGTTGAAAATGAATCCGGTGAATGCCTGTCTCGGGCCGTTTTACGAGCGGGCGTTTCGCGCTTTGATCGCCGGGCATTTCCTGCAGGTGGTGTATGGCGGCAGCGCCGAGGGGACGTATCTCTGCCACCATCCCGGCATCGAAGCGCTGCACATGACCGGCTCCGACAAGACTTTCGAAGCCATCGTCTTCGGCAGCGGCCCGCAGGCCGCGCAACGCAAAGCGCAACGCCGGCCGCTGCTGACCAAACCGTTTACCAGCGAGCTGGGCAACGTCACCCCGGTGATCATCGTGCCCGGCCCGTGGACGGACGCCGATATCGCGTTTCAAGCCGCCAACCTCGCAACCATGCTGGCCAACAATGCCGGCTTCAACTGCGTGGCGCTGCGCGTGCTCGTGCAACATGCCCGCTGGCCCCTGCGGCCGCGATTGCTCGCCGCACTGCGGGCTGCGCTCGGCCGCATTCCAACACGGCTGGCTTACTATCCCGGCGCCGCCGAACGCTACGAAAAATTCCACGCCGCGCATCCCGAGGCCGAACCCATCGGCACGGCCGGCAGGGGCAGGCTGCCGTGGCTGCTCATCAGTGATCTCGATCCCGAGGCTTCCTCCGAAATCTGTTTCACCACCGAGTCCTTCTGCAGCACCGCCGCGGAAACCGGTCTGGCGGCCGCCAGTGTTCCCGAATATCTCGCGCGGGCCGTGCAATTTGTCAATGACAAGCTGTGGGGCACTTTGAGCGCGACGCTCATCGTTCATCCCGCTTCCCTGCGCGATCCCGAAATCCATGCCGCGGTGGAGGCGGCCATCGCCAACTTGCGCTATGGCACGGTCATGGTCAATCACTGGGCCGGGTTGGGTTATGGTTTGATCGCCACCACCTGGGGCGCCTTCCCCGGCCATGACATCTATGACATTCAATCCGGCACCGGCGTGGTGCACAACACCTTCATGTTTTCCCGGCCGCAGAAATCCGTGGTGCGCGGCGGCTTCCGCATGTGGCCGACACCGCTGTGGTTCGCCACCAACCGGGTTCTCCACCGGCTGGCGCCCAGGGCCGCCCGTTTTGAAGCGGCACCGGCATGGTGGAAAATCCCCGCGCTGGTCGCGACTGCGATCCGCGGTTGAGCGCGGCTGCGGCCGCAATCTTCCCCCGTCCCGCAGACGGCCAGGGCCGGGACTTTCCGCCACCAGCGGTTCAAAAATTCCCCGTTGCCATCATGGGCTTGCAGATCACCACCGAACAGCAGGCGATGCTCCCGCACCACAACGCTTTCCCACGCCCGGCGTATGCCTGGTATGTCGTGGCCGTGCTCACGCTTGCCGCGATCTCGGCTTACATCGATCGCCTGATTCTCAGCCTGCTGGTCACGCCCATCAAGCGCGATTTCATCCTCAGCGACACCGAGATGAGCCTGCTCATGGGTTTCAGCTTCGCCTTGTTCTACACCCTGCTCGGCCTGCCCATGGGCCGCTGGGCGGATTCCCACAGCCGCAAACGAATCATCATGCTCGGCATCATACTGTGGAGTGTGATGACGGCACTCAGCGGCATCGCGAAAAACTACGGGCATCTTTTTCTGGCGCGCGTGGGCGTGGGGGTGGGCGAGGCCGCACTCTTTCCCGCCGCCTATTCGATGATCGCCGACTATTTCCCCAAACCGCGCCTGGCCCTCGCCATGAGCGTGTTCGGCATGGGCATCTTCATCGGTGCGGGGCTGGCGATGTTCATCAACGGCCTGATCGTGGGACTGACGGCGCAAGCGACGCCGCTGGAATTGCCCGTCGTCGGCACCATCTTCCCCTGGCAGAAGATCTTCTTCGTGATCGGCCTGCCGGGCCTGCTGGTGGCGGCGTTGCTGCTGACAGTGCGCGAGCCGGTCCGGCACGGCGGGCTTGCGGGCACGACTGGCGTGGAGCGCACACAATATCCCATGCGCGCCGTCCTCGCCTACATGCGCGCAAACAAGCGGACCTTCCTGTGCCACCATCTCGGTTTTGCCCTGTTTGCGCTGCACAATTATGCCGCCAACGCCTGGATTCCGCCGTTCTTCATGCGCACTTACGGCTGGGAGGCCGCCAAAGTCGGCACGGTTTACGGTCCGGTCATCGTCGTCTTTGGCACGCTGGGCATCCTGCTGGGCGGCTACTTCACGGATTGGCTGGCGCGGCGCGGCCATGTCGATGCCAAACTGCGCACCGGCCTGACGGCCGCACTCGCCCTCACGCCCGCCATCATTCTCTATCCGCTCATGCCGAACGGTGAGGCGGCACTGCTGGCTTTGATCCCGGTGAATATTTTCGCGAGTTTCGCGTTTGGCGCGGCCACCGCCGCGATTCAGGAAGTAACCCCCAACCAGATGCGCGCCCAGGTTTCTGCACTTTATCTCTTCGTCATCAATCTCATCGGCCTGGGTTTGGGCCCCACGGCGGTGGCGCTGATCACGGATTTTGTTTTCGGCGATGAAAACTGCGTGCGCTATTCGCTGATCGTTGTCGGTACCCTGGCCCTGTTGCCGGCCGCGCTGCTGTTTTGGCTGGGATTGAAACCTTACCGGCGGAGCCTGGCGAATTTGCAAGAACAGGCAGCCGCGCGCCACTAACCCGAAACCTGTCTTGCATCTCACCGCGGCACAAGTTATTTTTCGGCCATCTCAGAAATGCGACCCTACATTGAAGCCTGTCGCCGCCGCATTCGGGAAGCGCGCGTGTCCAGGCAGCAACGTGCGGAACTGGCGCGCGATGTTCGGGGGCTCCAGGCAGTTTTCAGCCAATTCCAGCACGAATCAGCCCAATTTCCCTCCAACATGACAGTGGTCGCGCAGGAATTGGGAACCGATGATCAAACTAGCGAAAATTGACCTTCGCATTGTGGCAACCCGGAAGCCTCTCACGAACAAAACTTCCAAAAAGGAATAAATGGAAGACAAAATCGCCGTTTTTATCGATCTTGAAAACCTGGTTTTGGGCGACAAACAGCCGGCCATCGGCTTTGACGTTCAAAAGATTCTCGAACGCTTGCTGGAAAAAGGCAAGATCGTCGCCAAACGGGCATATTGCGATTGGGAGAAATATCCCAAGGAAAAACTGGCGCTGCACGGCGCCGCCATCGATCTCATCGAGATTCCGCACCGCGGCATGACCGGCAAAAATTCCGCGGACATCCGCCTGGTGGTCGATGCGCTCGACATGTGTTACTCCAAGGAGCATATCAGCATCTTCGTCATCGTCTCCGGCGACTCGGATTTCAGCCCGCTGGTCTCCAAGCTCAAGGAGAATGGCAAAACCGTGATCGGCGTGGGCCGCAAGCAGTCGTCTTCCGAGCTGCTGATCAGCAATTGTGACGAGTTCATTTTTTATGAGGATTTGTTCCGCCCGGTGGGCGAGCCGCCCAAAATCAAGGGCCTGCCGCGCAAAAAGGCGCAGGTGATGTACTGGCTCATCGACGCCATCCAGGCATTGATGCGCGAAAACAAGGAGGTCTTGCTGGCCTCGACCATCAAACAAACCATCAAGCGCAAACGGCCCTTCTTCGACGAAGGCGAATTCGGTTATCACTCCTTCTCCGAGTTGCTGGAGGATGCCCAGGCCAACGGCATCATCAAGCTCGATCGCCACCCCAAAAGCGGCACCTACATCGTGACCGGCTACGGGAAAACATGAATGAAGAACAGCCTGCGTACTTTTTGAACACCCCTCTCCCACGAAAACGAAATCCCACGAAAATGGTTTTGGGTTGTTTTCGTGGGAGAAAAATTGAACTCATGCCCGACCATCCTCTCCCGTTGACTGAAGGTTTCCCCAAAGACGCAAAATTCTTCTTTCAGGGCAGGACTTGACGAGGCGGCGCCCTGCCCGAAGATCACGAGTGTCATTGCATGTGATCACTCCGGTTTCCTGACAAACAAAACTGCGATGCTTCAATCACCCCGCCTTCATCGCGCCCGCGTGATCATCCTCCTCCACGCGCAGCCAACAACAAACCGTTTTTCATCATGCCGCAAGTCCGGCTGATGGTTGTAATTGTGAAAGTGTGAAAAGGCAGCCAGGAGAGAAACAACGAAATTGGCGGTGGGATGCCAGCGCGCCTGCCAACGTAAATGCAAACTGCGCGCGACGATTCCGGAGGGGAATTTTTCGTGGTAGGATTGTCCGGTGGGAACGGCGAGCCAGGGCTGATCGAACGGCGTGGTGATGCGACCTTCGCCGCGACGGCGATATTCCAGGAGGAGTTGCGTCCAAACCTGCCGGCCGGCATACGCGCTCGCATGCGCCAGCCAGCGCTCAAAGTCATTGCCTAAAAAATGCGCCAGCGGCTGCTGGCGGTGCAAGAACTTCTCCCAATCGCGCTTGGTTTTGTAGGTGCGGTTCGCCACGCGCGTGAACTCCACACCCAGGGTTACGCCGCGGAGGCCAAGCGGATCAGCGACGCGCCCGCCCACCAACAGGCCCCACTCATTTGGCTCCAAATCCGTGCTGTCCACGTTTTCAATTTGAAAATCATCGATCAGCCATTGGCCGTAAATCTCCAGGCCGGCTCGTGGCAGGAACAGCGCGTCAAAGGCGACCGCAGTGTTGGCGTTGAGATCGCCGTTGAGCTGCTCCCCGTGATACAGCAACAGCGGATTGAGCATGAGCCATTCGAAGCGGCGGTGCGGGCCGCCAGACAGCACCATTTGTGAAAATGCCAGGCGCAGCCGCTGCGGCAGAATTTCCGCTTCCAAACGACCGGCGGCGAGATAGCGGGAGGCAAACCCGCTGCGCAGAGCCTGCGCGAGCGAATCCGGCGTGAGCCAGGGGTCGAGTTGGGCCGCGAGATACACCAACCGCAGCCGCACCAGATCGAATTGCAAATGCAACTGATCGAGCGCGCGGCTGTAGTCGGAAAGCAACAACGAAGCATCGAACCCCCGCCCCCACTTCACATAATCCCGCCCCAGTTTCACGGCATATTTGCCCCGCTCAAAACGGACATAAGCCTGCTCCGTCAACCCGGTAATGTCGCGCCAGCGCTTGCCGAGGTATTCAGGTTCATCGGACACGCCGAGATCGACACGCATCACATTCACCAGCGTCAGCGCGGGCGCGGGAGAAATCACCAGATAACTGCGCACCCCCAGGCGCGAATGCGCGGCAATGAAATTGCGCTCGCTGGCAAGATCCGGCGGCAGGGTTTGCGAGCGGCCGGCAAAGTCCAAGCCGGCGATCATCACCGGCCCGGTTGTGGTGTCATTGACCGCCGCGGCTTTGCACCAGCGCCGCCAGAATTCCTCCGCGCCACCCTGCCCGCGCAATCCGGAAAGGGCCGCGGTGCCGGTGACACGGCGCAGGGGGAGCGCCATCTGTTGCAACGCGAGCACGGGATGGCGCAGAGCGAGTTCCTCGAGATGATCATTCTGCCAATGCCAGGAGGGTGGCATCGCCAGGAGGCTTTGCGCTCCCGCTGCCACGGCGGAGGCCAGCACTGCTGCCGGCACAATTGCCGGGAGGTATGGGCGAATCATCAACGGTCACTCAAATATGCCGGCGGATGAGGACCCAATTTGCGGCAACGCGCGCAACCGCAGACCACCGCGCGGAGGTTGCGGATTATTGCGCCCCGGCGTGTGGTTGTGAAATCACGCACGGTTGCGGGCATGTAGCTGCAACGGCCGGGCCGTCGCATTAAAATCTCCGGAGTTTCACGACGCCGCGCGTTGGCACACCGCCGGGTTGGAAATGTTTTCGCTGGGAAGCGGTTTCTGCATTCTGAGCACCCGTGCCGGCACGCCGGCCACGATGGCATTGGCAGGCACGTCTTTCGTCACCACGCTGCCGGCGCCGACAATGGCGTTCTCACCGATGGTGACACCGCATAAAATCGTCGCACCGCTGCCGATGCTCGCACGCTTTTTCACCAGCGTCGGCACCACCTGCCAGTCGCTTTCGGTTTGCAGGCGGCCAGCGGCGGTGGTGGCGCGGGGATAGCGGTCATTGATGAAGGAAACGTTGTGGCCGATGAACACTTCGTCTTCGATGGTTACACCTTCGCAAATGAAGGTGTGGCTGGAGACTTTGACGGCGCGGCCGATGCGGGCGTTCTTCTGAATTTCGACGAAGGCACCGATTTTGGAGTCGTCGCCGATTTCACAGCCATAGAGATTCACGAAGGCGAAGATTCGAACGTTCCTGCCAAGCTTGACATCTGCTGATATTCTTTGATAGTTTTCCACGAGAACTCCTTGCGGGAATGTGTGGCGAGCGGCACGACGCGTCCGCCGGAGCGCAGCGATTGCTCGGCCGCTTCCAGAATGCGCACGACATTGCAGCCGGCGGTGCCGTCGGTGAGCGGCCGGCGGCCGGTGCGAATGCAATCCGCGAACTCCGCTGTCAACCGGGAGAGTGCCTCCGTTTGATCGATTTTGGGGGCGTACATGTCGCCCATGCGATATTGCACCAGCGTCTGATACACCGATTCCTTTTCAGTGATCTCGACGCCGCGGTTGTAGACTTTCACTTTTTCGCTGGGCTCCATGTCGTCATAGACCACCATGTGCTTGCTGCCGCCCAGCAAAATGCGCCGCACCTTCACCGGCGACAGCCAGTTGACGTGGAAATGCGCAAGCAATTGGTCGGCAAAATGCACGGTGAGGTAGGCAACGTCCTCCAGGCAGTTGTAGTGGCTTACTCCGACCGCCGAGACCGAAACCGGCTCGCGATCGATGAGATGATCCATGATCGACACATCATGCGGGGCGAGATCCCAAATCACGTTGGTGTCGTGTTGAAACAGGCCGAGATTGACGCGCACCGAGTCGAAATACAGAATGTCGCCGATTTCACCGCGCTGGATCATTTCCTTGATTTTGCGCACGGCGCCGGTGTAAACAAAGGTGTGATCGACCATCAGAGTCAACCCCTGTTCGCGGGCGAGGGCAATCAGCTCGCGGGCGTGCTCGACCCTGGTGGTCATCGGCTTTTCCAGCAGAACGTGTTTGCCGGCGCGCAATGCCCGCAGCGCCAGGGGATAGTGGGAGGATACCGGCGTGGCGATCGCAAGTGCCGTCACCTCCGGGCGCTGCAGCAGACTTTCAAACGAGGTCGTCACTTCGGCATTGGGAAACACTTTCCGAATCTTGTGCAGACGCTGTTCTTCAATGTCACAACAAACCACCCCCTCCACCCCCTCGGTCGCAAAGAAATTACGCACCAGGTTGGGACCCCAGTAACCAAGGCCAACGACACCGATCTTCATGAGCATATCCTCAACCAGATTATTTGGCACCTTTTCCGAAAAGCATCACCGGGATGGTTTTCAAAATCAGGGGCAAATCCAGCAGCAGGGAGGCATTTTGAATATAGTAGAGATCGAGTATGACCATGTCGTCGAAGCCGACCAGGCTGCGGCCGCTGACTTGCCACACACCGGTGCAGCCCGGGGTCACACTCAATCTTTTTTTGTGCCAGTCTTCGTAATTTTCCCATTCATAAGGCAGACAGGGGCGCGGCCCCACCAGACTCATGTCGCCCTTGATGACGTTGAAAAGCTGCGGCAGCTCATCCAAACTGGTTTTGCGGATGAAGCGGCCGACGCGCGTGATGCGTGCTTCGTTGACGATCTTGGTCATTCCGTTGTGGCCGTTGTTGTGCGACCGGCCGCGCATGAACTGCAGCATGGCGCGCTTGCGTGTGTCGTCGTCATCGCTGCCGGTGACCATCGAGCGAAACTTGTAGAAGTGAAACGGCCGGCCGTCCTTGCCCATGCGAATTTGCCGGAAGAGCACCGGTCCGGGCGAGTCCAGCTTGATGGCGATCGCAATCAGCATCATCACCGGTGCAAGCAAAATCAGGCCGGCAGTGGCGAGCGTCACATCCAGGGTGCGCTTGCACAGCTTGTGCAGCCGGGTGGGTTTGGCCGCACTGAAGCCCACCACCGGGATGTTGCCGTAACGTTCCGTGGACAGGCGCTCCGCCACGACTTCATACAATGGCGAGGCGATCTTGACGGTGGCCGTGGTTTGGCCGCACCAATCCAGCACGTCCAGCAGCCGTTGCGGCGCGACCTCATCGAGACAGACCAGGATCTCATCGATGCGGTGGCGGTGCACCACGTCCTGGACCTCATCCAGGCGTCCCAAAACGCGGAGTTGCTCGAACACGCGCGTGCCGGGCGCCAGTTCGTCATCCAGGAAGCCGGCCACCCGCAGGCCGTAGGGATTTTTCAGGCGCACCGTGGCCGCCATCATGCGGCCGGTGGTGCGGCCGCCCAGAATCAGGGCCCGGCGGCGGTACAAATCATGTTTTGTCAGAAAGAGAAAGAGACTGCGAAACAGCACGATGCGGGTGAACACCAGCAGGCTGAAACTGATGAGAATGAAACTGAAGGGCGCGAAACGGCTGACAATGATGACCTGTGCATTTTTAATGAAGGAAAACAGGGTCAGGCCCAGCACGGCTGCGAAAATGCCGTTGCCAATGCGCACCACGTGGTCGGCCAGCGAGAGAAACACGTTGATCTTGTACAGATCGTAATGCCGGAAGATCAACACCACCACGGCGCCGTAGAGTGCACAAAACAGAATCTCGGGCCGGTATGCGTCCCACACGGCGGCCGGCGAATGCAATTGTGAGTCCGCGCCATACGCCAGCGCCAGAAGGAAGGCGGTGTTGATGCTCACCCAATCCAACAGGGCGAGCAGATACTTGTGCGGTGCTCTTTTAATCAGGCGTAGCATTGCAAGCGTTTCCAGCCACTCCGTTTCGACGCAAGTCCAGAATCAACTCGGTGATTTGTGCGGGCAGGTCGGGATTGCCCGGTGTGAAGGCAGCCGGGCGGGGGCGGGGCCGCAGGGGAATGTTCTCTATTTGCCGGGCCTGCTCGATGAAAGTCAGGCGGCCGGCTGCCTGCAGATACTCGTCGAGATAAGGCCGCCGGCCGGTGAAAATGCTGTAGGTGGGCACGCCCAGCAATGCGGCTTCGCGGTTCATGGTGCCGCCGCCGCTCACCACGACATCCGAGGCCCACAACAGTTGCAGGCCGTCCACGGCACGTTCGAGCACCCGCACGTTGGGCCGCCGGCACAGCGCCTCCGGCAGCAGCCGGCGTTCTGCCGCGGTGCGATTGACGATCACACACTGCACATTTTGTTGCGCGGAAAAGACCTCCAGGCAGGCGCGAAACAGGGCTTCGCTCCCGGCATCGTGATAGTTCCCCAAAAGGCTCGGCGGCCGCAGCGTGACGAGGCTTGCCCGTGGATCGAGCCCCAGGGTTTCGCGAAACGCCGGATCAGGCACGAAATCGCGCAAATAAATTTCCTCCTTGAAACCGGCGTAGCGAATGACCTTGTTGAGCTTGAATCCCGCCTGCGCCAGGCGCTGGTCGGGAATGACCGCCGGTATGAGCAAATGCGTGGCGAGCGTATTGAAGATTCTCGCTTCGGTGTATTCATAATCTAGCATCAAAAGCGCCGGAATGCCGAGACGCGCGGCGGCCATGAGCTGCGTGCGCGAACCATGACTCACCGCCAACGTGACCGCTTTGTCACGCATCACGCGCGCCAACTGCCGGCTGCGCTGCAGCAGATTCACCACTTTGCCGACCTTGCTCCCGCCGCCATGCCGGCCCAGCAGCAGGTGTGGAATTTGCCATAGCATTAAAAGTTCTCTGGTCTGTGCAAAATCCCGCGCCGTGATGAAATGTGCCTGCTGCCGCCGGCGCAATTCCGCAAAAATTGGCCGAAACAAGGGCACATGCGGCGAGTTGTCGAGATCAAACCAGATCATGCCTGGATGCTGGATGCTGGATACTGGATAGTCGTTTTTGAGCACTCATCACAGCCCCATTGCCTCCTTGCCTCGTTGCCCCTTGCAGCTTGCCTCAGCACAGCCGCGCGAGCGCGAGAAACATCCACGCCTGCACCCAGCGCAGGAACGGCCGCTTGTCCACCAGAAAACGATGGCGGCGATAGTAGAAAAACCCTTCCGGCGACCAAAACAGCGCCAGCGCCTGCGGCACGACTTTCTGCAGCAGCTCTGCCGCATCGGGAATCTCGTCGCCCAGGTCTTGCAGTGCAATTAATGCGTGGGCGAAAGCATGGCTGTCCAGCGGGTAGTCTTTGTTGGGATAATATCGCACGCGGCCGTCAGCGGTGAAAAATTGGCGGCGGTAAAAGGCACAGCCGCGCTGCAGCGCCTCGCGGCCGAGGGGGTCTTTTCTCGCAGCCAGAAATTGCTGCAATGCCAGCAGACTGTAGCCGGTGTGAAAGCTGTCGCTCCAGCGGTTGTACCATTCCTCACCATACAACCAGGAACCATCCGCCTGCTGCCGCGCCAGAGAATAGCGCATGCTGCGCTCGGCCAAATCCGCATAAGCGGTCTCCCCCGTCAACGCGCCGACCTGCGCCAGCAATGCAGCAGCCAGCATGTTGGCATTGTGAATGCAAAAGTGGTCGCGCGGCGTGTAGCTGAAGGCAAAGCTGCGGCCGTCGGCAATGCGATTGAGACTGCCGGCGATGAAATCGCAGGCGGATCGTGCGAGTTGCAGCCAGCAGTGTTCGCCGGTCAGCTCGTGAAACTCCAGCAGTGCCTGCGCCGCAAACACGGTGGTGACGACGTTGGGTGTGAAACGCGGGGCATAGAAATGCCGATTGGCCCAGGGAAACTCATAGCCCCATGCGGCACCGGCATAGCCGCCAATGACATTCTTTTGCAGCCAGTGCGCGAACCCGGCGGCGCGCTCGCGATACTGCGGCCTGCCGGTGGCGCGATAAAGCCGGACATAAGCGGACAGGAAAAGCCCCATGCCCTTGGCATTGTGCGCCGGCCGGATGCCGAGCAGCGGCCGCAGATTCACCGGCGTGCGTTTGACGAGTTGCAGGGCGGCCATGCCCAGAAGGCGCGAGCGGCCGGTGAATGCCGCCAGGAGCGGACTGCTCAGCGCATCATGCGGGTCATAGCCGCAATAGTCCCGCGCGATCAGCCAGCGCTCGTGTTGCTGCAGGATTTTTTCGAGATCAGCGAGGCAGGCCGCCCGCCGCACACCGCGCGCCGGTGCCGGCTTGACGGTCAGATGAGAACCGACCATGTAATCACCCGGGGCTGGCGTGTGCGCAAGGATTCCATGATGGCAAAGGTGATCAGCGAGGGATAAAACAACTCCTGCACGGTCGGCGCAGGTTCGCCGCGCAGAAAGGCCGCGATCTCCTCCGCATAGCCCTTGCCGGGCATTTTGAGCTTTTCCTGCGCGGTCGCCGAGTAGAAAACGCCGCCGGTGAAATTGTCGAGACGGGCGCACAGGCCGCCGCCGAAGATTTCGACATGCTCCTTCGGCATGCGCGCGCTGCCATTGGCAAGATAGGATATCGTGGCCAGCCCACCGTTTTGAAAGCGCAGCGTGGCCACGACATTGTCGAACGGCATCGCTTCGCCGTGCGACGAGCCGAAGCCCTCGGCATAAACCGACACCGGCGCGGCCTCAATGAAATACATCGCCAGATCCACGAAATGACAGGCTTCCCCGATGATGCGGCCGCCACCGCTGTGCGGATCGTGCAACCAGTGCCCGCCGTCCAAAAAGCCGGCATTCACGCGGTAGTGGACCACCAGCGGCGCCGCCGCGCCGGCAAATCGCCGTTTGATCTCGCGGGCCAGGGGCGCATGCCGGCGATTGTAGCCCACCACCAGCCGGGGACCCTCACCGCTCTGCGTCCGTGCGGCGATATAAACCCGGTGCAACTCGCGCAGTTCTGCGAGCGTGAGCGCCGGCGGTTTCTCCACAAACACATTCTTGCCTGCCTGCAAAGCCGCCATCGCCAAGGAGGCATGCGCGTCGTGGCGTGTGGCGATGAACACGCTGTCGATGCTGTCATCCGCGAGAAGGTCGCGATAGTCCGTGGTGCAGTAGGAAAATCCGAACTTCTCGCACACGCTTTTGGCGCTCGGGCCGTGCGCGTTGGCCACCCCGGCGAGCTGCACCTCCGGCTGCCGCTGCAACGGCGGCAGCAGGTAGGCCTGCGCAAAGTTGCCCGCCCCAATGAACCCGATGCGCCGGGCGGCCGGCCGCCGGCGGGCGGCGGGCGCCTGCTCGTTCACGAGCTGGCGCACCAGCCCGTCGTTGCCCGCGGGATATTCCAGCAGCACGCCGAGATACTTTTCCTGCGTCCTGCCGAGAATGAGTTGATATGCCTCCACCGCGCGCGTGATCGGAAAACGGTGCGTGGTCAACTCCTTCACTTTCACCCGGCCTTTGGCGAGCAGTTGCACGAACGCCGCAAGATTGCGCTGCTCGGTCCAGCGCACGTAGGCAAAGGGATAGTCCCGGCCCTCCGCTTCGTAGCGCTGATCATAACGCCCGGGACCATAGCTGCACGACATGCGCACTTCGAGCTCCTTCTCGTAAAACGGCGAGCGCGGCAGATCGACGCGCACCCATCCCACAATCACGATCCGGCCCTTCTTGCGCACCAGCCGGCCGCTCAATTCGAGCGGATCATTGCTTTTGGTCGCGGCAGTAATCAGGCAGGCATCAAAGCCGTGGCCGGCGGTGAGATCACGCAGCATCTCCTCCAGATGCGGTGTCTGGCGCAAACAGGCCGTCACCCCGGTTTGCTGCGCGCGCGCCACGTTCTCCGCGCTGAGATCGATGCCCACCACGTTGCACCCATTGGCTTCGAGAAGCTGAATGGCGAGCTGGCCGAGCAATCCCAGACCGATCACAGCCACCCACTCGCCCAGGCGCGGTTCGGCCTGGCGCACGCCCTGCAGCGCAATCGCACCCAGCGTGCTGTAGGCGCCCTCCTCGTCGCTGACATTGTCGGGCAGCCGCACGCAGAGATGTTTCGGCACCAGCACATATTCGGCATGCTGGGCATATTCTCCGCCGGCACACGCGACGCGATCACCCGCCTGAAACAGCTCCGGGCAGCCGCTCTCCATCACTTCACCGGCACAGGAATATCCCAGTGTTTTCACCGTGCGCAGCCGGCTCCGGACTTTGGCATAGGTCGCGGCCACGCCCTCACGCCGCACATTCTCCAGCACCTGCCGCACCAGATCCGGACGTTTTTGCGCCTTGCCCAAAAGACTGCTTTGCGCCACTGCCACCGTGGCGCGTTCGGTGCCGGCGCTGATCAGCGAACAGCGGTTGCGCACCAGCACCATGCCCGGCCGCACCAGCGGCACCGGCAGCTCGGCAACCTGTAATTTGCCAGTTTGAAAATCCTGCAGAATCTGTTTCATCAGAAAAAATCGGAGTGGGAAACCCGGCGGGAAGTCAGAGGAATAACAACCCGCTGAGGACGGGGATTTTTTTCTTATTGATAACGCGCCTGCTGCAGCAGCCACTTGCTGCGGGGAAAAAACTGCTCAACAACAGCAGCGGACAAACTCCTCCGTTCCGCCAAAAAGAAAACCACCTGCCGCACGAAAGATCGGGGGTCCTGTCTTCGATCCTGCCAGACAGCCGGAATGAGGAGACTGGGTTGCACCTCAAATTTCGACCGATACGCCGGACTCGCCTGGCTTTATCCCCCGCTGCCATCCACAAAAATCCCGAACCACAGCTCCAGCGTCAGCAGCGCCCAGATGCGATGGGCGTTGTCCTGCCGGCCGGCGCGGTCCTCCGCGATGATGCGGCGCACATACGCGGGGTTGAGATAGCCGCGCCGTCTGACACGCTCCTCGCTCAACAGATCGTCGATCAAATCGCCCAGCCCGTGCTTGACCCAGGCACGCAGCGGCGCGCCAAAAGGCGCTTTGGGCCGGTAAATCACTTCACGCGGCAACAACGTTTCCATGGCTTTCTTGAAAATATACTTCGATTGCAGCCCGCGAATCTTATACTTGGCTGGAATGCTGAAGGCGAATTCGACGACTTTGTGATCGACCAGCGGCGGCCGGCCTTCGACTCCGGCCGCCATCGTGGCCTTGTCGGAATACATCAAATTCAAACTGGGCAAAAACATCTTGCTGTCCACAAAGCACATTTGATTGAGATATTCCAGCTCGCCCGCTTGATCAAAGTAATCAAAATGCCGCCGCAAAGGATACGTCTGACCGCGCGGCGTGTAAAACTCCGGCGCCAGCAGTTGTTCAAATTCCGTTTCGTCATAGTAGGAATAGCTGCCAATGAAGCTATTGACGGGATCGCAGCCCGCGCTTTTGATGAAACGCTTGGCCCAGCGCGCCAGGCGCCAGCCGCGTTGTGAAAACGTTACTGGCGCGAAGTGCACGAAGCTCTCGACCAGGGCCTTGCGCAGAAACCGCGGAATGCGGCGATAAGTGATCGCCAGCATCGACGCAAGATGCTTGCGATAGCCGGCGAAGATCTCATCCCCGCCCATGCCATTCAGCAGGACGGTGGTGCCGGATTCCTTAGCAGCTTTTGCAATCACATACGTATTGATCGCCGCCGGGTCCGCAATCGGCTCATCGAGATGCCATAAAATTTTCGGCAGCAAGTCCACCAGATTGGGCGCGATCACGATTTCATGATGCTCAGTATCGAAGCGCTGCGCGATGAGACGGGCATATTTGGCATCATCCGGCATGGCCTCCATGCGACTGTCCTGCGCGCCGAATTTGATGGTGTAGGTTGAAAAGTTGCCGTTGCTCCGGCTGCGCGCCAGGGCCACGATCGCGCTGGAATCCAACCCGCCGCTGAGAAAAGCGCCCACCGGCACCTCACTCATCATTTGCCGCTGCACCGCCTGTTGCAGTTGTTCGCGCAAGCCCTCGACGTAGTAGCTCTCCGGCCGGGAGTCTGTGTGGGCCGTGGGGATTTCCCAGTAGCGTTCGATTCTAAGCTTGCCTTGAGAATATTCCAAGTAATGGCCGGCAGGCAATTTCAGTATGTTTTGAAAAATCGTTTTGGGATCGGGAATCCATAGAAACAAGAGAATGCTGTGAATCGCGTCAACGTCGATCTCGCGCTGCAATCCGGGTACATGCAAAAGCGCCTTTAGCTCCGAGGCAAAAACAAATCTGCCGTTGGTGAGGGCATAGTAAAACGGTTTGACGCCGAGCTGATCGCGCGCAGCAAACAGCTTTTGCTCGCAGTGATCCCAAATCGCAAAGGCGAACATGCCGGTGAAGCGCTGCAAACAAGCGCTGCCCCAGGCTTCATAAGCGGTGAGCAGCACTTCGGTGTCAGAGCGCGAGCGAAAGGCATGGCCGCTCTGCTCCAGTTCCTGCCGCAGCTCACGATGGTTGTACAACTCGCCGTTGTAAACCAAAGTGAAGCGGCCGCTGGCACTGGTCATGGGCTGGTGGCCGGCAGGGCTGCGATCGATGATGCTCAAGCGGCGGTGGCCGAGCGCGACCTGATCCTGCGCCAGCGTGAACGTGCCGCAGTCATCCGGCCCGCGATGGGCGAGCGTCTCCGTCATCGCGTTGATGAGCGCCTGGTCGGCCGAGCCGACGATTCCGGCAATGCCGCACATGGTTTGATGTGGGAGATAGTATTACGACGTTCAGCACAGACTGTCCTGCTCAGCAGGCCGACTGGACTCCAACGGAGTCGCATCGAATAGCCCACGGGCAGCGCCCTGGGAACCGGCGAGATTTATCGCCTGTAGCCCTGAGGGGCGGAATCCCTCACGCAATTCCATGGCGCAAGCTGCGGTGGCCGGGCGCGACCTGGTCGCGTGTGAGCGTGAACTTGCCGCTGTCATCCGGCCCGCGATGGGCGAGCGCTTCCGTCATCGCATTGACGAGCACCTGATTTGCCCGGTCAAGTATTCTGGTGATGCCGCACATTTCAATCTACCTCCTGCCCCTCACCCAAAGGTGCCATCCGAATCTTGCCTCCAGTGACTGTTTTAGCCGTCTTGAAAGAACGAACTGCAAACCCAGCAAGTGTCTTTCATTTAGCATGTGTTTGGAGAAACGCAGATCGCGAAATCTCCGCAGAATTTGCCGAACTTGAGCAACACTGCAGAAGGCGTTTCTTGACACGATTGAGGCTCTCCTGAGTCAAGTCGACACCACAATAAATGCCGCCGGCTTCTATGATTTTCCGTGCTTCCGCACCTTGCCCCGGGCCTATTTCCAGGACACGCTTATTCCGGAAATCGGTTTTGCCCAGCTCGACCAAGATGTGCGGTTCATTCTGATACTTGTATCGATCATATTCAATGAAGAACTGCCTCCAATCCACCTTCTGCACGAGATGTTGTCCACAGGGATTGGCTTGCCAGAACTCCTCGATCTCTTGGCCAATGGGAGTCGCGGCCAACGTGTCAACTTCGTGGGGTTCTAGATGAACATGATTCATGACTGCACCACTGAAGTCCAAATGGGAGGGAGGATGAGTATCGTCACATGCTCACTGCGGTTAAACGCCAACAACGAAATCGATAGAATCGCATGCGGTTCTCAATTCAAATCCTCTGCCATCGGCGCGACTTCCTGCGATGAAGGAACTTCCGTCAGCCCGCCGGCCTCCTGTTCATGGCGCCTCACCTGCACGCTCGTGCTGGTGGCCCAAAACAGCAACCACACCGGCAGGGTCGCACGCGACATTTCCCAATAGTTGTCCAGAAACGCCAGGCCGAAGAGATAGACCGAACCGGCAACCAGGGCGGTGGCGAGCGGCAAATATTCCCGGGCAATCTCCCGGGCCTGCCGCAGCAGTTTGAAGGACTTGATCACCAGGAAGACATACATGCCAATGATGATGGCACCGCCGGGCAGCCCGATTTCCGCAATCGGCGCGAGAAAGCTGGAATGGGGGTTGGAAAGCTGGTAACTGCCAAACACGGCCTGGCCGCGATATTGCCCGAGATAGTGGTCACTTACTTTGGTAAAGCGTGCGTGCGTGAGTCCGAACAGGTCTTCGACCAGCTCCCCCACACCTTTGCTGCCGCTGCCCGCCATTTCATAGCTGAACGTGTAGTAAGCCCGGCTCACAAAATTGCCCGGACCCACGCCCGCCAGTGCTGCCAGCGGCCGTTCCTGAAAAAGCTGCAGGGTTTGGCGGTATGCCTGAAATTTGCCGTACTGCGTGTAAGCGAGCGGATCCGACATGATCAGTTTCCAATCCGAATACTTCAGATTGACTTCGCCCCGTACTCGATCCATGACATATGAAACCGTGTTGGAAGCCAGAAACAGAACAAAGGAGCCGGCAATGAGAGCCTTGGGAGTGCGCCGTCCATAAAGGGCAATGATCATGGCGAACCAGGCCAGGATGAAAAAAGGCAGGGCGGCACGATACTGCAGCAAATAGAAGACAACCAGCACCGCCGTCTGGCCGCCAATCAAGCGCCATCTCTGGCGCTGCTGAAATTCATCATCTCCCAGCAACAGTCCGCCGCAAATCACCAACAGCACGGAAAACTGATAGGCGTTCAAGCCGTAGGTGCCTGAGATCACGTCCGGATTTTGCGTGGCGAGAAACCGGGGCAAATCGATGAAGACGACAATGATGATGTTGACCACCAGCAGTGTGAGAAACAGGCGCCGCAGTTGCTGCGCCAGACTGCCGGCGTCTTCAACAATCTTGTTGAGTGCCACAAACAGCAGCGGGCCCTGCAGGAAAGCGAAGACAAAGAGCAGGGCAGCCGGCACCAGCAGATCATCGGCATTGACGAAAGCGGAGCCGATGGCGACCAGAACAAAGGCAAACATGCTGCGCGCCAGAAAGCGGTGGGTGGTAAGATCGACTTCAGGATGCACATAGCGCAGCGAGGCGGCCACGCCCAGGATCGCGACAAAAGGCAAATCAAGAATATCAACCCATTTGGGCAGAATGCCGGCCACTTCCGAAAAGAAACGGCTTACCAGAAAGAAAGCGAAAAAGCCGATTATGAGACGTTGTGACATGTTGCGAAATTAAGGTGTTTCGCTCAGAGTGAAAATTCCAGCGGGCTTCCGGTCGCAAAGCAACCACTTGAACCGCGGAGATATGGAACGCGCCGGGTTCCTGCAGCTAAAACGCCTTTTTCTGTGTCCGCCGTGATTCTGCAGGTGCGCTGTTGCTTTTGTGACTTCCTGATGTTCGCCGGGTTGTCGCTAGGCATGGGCAAGAATTTCCTCGAACTCGGCAGCCACTTGTGCAATGCCAAAGCGCTCAGCCACGTAGCGGGCATTGTATTCCCCCATGGCGCGGGCCCGCTCACGCCGGCAAATCAGGGTCTCCAGCTTGTCCGCCAAATCCCGGCTGTTGCCCACCTCCACAAACACACCATTCACGCCCTCGCGCACCACCTCCGGCAAGGCCCCCACCGGCGTCACCACCACCGGCAGGCCGTGTGCCATGGCCTCCAGCACCGACATGGAAAAACCCTCGGTGTAGGAGGGCAGCACGAAAACATCCGCCTCCTGGAAGGCCCGCAGTTTGGCCTCCCCGGAAATCACGCCGAGATAATGTGCCGCATGGCGTTCCGCGGCGTTGACGAATTCGGTTATCACCCGCTCGATGTGATCGGCTTCGCGATCAAAAAACTCCCGCGCCGCTCCGGACAGAAAGTCTGAAATCGATTTCCGCCGCTCGCCGGCAAAACGCTGCTCGCCGGCAAACAACAGACGAATTTCATACTTTTGGCGCAATTGCAGGTAGGCGTGCACCAATTCGTAGAATCCTTTGGAAAACGCCACGTGCCCCATGAACAGAATGGTGAAGGGTTTTGGCGCCGAACGCCGCGGCCGGGGAAGAGAGCCGTTCAGCCTGATGCCGTTGTACAGCACGCGCAGCTTCTCCTGCGCAACCAGACCGGCAAACAATGGTTTGAGGACTTCCGCCTGCACAATCACACAATCCACGCGTGCGAGTGCGCGCCGGATGAGCCAGCGCAGCAGCGGAGGATACTGCTCGTACAAACTGCGGAAGCTGCCGCCACGGTAATGCGCAATGGCGACGCGGCCCGTCAGTTTGATGGTGAAAATAATCACAATATCACGCAGCAGGCCGACCGGACCGGAGGACAGCAGAAAATAAACCTTATCCGGCCGATTTAGCACCAGCGCCTTCACAAAGGCACGATAAACCCGCATGAAATTAATGATGCCTTCTGCATCCAAAACGCCCTTTTTCCCGTTTTCCAGGCGCACATTGCTGGGCACGTGGGTGAGTCTGATCTGCTCACCCTTGATGGCTTCGAGCAGCAGGCTGGTGGCCACTTCCGGACCGGCATAGGGCGGCGGCGTGGGGGCGTAAAGAAGAATGTGTGGCTTGCTATCCTGACTCAAAGAATTGCACAAAAGGGATGGGGCATGGCAATCGTTGCAGCAACTCCGCCCGGCACAACTTTTATCCGGAAAGAAAATACCAAGTACACCGGCTCATCCCTCACAAGAAAATGTAACGCAGATATCCCGCCCAATGTCATCAACTTTTCAAGCAAGGCAAAAAACTCCCACGCCGGGAGGCAGCAATGATGCAAAAAATTCTTGCGGTGAGCATTTCGTCCCCTTTGTGATCGGCTACCGCCTGGCCGTGACATCCCTGCAGAGCGGGCGACACCAGCGTTTACCGTGCTTGCGAAGTACAGCTCAAAATCGCCTGCACAAACCCCTCGGCACTGCGCTGGATATTGACCGACTCGGCGACAATCTGCAGCGATTCCCTGCCCATCTGTTGCCGCAACAGTGGTTTGGTGCACAGTTCACGAATGCGCGCCGCCAGGGCCGGAATGTCGGTGGGATCGACGATGAAACCGTTTCTCCCCTCCTGCACCACGTCCACCGTGCCGCCGGCGAATTTGGAGGCAATGATCGGCAGCCCGGCAGCCGCGGCTTCGACCATCACGAGGCCAAAAATCTCCTGCAAGGAGGGAAAAATGAAAACATCCGCCGCTGCATAGTAGGCCGGCAACTCTGCTTTTTGTTTGAATCCATGAAAGCTGACCGTGCGCAAGTCAAGCTGCACCGCCAGGCGTTCAAGCTCGCCACGTGCCGGACCATCCCCCACCACCTCCAAGGTCCACGGCAGATCGCGGCATTCTTGCAACGCACGCAGGACCAACTCCAGCCCCTTGCGGTGTTGCAAATGTCCGACAAACAGAATGCGGGTGCGGGCAGCATCAAAATGCGACAACCGGCGCTGGCTGAGCACCTGATCCCGAAAAAAGTCGGTGTCCACGCAATTGATTGCCACTTTGATCTTGCTGGCCGCCACACCCAGGGTTTGCAGATACTCGCGCGCCCGGCTGCCATAAGCAATGCAGACCGCGGCTTGTTGTACCAGGCGGCGGCGCAAGAAATGGCGCATCAACCTTCCGCGCCGTTGCGAAGCCTCGGCAACTGTCTCTCCGGACCAGATCAGGTAGGGAATTCCTTGACGCCTGGCAAATCTGGCGCCGGTCAGGGCGGGAAGACTGAAACCTCCCAAGATCAGGCAGGAGGCGCGCAGTTCGCGCAGCAAGTGACTCAGCCATGTGGGAATCGCCAGGACATACTCCTCGCCCCAGGGCAATCGCGGCAGATCCAAAACCCTGTAATCGAAACGGGCTTCCGCCAGCACCCCCTGCCAGCGCCGGCGATGGTAAGTCGGCAGGGCGAACAGCACCAGCAGCGGCAGGCGATGCTGGCGCAGCCGCTCGGCAACACGGTTAAACAGCGGTATGCGATAGGGCGTGGGAATGTTGGTGAGAATGACGACCATTGCCGGGGATTTTACTGCAAAAGTAGAGTTCTTCATCATTGCCACCACAACGCCGCCGCTCTTCTTCATTTTCCCACGGTTTGACCAAATTCACAATCCACCCTGCCGCCTGCAGGCGCTCCCGGTAATCTCGGCCATAGCGACGGACATGACAGCTCTCAGCCGGATTGGGAGCGTCATATTCAAGCGTTTGTGCCAGGTTGTGATCCATCGGCACCTGCAGCAAAGCCTGTCCGTTGTCGTGCAACACACGATGCAATTCACGCATCGCCCGCCCATCTTCCTGCACATGCTCCAGCACGTGTGAGCAAAGCACGAAGTCAAAAGATCGTTCAACAAAGGCCAATCGTGTGACATCGGTTTTGACTTTGACGGTGCGATACTCGAGGTCCGCCGGGACGTAAAAGCGGTTTGGCAAATGAGCGAACATGCGCTCAGAGTATTTCGGGGCGGCGACTTCCAGGATGCGCACCCGCTTGTCGGAAGCCGGCAGGCAACGTTTCAAAGCGACGGCGTAAGTGCGGTAGCGCTTGTCGCTCGAACATTTCGGACACGTGTGGCCTGAGGTAATCTTCCAATCCGTTCCCAGCTTGGGAAGAAAATGCGCGCCACACCAGCCGCAGAGGGGACAAACAACCCGCTTTCGCCAGCCCACCAGCATGGCGTGTGGAAGAGTCAGCATGGCATTGAGCAGGGCGCGCAGTGCTTCACGCCCGTTCGCCCGCCAGGCCTGGGAGAGTGCGCGGCGCAGATATTTGAGAACCGTGATCAAGACAGGCATCATGTTTCAGCAAAACCACCGTTCATACCAGGTTGCCAGCGTATACAAATTCCAGCTCAAAAAGCCCTGATCCCTGCCAAAACGCATGTGGGTGCGCATTGCTTGCAGGAAGGCCGGAGACAACACCCCCCAATCGGTGTGCAGTCGCGGCAGCACGGTCAGAATTTTGTCCTGCATCATGCTGCCCGCCCATTCCCGCAGCGGCACACAAAAACCCTGTTTCGTGCGATCGAGAAATTCATCCGGCACCAGCCCGCGGAGCGCCTGTTTGAGAATATACTTTTTCTCACCGTTTTTGTATTTGAGCGCCTGCGGCATCTGCAGCGCGAACTCGACAAGCCGATGATCGAGAAACGGCACGCGAATCTCGATGGAATTGGCCATGCCCAAGCGGTCGGCGCGATACAGAAAAACGTGCTCGACTTCCGAGCGCAGGCCCCAATACGACAGCCATTCACAGTAATCGCGACCGCGGCGTTCCTGCTCGAATTCCCTGCGGCCTTCCATGACGCCACGGTAAACTTCCACATTGCCATTCGACATCTCTTCAAAAACCGCCGTGCCTTTGAGCGCGCCCGTGGCGCCGGCGTAAAGCTCGATCCCCCGCGCGGCGCGCCGCAGTAAATCGCCGGCAGTGCCATTGACGCCCAGGCGTTGACTGGTTTGCGCCACGGCCGTTTTGAGGAAACGCGGCAGCCGGTTGAACCAGCGCCAGCAGGGTTCCAGCCGGAGATACTGCAGATATTTGTGATAGCCACAAAACAGCTCATCGCTGCCATCGCCGTTCAAAATCACGATGGCGCCGTGCTGTCGCGCCAGTTGCGAAACGAAATAGATCGGCACCACCGTGGCATCGGCCACCGGCTCATCGAGATAAAAAGCCAGCTCCGGCAGCACCTCCACGAGCTGGCGCGGGGTGATCTCGATTTCATGATGCTCCGTCTTGAAATGCGCTGCCGCCCGGCGGGCATATTGCCGCTCATCATACGCCTCCTGCCCCTGAAAACCGGCGGTGAAGGTGTGCACCGTGCTGCCGCTCACCTGCGACATCAGGGCAACATTGGCGGTGGAATCGACCCCGCCGCTCAGGAACACGCCCACCGGCACATCGCTGCGCATGCGCAACCGCACCGATTCCTGCAGCAGGTCAAACAGAGTCTCACGATATTCATTCTCATTTGACTCCGGCGCCAGCGGGAAACGCCGCTGATAGGGTGACCAATAGCGCTGCAACACGGTTTCGCCGGAATTTTTGATCAACATATAATGCGCGGCCGGCAATTTCATGATGCCGCGAAACAGAGTCCCCGGCGTGTAGACTTTGCCAAAGGCCAAATACTCATGCAGAGCTTGTGTATCAAGCTCTTTGGTGACTCCCGGTATGGCCAGCAGCGCTTTGATCTCCGAGGCAAACAGGAACCGATCATTGCAGGTCGTGTGATACAATGGTTTGATGCCCAGGCGGTCGCGCGCCAGCAGGAGCTGCTGCCGCCGGCAGTCATACAGCGCGAACGCAAACATGCCGCGCAAACGGGAGATAATATCGACGCCATACTCTTCATAGCCGTGCACGATGACTTCGGTATCCGTGTGTGACCGAAAGCGATGCCCGTGCGCCTGCAGCCCGGCGCACAGTTCCGGATAGTTGTAAACTTCCCCATTGTACACCAGCCAGACGGTTCCCTCCTCGTTGCACATCGGCTGGTGCCCGGCGGGGGAAAGATCGATGATGCTCAAGCGGCGATGGCCGAGCGCGCAGGTGCCGTCGTCTGACAGCCACAAACCGGCGTCATCCGGGCCGCGGTGGGCCATCACATCGCGCGCCTGTGCCACGGCCGGGGCGGAAATGGCCGTGCCGTCCCAGCGCAACATGCCGACGATGCCGCACATCAGGCCGCAGCCTCCGATCTCTGCCGGCCGGCGGTTGCGAAGTATTGCCGGCGATAGCCCGCCGCAAAAGTCTGCGGTGAAAAACGTGTATTCACGCGCTGCTGCAAACGCCGCAGCCCGCGCAGCGCCTGCCGCCTCTGCTCGGCATCAGCGAGGCGCAAAATCTTTTGACTCATCTCTGTTTCATCCCGGCAGACAAACCATTCGGCACAACCGGCAAAGATTTCCAAAAGTCCGCCGCCATCGGCAAACACAAAGGTGGGATGTCCGGCCTGGATGGCTTCGAGGGCAGACAGTCCAAGCGCTTCATCACGCGAAGAAATGATTTCAACATCAAAATTGGAAACCGCGGTAGCGGCAGCCGCACAATAGGGTACGAAATGCAACATCACGCCCAGCGCCCCGGCCTGTTTTTCGAGTTTGCTTTGCAGGGGGCCCTCACCCACCAGAACAACTTCTACAGTACGCTGCCGGGAGACCAACGCCGCAACTACCAGCAGGCGGTCAATGCGCTTGACCGAGACAAACCGGCCGTGAAAACCCAGGCGCCACACCGCTCCCGGCTCAAATCGCGGCGGCTGCGCCTGCCAGCGTGTACAATTGTGCACGACGACACTTTTGGCCAACGACACGCCATATTCCTGCGTCATGCGCTGCTGCATGAATTGCGAAACATGAATGATGCGGTGCACGGCATGGCGCAAGAACAACTTCATGAGCACCAATTTCACGTGTTCATGCGGCGCGAGGGGACGGCCGGTTCCCAGGAGGCCATGATTGGTGTACACCATTTTCTTGCGTGCCAGCCAGCAGGCCAGCGCCTGCCAGGGTGTGAAGCCGTGCAGGTGAATGAGGTCATACCCGCCGGCGAGTCGCCAAAGGGCGACGAACTTTCGCGGGAAAGTCCCGGCCACCACCACATGTTTGCCGGAAAAGAGGAAATCGCTTTCGTCACCGCTTGCTGTCACCAGTGCCGCCTGCAACTCGACATGCCGGTCGTGTGCCAATACTTCGAACAGTTCACACACCACGCGATAGATGCCGCCGCGCGAACTGCGTGGCACGAGGTGAAGGACACGCAGGCGCCGCTGCACTCTCTGTTTGTAGCTCGCCTGCCTGATTCCGACTGCCCTTGCTCGTTTGATGGCTGCAATCATATTCCGTCGCGAGTTCGTGGGAAATTGGTCTCTTGCTGCACCGATTGAAATCCAATCGACAAATGCGACTGATCAATGACCTTTCACTGCTGATTGCAACACATGCACCGATCCAGCTCGCCTTGATTTCGGGCTCAACTCGATCACATTGAGAAAATAATCGGCAACCGCAGAGATGGCAAAATGCCGGCCGGCAAAATTGGCAACACGTTGGGATAACTCATTGTACCTGTCTTCCTCCGCCAGCAATTCCTGCAGGGCCTGCGCCATCTCGGACACGCTGCCCGTGACCCGGCCCAAATTGTTTTGCGTGACGATGCCATCGGGATCGACTTCCAGCGTCACCACCGGCACGCCGCGCAGCCATGCCTGGAGAAAAGTATTGGGAAAACCCTCGGAGTCGGAGCGCGAGGTGTTGACCAGCACAGCGGCTTGATCGAACCACGACAGGGTTTCTTCAAAGCTTCTTTCGCCCAGCCAGCGCAAATTGCCGGGCCAATTGTCACTCATCCACCCGGGCGGGCTTTGACCGGCCTTCCCTCCCACCATCACAAATTTCCAATCGTGCTGCGGCAGCATGCCTGCCAGCGCGACGAACTTCTCCGGCCGTTTGTTCGCGCCCAGGTTGCCCACCCACAGAATGACCGGCCGGTGAAATTTTTCCCGGGGCGGAACGAGGCTGGCAGGCACCTCATGACCGGAGGGCAGAGGCAAGGAGGGCATGCCGAAGTTGCGCAGCAGCTTGTGAAACTGTTCCTGGTTTTGTGTGAAGACATGGGAGGCCTGGCGCATGCCCCATTCCCGGGCGAGATCACAGACCATGCCATTGAGCAGCAAAAGTGGCACTTTCAGCTTCGCCAGCCGCCTCTTTTGCCGGCCGGCATGCCATTCCCTGCGGGTGAACAACCAGGGCGTGGGGACGGCATTATCGGTGCAAATCCAGGCGAAGGGCTTGCGAAATCTCCGGGCATACCATCCGATGACGCCGGTGTTGAAGGAAGTCAAGCGCTGAATCAGCATATCGGGCGCAATTTGCTGCAGCGCGCGATAGTAGTTCAGGCTGTTGCGCCAGAGAAAATAGCCGCGATAGGCAAGCCAGTGCAGCCAAACCCCGTCCCGCATTTCCGTTTGCTTTCCCCGGCCCTGCAGCGACTGCGCGAGGTAGTGAACTTCAAAACCACGCCGCGCCAACTCTTTGGCCAGCAGCCAGGCTTGCACCTCGGCGCCGCCGATGCGCTCGCTGTAGTGAAAATCCATGGCGAAGCAGAAGGTCATGATTTTTCGTCAGACGGCGTTATGAGAATTGGCAGGTTCGACAGGCGCTAGCCTGGGACTATTGCGATCAACGCTGCGCAAAATACCTGGTTCAACAGGCTTTTTCCCCAACAAACGTTGATACCGAGAAATGACTCTCTCAGGAGCAAAAAGGTCGATCGCCCGGCTGCGGACATGATGGCTGAGCGTTTCGATTTGCTCACGATTATCCAGCAGTTTTGCAAAGGACTGCACAAATTCCTGCCAGTTTGCTCCGGCCACAAGGCCCATGCCTTCGCGATTGATCAAATCATCCGGATCCAATTCATAAGACAATACCGGCACTTCTCTCAACCAGGCCTCGATCATCGAGTTGGGAATGCCATCACCACAGCGGCTGCTCGTGTTGATCAAGAGAGAGGCTGTACCCATGAGCTCCAGAAGCGCATCGCGATCAAGCCAATTCAAATGACGAAAATTGCAGACCTGGGCAAGGCGGCAAATTTCTGCGGCCCATTGGTCTGTTTTAGAAATCGGACCGATCATGCGGAACGCCACGTTGCTGGTCTTAAAGGCATCAACCAGTTTGAAGAAGAGTTCCGGCCGTTTTTCCCGTGACAACCTGCCAATCCACAACACTAACAGCGGGTCGGCCTTCTGAAACGGTCCGGGCGGCACTTCCTGCATGGAATAGATGACATTACCTTCACGCTGGAAGTGTTTTGCCAACGCCTTTTGCTGGTCCTTGGTTTGGTTGACCAGGAAAGAAGCCTGCCGAATGCCACGGGCATAGGCAAGGTCTTCCAACGCGCCCTTTGTCATGCGGTAGAGCCTTCTGAACGGTTGGACCTTGGCCCGTTTTGCCTTGCTGGTGAATTTCCACGGATCACAACCGTCTTCACCGTTGGAGGCCCAAATGAATTCGGCGCCTTGCTCTGCAGCATAGGCTTGCGCCACAGCCACGAGCCAGGAGCGGCCCCTGACATAAATGAAATCGGGGGCGAGTTGCCGCAACGCCTGTTTCACCTCCCGCCAGAAAAACAGAAAGGGTGCAATTGCACTGGTTTTCACGAAACGAACCGTCATGCCCTGGTAGCCGGGCGGAACCGTCGCCCCGGGCAGGGCCGAGGCCACCACGAAGCTGACCTTCATCCCGGCTTGGTAAAATTGTCTGGCCAGATTGTAGTTCTGCAAATGCGTGCCGGTCCAACCTGTCGAGGTTGGTGAGTAGAGACTGTCTTGCAGGAAGCAAATATGCGCAGCCTGCGGCATCATGGCTTGAGAATCCCGCATTCAGTTGTTCTGAGGTTGGTGATATTGCCACCAGGTCAGCAGGAACAGAATAGCCCACAACCGGCTTTGATGGTTGCGCCTGCCGCTTTCATGCTCCCGCGCCAGTCTCATCACAAAGTCCCGGTTCAAAACTTTTTCAATGCCGCGCGCTGCCCGCCATTTCTGCTCCAGCAACGAGACCGGCGAAATCTGGCGGAACCAGTAGCGCAGGGGGACGCTGAAGCCGCGTTTGGGCCGGCTGGCAAGCTCTTCACCGAGCAGCCGGGCGGCCAGCCGCCGCAGCGGATATTTCAATGAGCGTTCATGCAAAGCACCATTGCGGGGCACGCGCAGTACGCTGCTGACCCGCATGGCCAGCGCCATCATGCGCAGATCCAGCATTGGAACACGCACCTCCAGGGAGGAAGCCATGCTGGCACGGTCGACCTTGGTCAGCCCATCCTCCGGCAAATAGCTGTTGATGTCGATCCATTGCATGACCTCGAGCAAATCCCGGCCGCTTTCCGCTTCGGCAGCCAGCCCGCCGAGATAATCCGGCGTCGCACAGGCCACATAAGCTTCGGATGACAGAAGCCGCCGCAGGCTGCTGTCGTTGAAATAGAGCTCCAGGCCGCGAATAAAGCGTTCCAGAGGGTGCTGAGCGTGATAGGCGAGTGCGGGCCGCTTCCACTGGAAGGGCCATGCGAGCGTACCAATGGCAGCCAGAGCGCGCAGCGTGCGCTGCCCCAAGCGAGCGAGCTGCTGCTGGTGGAGCAGGGCGGACAGATAGCGTTTGTAACCGCCCCACAGCTCATCGCCGCCGTCGCCGGAGAGCACGACCTTGACGTGTTGCCCGATAATCCGGCAGAGATGATGGGTGGGCAGGGCCGAACTGTCGGCAAAGGGCTCGTCGTAAATGGCAACCAACCGGTCCAGTTCCTGCTCAATGTGGCGGCTTTCGAGCAAACCAACGTGATGCTCCGAGCCGATTTTTTGGGCGATTCTTTCCGCTGCGGGTGATTCGTCATACTCCGGCTCGGGGAACGCCATGGTGAAGGTGTGAATCGCCCGGTGGGAGACACGGGAGCCAAAACAGGCCACCAAACTGGAATCAATGCCACCGCTGAGAAAGAAACCGAGCGGGACGTCGCTGATCATGTGATCCTGCACGGCGGCAGCAAGCTGCTGTTCGAGCAGTTCCAAACACACGGCTTCATCATGCAACGGCGTGTCGGCAAACGCGAACCGCCAATAGCGGCGCGGTTCGAGACGCTCCAGTTTTTCCCAGCCAATCTCGAGAAAATGCCCGGGGCGAAGTTTACGGCATTCCCGATAAATCGTGTGAGGGGCGGGAATGTACCCCCACCGCAAATAGAGACCCAACGCCTGCCAATCGAGCGCGAGTTGCCGGTCGAGGGCGGCGAGCAGGCCTTTGAGCTCCGAGCTGAACAGAAATCCCTGCGGCGTGAGGGCATAGTGCAGCGGTTTGATGCCGGCATGATCGCGTGCCAGGAAGAGCTTGCGTTTGTCCTGCTGCCAGATGGCGAAGGCGAACATGCCCTGCAAGCGCTGCAGACAATCGCTCCCCCAGGTGAGATAGGCGTTCAGCACCACTTCCGTGTCGGATTGGGAATGAAAGCGGCAACCGTTTTTTTCCAGTTCGAGGCGCAACTGAGGGTAATTGTACACCTCACCATTGTAAACAATCACCGCCCGTCCATGATAATCTTTCATCGGCTGCGTGCCACCGGCGAGATCAATGATGCTCAGGCGGCGATGACCGAGCCACAGACGGCCATCACAATCGCTGAAATGACCGCTCCCGTCCGGACCGCGATGGCGCTGCGCATCCGTCATGGCGAGGATCATTTGCTGATTGATGGGGGTGTTGGAGAGAATTCCGGCGATGGCGCACATGGCGCTTTTATCGTGAAAACAGATAGATCGAACAGGCCCCTTCACCGCGCGGTTCATCACGAACCAGACGTAAACCGTGTTTACGACAGAAAGCTTCGACTTCCTTCTTGCTTGCGACCTCATAGGGCAGGCCGCCAAGCCAGTCCAGGAGATCATGATAGGAATTCATGCCTCGCGCTTTTTTTTCGTTCCAGGTAAAAGGGTTCCTTCCGGAAAGTGCGCGATTTAGCATTCTTCTGGCGATGATTCTCGCCACCATTAACCGCTTTTGCAGGTCATTGGCTGCATTGTAGCGGCGCTTGAGTGCCAAGTGGGATGCATAATTCGGGCCAGCGGTGTACAGCGAAAGCCAGAGTTTTCCATTATCAGCGATCAGTTTGGTGCAATTATCAAGGGCGTTCCACATAGCACCGGTATGATGCAACACACCCCAGGCATAAACGATATCAAAGCGCCCAAGGTTGAAGATAAAATTCTCATTCAAGATCGATCCCTGCTTGATTTCCCAATTCGCCGGTGTGCCGAATTCTCTGCAAAAAAATTTTGTGGCTGCGATACTATGCACATCTACATCGATGGAAAGGACCCGCGTTGCTCCCAACAAAAGAAAAGCCAACGAATGCAGGCCGGTGCCACAACCAATGTCAAGAACAGTTCGTCCAGCAACCCCGTCTCTGCCCAGCCACTTCTCAATGTCCTTCACAGCCAACTCTATCGCTTCCTGCTGTGTTCGTGTCTTAAAAAGTCTCTCGTTGAAGGCCTGCCAATTCTCACCAAATGAGAACGTAATCTTGTCTTTCTCCAACACCGATGCTTTCACTTTACTTTTCTCTTTATGCATCTCAATACCCGTTGACTAATTCACCACCTTGGTTATTTACATTCTTGTGAAGCAAACCGGCAAAGCAGTCATTCAGCATGCGGACATGCTCTTGAATGGTGAGGCCGAGAGCCTCGAGCGACTGACGGGCTTGCCGGCCGATGCGCTGACATTCCTCCCGGCGGGACGACAGCTCACGAATCAGCTCGCACAATTCTCCGCCATCGGCGACCAGAAAGCCATTTTGCCGGTGGGCAATGATCTCACCGGTGCCACAGCCCTCTTTGAAAACAACAACCGGCACGCCGGCAAACATGGCCTCCAATGCCGCGTTGGAAAAGGCCTCATTGTCGGAGGGCAGCACGAAAAGATCACACTGGTTGAGCACCTCATAGGGATTGTGCTTGACTCCCAGAAACTCCACGGCGGCGGCGATGTCGAGAGCCCGGGCCAGTTGTTCGAGCGACGGCCGCAGGTCGCCGTCACCGGCGATCAACACCCGCAGATGGTAACCGGCATGCACCAGCGGGGCAACAGCTTGCAGGAGACGATCCAGCCGTTTTCGCGGATCCAGGCGGCCAATAAAGCCGAGAGTGAACGGCTCATTCTTTCGTGCGCTCTTGCGGGCTTTTTCCAAACGTTTTGTTTCATGCGTGACATCCAGGCCGTTGCGTACGATGAGAAATTTCTCTTCCGCGACTCCATATTCCCGCCGGCCAACAGCTTTCAGAAAACTCGAATTGACCAGGATCAAAGCGGCGCGGCGCCGCAGAAAGTTGACGAACAACAGCCAGCGAATCAGGCGCCGGCTCCGCATGGCGAGATACTCGAGAGGGTGCCGCAGGGCGGAGCGTGCTGGTTGCGGGCATGTCATTTGGTTGAATGTCATCGCGGGCCTTGCGGGCGTTGACCGCTGGGCGCGCTGAAACGGCCGGGGCGCACTCATTTGCAGGCCGGAGAGGCGATAGATGACGGGGCGCCTGGCAAACCAAAGCCCGAGCAAAAAGGGAATACGCGGGCTGTGCAAAAATGCAAGGTCATGTTGACGGGCCAGGCGCAGGGTTTGAAGGGCCGCCCACAGACTCATTTCGCCGGACGATCGCAGGCTGACGACATGAACCCCGGGGTGTCTGCGAAGCGCCTCATAATTCGGCCCGGCCGGATTTTGAAATACGACGGTCACGTGATGGGCGAACTGACGGGCTTGCTCCCCCGCGATCAGCACGATTTGTTTCTCGCGGCCGCCCATCATGCCGCTGCCGATAAAATGAATGATGCGCCAGCCATGAGGGCGGCCAGCCCGTCCAACACATCCGCCTGCTGCCGCCGTGGACGCTTCTTGCTCCTGCCCGTCTGGTGTTTCCTCAGACATTTCTAAAAGCCTGATTGGCAAGGACAAATCCCCGCTGGTCATTGCACGTGCCCGGGATGATATTGCGCCATTTCACCGAGTCCCACGCTGTACGGTTGGTGGCGGGAATAAAGGAACTCGAACGCCTGCTCCATGCTCTGCAAGAGCCTGCCCACTTCTGCCTCATTTTGGGCATACGGGCTCGTGCCCGGCCAAAACTCGACATTGTGGAACATCATGTTCAGCACCAGGGGCGAGCCGGCCGGCTGCTGCGCCACCAATTCCTCCACCAGGTTCTGCAGCTCGCTGCCGGTCGCGAAAGTGGGCCGAAACCAGCGGTTCCATTTCTGCACTTTCAACACCCGGCCCATCACGAAACTCTGGCAGCGATTCAGGGGATTCAAGCGACGCAACAGAACGCCGGGGAAGCGCTGCCAAAAGCGGTTGTGCACGGTTACCGGCACTTCGAGAATGCGCAACGTGCCGGGTTTGCGAAAATCTTCCCGGCTGGGGAAATATGGTTGCAGTGGTGCGCCCAGAAAACTGACGCCGTGGGAGACGTTCGCATGCCAGGCCAAATAGGGCGTCACGCTGGAATCAACGCGATAGCCCAACTCCTGCAGCAGGGACAGCGATTGCCGGCCGATCCCGAAGCGGCCGGCGCGGAACGAAGTGGGCGCATAGCCGAAAACCCGCGTGAAGGCCAGCGTGAGATTTTCGAGCTTTTGCCGCTCGATCGCCGCCGGATATTGCGATTGAAAGGTCGCGGTCATTTCCGCCTGCCAGTCGGCCAGCGGCTCGACGTATTCGCCATGCAGATGTGTTCCCAGCTCCACCTTGTCGCCCAGGTGCTGCAACGTGGCCGCCGCGGCGGTGTCGGCAATCACTTCGGGACTGAGCAGGTAGGTGGGTTTGATGCCATAACGCTCGAACAGAGGTTGCAGACGTTCCGGGATGGCGCGGGTGACAGCTTCGAAACGCATCGGCTTCTGCACACGCCAGCGCGGGCCTTTGTCGCACTCGGTGTCGATGGTGACCAGCAGGTAGATCATTTCCCGGCCACTGCCATGACATATTGCGCGTGTTGCTTCCGCCAACCGAGCTGGATCAGCATGTTCTCCACCGGATATGCCAGCATGGCGGGCAGACGTTTGCGCAGGCGGCCGGGCAGGCGAATGATGCCGAAAACGCGGCAGTGACGAAACCCGGCGCTTTGCAGCAAAGTCGCGATTTCCTCCTCGGTGAAGGCCATGCGATAAAGCCCGCTGCCGAGATGGTTGCTCTCCTCCTTTGGTTGCGGTGGTCGAATCCAGCCGCCCCAGCGGTAGGCGCTCAGCACCAACAAACCGTCCGGCACCAGCAGCGTGTGAAAATTGCGCAGAGCCTGCAGGCGTGCTGCCGGTGTCGGCAGGTGTTGAATGGTATCCAGACACACCACACGGTCGAAACCTGCTTCAGCCGGACAAAAGCGGGTAATGTCGGCGGCCTGTGTCTGGATGTTCGACACGCCGGCCTGCCGGGCCTGCTCTTGCAGCACGGCCAGACTGGCGGCGGAAAAGTCACTGGCCAGAATCTGCAGTGTGGGATGCCGTCTGGCCACTTCCAGGGTATAGAGACCGACGCCGGCGGCGGCATCGTAAAGCCGCAGCCCGTTTCTGATTTTGAGGGCATGCAGCAACAGACCGGTTTGTGCCTGCATCCAATACTTGCCGCGATGGGATTTGATGAATTCGGCGTAGCTTGCGGCCTGGGCATCACGCAGCCGGATCTCTTCGAGCTGGGTTGGGTGCGAACCGTCCAAAGTGTCAAGCGACGCCGGTGTGGGAACGATATTTGTTGAGCAATCCATAGAAGCCGGTTTCTCTGAGCCAGCGCAGTTGAAAGTTGAGACGGAAGGAGCCGGTCCAGCGGGTCTTGTAGTCCGAATCGCCACGCATGAAGTTGAATTCCTGCATGCCCGTTTGAAAGCAGCGCTTCATAACTTCGGCGAGCAACACCTTGGAAGGTGACAATTTTTCAAAGGCGGAATCGAAGCCGATATTCCAGTAATAAAACACCCGCTGAAACACGAAGCCGAGCACGAAGGCGGCCGGCTTTTGATCAATCAGCAGGTAGAACAGCCGAATCGCCCCCAGGCGGTTGAGGTTTGTGATCATTCCGGCAATGAAGGCACGATAGCGTTCATCCGCATAGTAAGATTGCCGGCCCTTGCGCTGCTGACTGCAGCCGTGCAGATGATGAATGATGGCAAGCTCGCGGGGAATATCCTGCAGTGGGGACTCCACCACCTGCCATTCCCGTTCACGCAGATGGTTGTACAACCGCCGCAGGTCCTGCTGCACGAAACTTTTGCTGGTGGTCGGGAGATATTGTTCCCACGTTTTGTCCTGCATGTCAACGTAGTAGCATTTCGTCTGCGGTCGGATGCTGGCGTTTTTGCCGGCCAGCAGCTCACGCAAAACCGGCAAATTCGGGGAAGTTTCGGGGATATTGTGCAACAGGATTTCGGCCCAGGCGTCCTCGCGCTCCAGGGTGGCAAGGATGGCCTGCAGGGCTTCCGCACGGTGGCGCGTGATGATGAAGTCCGCGAAATCGGACTCCGGATCGCCGAGGAAAAGCAACTGGCGATAAGGCAGCATGCCGCGCAAACGCCGGCGGCGAATTTGCAGGGGGGCAAAACCGATGGTTTCGCCGCCGGCACGCAGTCGCAGCACGAACAGCCGGCCCGGCGGCAGCAAATGAGTCGCCCAGCTCATCAACCACTCATGCCGGAGATGAATGTTTTCCGAACCGGAGGCGGCCAACACGCTGTTCCACTCCGCATGCACACTTTGCAACTCACTCATGGTTCTGATCCGCCCGACCTGGATCATGCCGTCACCCCGCCGAAAAGACGACGGCGAATGGCAGCGAGGACCACACGATCGTCGTCATCCAGACCAAGAACATACAGGCAGCCGCCATAGAGCAACCACAGCAGCAGCAACAACCACAGCCAGGACTGCGGCAGGCTGCCGAATGAAGTGGCTGTGCGCAACAGAACAACGGCGGCGGAGCTGGCGCAAGCCGCAACGCCGAGCTTCCACAGACTGGCCTGCAAGGGATGGATGCGCAGGAAGTGATGCACTTCGGCCAGACGCAGCAGATTGACCGCGAGGGTTGCAGTGGCGTAAGCCACTGCCGCGCCGATGATGCCTGCCTGCGGGATCAAGGTGAGATAAAGGACGACACTTATCACCGCAATGACGAGGGAATTAATCAAATTGACCAGCGGGCGGCCGATCATGGTCAAAACCTGCCCGGCCATGCCGAAGATGTCAGCAAGCAAATTGCCCGCGCTGAGAATGAGCAGAACCAACGTCGCCCCGTGAAACTCTCTGCCGAATATGCCCAAAATCGGTTGATGAAACAGCACGATCGTCAAAAAGACCGGCAGGCTGAGGCTGGCGGTCCATTTCGTCACGGTTTTGTACAGGCCCGCCAATTCGGTCACCCTGCCCCTGGCGTTGAGCTCGGCGACCACCGGGCCGAAAATCTGCATGATGGCGGTGTGCGGCATGTAAATCAACGGTTGCAGGCGCAGCGCCACCGCGTACAGCCCCACCTCTGCCGGCTGGCAGAACATACCCAAAAACAGGATGTCCAGTTGAAACGTGTGCTTGTTGAACAGGCTGGTGGCGAACAGCGTGCCGGAGAATTGCCACAATTTTTTCTTTTCGCTGGTTGCCGGCAGGCCGGGATCGCGCAGCCCTGGAAACACCTTGACGAGAAAAAATCCCGCCAGCATCAGAATGACCAGGTCCTGCAGCAGGCTCGAGGCCAGCGCCGCATAGAGCTGCAAACCACAGGCGAGCAGGGCCACCAGAGTGAGCAGCTTCGTCAAGTTTGCAGCGACGGAATTGGCCAGCACGGCATGGCCCTGCTGCTGCAGGCCATTCAGTGCCGCCAGGAAAATGCTGTAAACCGCGGTGAACAGAACGGCGATGCTGGCAAAGCGAAAGGCGTGGGCATAGCCGGGCTGTTTGACAACATGGCGGCAAAATGGCTCTGCCAACACCGCCAAAGCCAGCGCCAAAACTCCGCCGACGAGGAGTGCAATCTTGAGCGAGAGCAGGATTGCGCCTTTGGCCTTGTCGAGCCGGCCTTCGCCCTTGTAACTGGCGGAGAAACGCGTGAGCATGCCGGCGAAACCGAGTGTGGAAAGATCTGCCAGGGTGCCGGTCCAGTAGGTCGTGAGGGTGTAGATGCCATACAGCTCTGCTCCCAGGGCGCGGGTGGTGATGATGCCGCTGAGCGGTCCCAGCACCTGGCTGAGCAACTGCCCGCTGGCGGTGAGACCGGCGTTTTTGGCGATTTTTTTGAGGTAGAAACTGGTTTCGCTCTTCTCCGTTGAGGTGGCTGGAGGCAATGTCCCGATAATAGACACAATGGATTCGAATGAAAAAGGGCGCGTCACGAATGACGCAGGATTGAAAACAACCTGGACGGATTCAGAGGTAGTGCCTCACGTCCGCAGTACATTCCTGCGAAAAGCATAGATGATCAGGTTTTTACTGGCATGCACTTGTTCGAGAAAGGAAGGGTCAAAGTGCAGCGTTTGACCATACTCCAGATCGACAAGCACATAATCGACCGACCACCTCTCCAGGATTGCGCGGGCTGTCTGAGAGTCATCAGTCGAATAAAATTGCGCAATGTCCTCCCGCACCCGTTTCAGAGCCAAACTATCAGCGACTCGGATGATAGAGAAGCGCTCGCCTTCGGATAAAACCATGTTCTCCGAGAAAGCAGAGTAAAGATAGAAAATGTTTTCCTCCCGCCCTTCTTCGGAATATTTGAAACGGTTGCTCATGATCACCTTGAAATCGTTGTCGCGCGCGGTGATCAATTTCTGCAGACCTGCGATTTTATCTTGTGGCACCTTCAAGGTGACCTCGGAACGCAATCGAAAAAAGGTGTACAAACCACCGGCCACATAGAACAAACAAAGGCCGGCAATCAAAATTGCACTCACCCTCTTGTGATCAAACAAATGCGCGAGAGTTCTGGCCATCAGAAAGGACAAACAGACAGCTCCAAAGCGATGAAAATACATTGCATTGTAAGCATCCAACGAAGGCGTAATCAACAATGTGAGGAGTACGCC
This sequence comes from candidate division KSB1 bacterium, assembly GCA_034506255.1. NCBI lineage: Bacteria > Pseudomonadati > Candidatus Zhuqueibacterales > Candidatus Zhuqueibacteraceae > Candidatus Coneutiohabitans > Candidatus Coneutiohabitans thermophilus. The sequence continues at coordinate 121,218 of JAPDPX010000001.1, read as the reverse complement.
GACAATCCCACACAGCCACAAAAGGCTGATGCCGTCTGCCCGCCTTTGTAAATCTCCGGGAAGATATCTGAGAGAAAGCAGTCGGGGACCAAACTCAACAGGCAGATAGATGATGAGGATTCCCGCCACGACCAAAAAGGGCAGAAATGGCGTTTCGGAGAGATGTAGCAGCTCCCTTCCCAGCGGGGATGCCAGCGGGAAAAGAGCTGGATTGAAGCGTAGCGAGGCAAGAGAGGTTTGCTGCAGAGCCATGAGAAAAGGGGAAGAAATTGCCAGAGCGAAAGCCCCCATGGCAGTGTAAATGAATGTTCGCCGCCGGAGAATCTCGATTGCCGCGAGTATCATCAGGGCCAGACCCAAAACTAGAAAGGTGCTGACTTTGAAGCCGGAAATCGTTCCGATCAAGAAGCCGGCCGTGACGATTGCCGCAGCACCATGGCGGTCCCCTCTGAGATGGGAATCATCATTCCTGATCAATGGCAAAAGTGGGAAGAAAACAATGAACGCAGCACTGTATGATGGACTGCTCAAATAGGCTGAGGTAATTTTGGGACCAAGAAAAAGGTAATCCAACGAGGCCAGGTGCAATGTCTGTCCGAGTTTGACTGCGATTGAGGCATCATCCATAAAAAGTGCCAACAAAGCAGCAAGCAAACCCATCTTCCGACTTCGGAAAAGGGTGGAGCCACTGACGTAGCCGGAATAAAGCAGGAAGAAGAAAGTGTAAATTGGCAGGAATTTGAAAAAAACGATGTCGGTATTCAGGCTGCAGAGATTGGAGGCCAGTGCGGCAAAGATGTATATGAAAAAGTGATAGGTAAATTTGAATCCGTTCTGATGAATATCGCCGAAGTCGAAATCCTTCTTCATGTAGGCTGCGTTGCCCAAATGCCAAATTCCCTCCACTCCGGCTGTGCCGTAAAAACAGAGTTCTCCGCCATGAACGGTCGCATTTTTGGCCAGTCCATTGGAGACAAGTATTGCGAGCAAAGCGATGGCGAGCAGCACCGAGAGCTCGGACGATCGAATCAGATTCAATATTCTCTGCAGCAGGCCTGAGACTCGCCATTCTCCATGTTGGAGCCTTGTCATGCGGTTCCAGAGAAAAAAGAGACTCAGGGCCACAATCATGTAAACACCGGAATAGTAGGGAAGTCTGAATTTGGCATTGAGCAGCCAGGAGAAATAGCATAGACCAGACAGACCGATGGCATTTGCAAGTACAAATTTCGACTTTACAGTAGCTCCCGGCAGTGACAGGGATGATACCGCCAAACCACCCGGAAGGATAACCAGCAAAACAACGAACGCTGAAAATACGAACAAATCCCCAGGCGAAAATTGATAAATCGCGGCGAATACGGCGACCACTGCGATGTTCACTGCGATCAGGATAAGATTCGCGATGCCGACAACCGACGATTGTCTTTCTGAAAATTTTGCTGCCGCCACGATTGGCAGTTCTCTTTTGTCACTCATGGCTTGCCGGAATTCTTTTGGCCAGCGCCAGGATCGACGTCCCCATCGGGAGCTGAACCCGCCGGGCGATCAGATGTGCTTCCTGTGCCAGCAGAAAATGGAGGACTTCATTGATCACCGGCATGACGCGAAGCTCACGATGGGCGAGTTCCGCTGTGCCCGTTGCACTCCCTCCCCCGCCATTCCTGGAAGTACCGGACAATTTCCTGCCCAGCCACAAGATGGGGAACAGGCTGAACATGAAGTAAGTGGCATAGTCGATCTGAAAACCGGCCTGCCTCAGCTTGTGCCCGAGTTCGTCAAGTGTGTATCGCCGGCAATGCTGTGAGGCCTCGTCGAAGTAACTCCACAAAGAGGGACAGGCCGGAACGGTGAGGACCAGGCGGCCTGCCGGCGCAAGATGTTCGTGCAACAGGCGGAGCACGCCAACGTCATCGGGCAGGTGTTCCAACACATCGAACAGGCCCACCACTTCGAAACGTTGCCGCAACGGCGAGGCATTGAGGTCGCCCTGCACCAGGGCACAGGCGGTGCGGCGGCGGGCATATCGCAATCCTTCTGCGAACAAATCCATCCCGATCACGGAGCCCTGCGAGCAGATGCCGCTGAGCATGCTCAGCACATAGCCGGTGCCACAACCCACTTCCAGCACACGATAGCCGGGTGCCAGCGCCGCAGTGATCTGGCGCATGACGGTCGCCAGGATGCGATTGCGGGCGCGAAACCAGAAATGCCGGTCTTCCACCGCAAATAAAGGCTCAAAATGGGCCGGGTCGTAACTTTGATGGGTATCCATCTGAGAAGTGGCAGGGATCATTTTTGTGAGATGGTGGTGCGATGCAGCAAACCAATGAAGGTGCCGGTGGCTCAGGGTTGCGGCATGCCTTCCAAAGCCACAGTGGTCGTGCCCCGGACTTTTGCGGGCTTGCGCGTCGCGCGCGGGGTTTGATGCCTGGGCAACATGTCGCTGCAACGAAATTCACGAACCGCCGCGACCACCCGCAAAATCTCCTCCGGCGTCATGCTGTTGAAAAACGGCAGGCGCACCAGTCGGTCGCTGATTTCCTCCGTCACCGGGCAGACGCAGGGCCGGTCAAGCCAGCGTGCCGCCATCGGCGAGCGGTGCAGCGGGAGATAGTGAAAAACCGCCAGAATAGCGCGTTCCTTCAGGTGGGCAAGGAAGCGCGTGCGCGTGGCGAGATCCGGCATGAGCAAATAGAACATGTGATAGGCCTGTTCGCAATGCGGTGGCACCACCGGCAGCCGCACGAGATTCTGTTCCGCCCATTCCGCCAGCAGCGAACGATAAAGCTGCCACAACGCCCGGCGTTTGTTTTGAATGTTTTCGCGCTGTTCGAGCTGCGCCAGCAAAAAAGCCGCGAGCAAATCCGAGGGCAAATAGCTCGAGCCGATATCGACCCAGGTGTACTTGTCCACCTGGCCGCGGAAGAAACGGCTGCGGTTGGTGCCCTTTTCGCGCAGGATTTCGGCGCGCTCGGCGTATTGCAGGTCGTTGATCAACAGCGCGCCGCCCTCGCCGCAGGTGAAGTTTTTGGTCTCATGGAAACTCTGGGTGGCCAGCGCACCAAACGTGCCCAAATATTTGCCGCGATACTTGCCGAACAGGCCGTGGGCATTGTCTTCGACCACGGGAATGTGATGGCGCCGGGCAATTTCCATGATGGCGTCCATTTCACAGCCCACGCCGGCATAGTGCACCGGCACGATGGCGCGCGTGCGCGGCGTGATGAGGCGCTCGAGTTGTGTTTCATCCAGGTTCAGGGTGTCGGGGCGAATGTCGATGAACACCGGCCGGGCGCCGCGCAGCACAAACGCATTCACGGTCGAAACAAAGGTGAAGGAGGGCACGATCACCTCGTCGCCGGGCTGGATGTCGAGCAGATGTGCGGCCATTTCCAGGGCGTGGGTGCAGGAGGTGGTCAGCAGAACTTTGGGGACGCCCAGTTGCTCCTGGAGCAGGGCGTGACATTTCCTGCTGAAGGCGCCGTCGCCGGAGATGTGGCCGTTGGCGATGGCCTGGGCGATGTAGGCCTGCTCGTTGCCTTCAAAGCAGGGACGGTTGAAGGGAATCAATGGGTTCGGCATGGATCTCCCCAAATGTAGTCGGGTGCCTGCGGTCCGGTCATGAACAACAAATCCAAAATCGACACCTGCGGGTCAAAGGGTGGGTGAAGCTGCGGATAGACAGGGTAATCGTAGGTCATGTATTCCAAAGTGATGCCGCGCTCACGGAATTTGTGTTCTTCGATGTATGCACGTGCCGAGGGGCCGCTGAGATAGGAAGTGGCGCCGACTTTTTCCAAAATGGCCAGCAGGCGGTCGGTTTTGCTGCCCGTGACGTTGAATTGCGAGGCGCGCAGGAAGCGTGTGCGTTCAATGCCGAGCGCGCGTGCCAGGGCAATGGTCAGATCAATGGTCAGGTCGGCCAGCAACGCGGGGCGCCGCTGAAAATGCGCTTCCAGCAAGGGTGCGTATCGGGCATGGAAGGGTGCTTTGCCATACGCATGCTGGAGGGTAAGCAAATGCTTTTCATGCCAGTTTTGCTGCCAGTCTATCGCGATGCGGTTGAGCGGGGTGTGATGGATTTGACAACCGGCCGCATGAACGGGGATGGTGAGCCAGAGGCTGCCGTGCGCTGATTTGATGCGATTCCGGTTGCGCCAGCCGCGTTTGTCATATTGCACATCATCATAAAAGACGAAAACGTCCGCCTTTTGAATCTGGTGAAAGTAGCCACGCCAGGGAATGTAAGAGGGTTGCAGGATGACGCATGTCATGGTCGCTTCTCGGAGGTGGGCAACAGTTCGCGTTCAATCAGGAAAGCTGCGCTCAACTGCCGGTGAGATGGGCAATTCACCATAAACACCGTTCGTCACCCATAGCCTGCCGGCTTGATCGCGGCTGATTCGGCCTTCAGCATACCAGGCGAGCACCTGCAGAAACATCAAACGCAAGTACCCATAGAGCCGCGCCCCGAGTGCGGCGGGGCTCTCCTGTTGCCGCACGCCGGTGAGGCACTGGGCGATGATGGCACCGCTGTCGACTTCGACATCCACTTCGTGAATGGTGGCACCGGCATACTTCACCCCCGCCCGAACAGCCTGCTCCAGCGCGTGCATGCCTTTGAAGGCCGGCAGCAACCCCATGTGGACATTGATGATGCGCCCGCGATACTGAGCCACCAATTCAGCAGGCAAAATTTTGTCAAAGGTCAAACACAGCAAGTCCAGTTCGCTCGTCGCGCAAATGGCGGTGATTTGTTGTTGCACGCGTTCGCGTTCCTGCCTGGCAAGTCGGTGAAACGGAATATCCCTCTCACGGGCGAGGATTTCCAGATCGGCAGCGGCCTTGTAATCGGCCAACAGCAGGGCGGGTCTGATCCCCAGCGTCTCCGCGTGATGTAATGCGGCTTTGCAGAGATGACCGCCACCGGAAACGCAAAAGCCAACGCGCAGTTTGTCAGCCATGGCGGGGCTCCTCCCCGGCAGACACGGCAGCGGACGTGTGGCGCTCCGCTTTCGCAACTTGCTTGACGACATAGGTGGGCTTTTGAATGCTGCGCGTGAACATGCGGGCCAGATATTCACCGATGATGCCCAGTGCAAAAAGTTGTGCCCCGCTGAACAGCGAAATGATGGAGGCAAGAAACGGAAAGCCGGGAATGCTGCCGCGCACAAAAAAGCCCACAATGACATACAGAAAGACAACGATGCCAAAAAGGGTGAAGCCAAAGCCCACCAGGCTGGCGAGGCGCAACGGTGCCGTGCTGAAGCCGGTTAAAATCAACATTGCCTGATTGAACAGTTTCCAAAAAGTGTAATTGGATTTGCCCGCCTGTCGGACGCGATGTGAGACCACCACACAGGCAAATTTGCCGGTTCCCCAGGACAACAACAGATCGAGCAAAACGTAGGGGCTGGCGTAATCGGCAAAGGCGCGGCACACCTCTGCCCGGATCGCGCGAAAGGCACTGATATCGCGAATTTGATGATTGCCGAGCGTGCTGGAAATCGTGGTTTTGGTGAGACGGGAAAGCAGATTTCGCAAAACAGAATGGGATTCTTTCGCCGGCGTGCCATAAACCACATCATAGCCCTCCTGCAGCCGGGCGAGCAGTTTGGGAATTTCTTCCGGCGGGTGTTGCAGGTCGTCATCCATGGTGATGATCACCTCGTAGCGCGCCGCACGGATGCCGCACAGCAGGGCGTTGTGCTGGCCGTAGTTGCGCATCAGGTCGATCGCCACGATTTCGTGGTGCTGTTGTGCCCAGCCCGCAGCCACCTGCCAACTGTGGTCGCGGCTGCCGTCATTGACCAGGATGATTTCGTGGCGCGCCGTCAGCGCCGCGAGCACCGCCTGCAGCCGCGGCAGCAGGAGCGGCAGGATTTCCGCACTGTTGTAGACCGGGATCACCACCGACAGGCCGGGCGGAACGGCCGGAGAGGGGTGCGGTGCCGCACCGGCTGCTGCCTGGGCGGCGGTCCTGCCGTTGCGCAACGCGGGCGCGCCGGCGAGGCGGTCGGGAACAATTGGATTCATGTTGCCACCGGAGAGGGTCGCAGAAATTTCAAACCACGGCCCACGATCCCGAACAAGAGACGGGCGGGCCGCAGCCAGGGATAAAGCGGTGCGGGCAGGAGCGGTGATTGCCAGTAAAAAAGATCGCTTGAGGTCGGCGTGGTGAGCCGCCGCAGCAGGAAGCGCAGTTGGTCGCGCCGGCGTTCGCGTGCGCGCAGCAGGAAGAGAATGCGCTCGGCCACACCCGGGTCCCATTCTTCCATCATCGGAAACAGGCGATGGCGGGCATGATCGGCAAGTTGCGTGACGACGCGATCGGCTGCGATCTGCTCGCGCAGGGCGGCAGGCAGCGGTGCGGCCAGCAGACGGTGCGCCAAATGGAGCCCGAGATGCACGAAGCGCAGGCAGCCGGTAGCGCGGGCGCGTGCCGCGAGATCCTGCCAGGCGAGGCGGGGATGCGTGCGCAGCAGCTCCGCCACGTCAATGATCCAATTCAAACTCAGCCATTGATGCTTGCCGCCGTGCACGCACAGGGCGAGCAGCAAATCCTCCGGCGCGAGCTGGTGCAGCGGAATGCCGGCCAATACCTGCGGTTGCAGCCGCGGCAACATATCGGCCAGCGCGAGCGGCACGGCGAGGTAATTGCGGTTGAAGGCCCAGTGCAAATCCACCTGCAGGCCGGTACTCTCCTGCACGAAAGTGGAACCGGATTCGTAGCGCAGGTAAACCGCCTCCTGGGCTCGATTGAGTGGTTGCAGGGGACGGAAGCCGAGCCTGACGAGCACGGCTTTGGCCTGTGGCAAAGCATGCGGGGTCACCAGCACATCCAGGTCTTCACATTCACGCAAAGCCGGATCACCATAAACCGCCGCCGCCAGGGCGGGGCCTTTAAAAGGAACCGCGATCACACCGTGCGCTGCCAACGCCGGGAGCAACTGCAGCAGTCCCGCGGTTTGCAGCAGACTTTGTTGCGTCTGCCGTTTGGCCTGCTCCTGCAGATGGGCGAGGACCGGCGGTGGCACGGCGGCCGCGAGAGGTTGAAGCTGGCGGAACAACAGCACAGTGATGCGATGCCAGGCGGCCTGCCACAGCACGTACTGCCAGTCCAGTTTGCGGGTGAGCAGAAAAGCCAGGCGCTCACGGGTGGCGGCATCTGCCTGCACGCGGCTGCAGCACAGCAGCAGCGAGTTTTCGTGGCGGCGGGGATCAGGCCAGAGCGTCATGCGGTGACCGCCTCGCCGGTGCGATAAGACTGCGCCTGGGTGGCGAAGAGTTCGGCATAGTTGCCGGATTGCGACAGCAGTTGTGCGTGGGTGCCGCTCGCCACGAGGTGGCCGTTGGCAAGCACATAGATGCGATCCGCGAGCCGCGCAGTCGCCAGGCGGTGGCTGATCAACAGGGTGGCGCGATCGGCGGCGATTGCGCGCAGGTGCTGGAAGAATTGCGCTTCCGCGCGGGCATCCAGACTGCTGGTGGGCTCGTCGAGCAACAACAGTTGTTTTTGGCGCAGACAGGCGCGGCTGAGAGCGAGCTTTTGCCACTCGCCGGTGCTCAGCTCCTCCCCTTCTTCAAACCATTTTCCCAGGAGCGTGGCGGGGCCGGCGGGGAGTTTGGCGATCACGCGGTCGGCGCCGGTTTGCCGTGCCACCGCCGCAATGCGCTGATCATCGGGCGCCAGGGTGATCTCGCCCAGCCAGATGTTTTCCCGCGCGCTGAGATTGTAACGCACATAATCCTGAAACAGGACGCCGATCTCGGCCCGCCAGGCGGCGGGATCGTACTCGCGCAGATCGACCCCGTCGAGGGTGATGCGACCCGCAGTGGGATCATACAGCCGGCAGAGCAGCTTGATGAGCGTGGATTTGCCGGAGCCGTTTTCGCCCACCAGCGCCACGATTTCGCCGGGTCGCAGGCGCAGACTGATGTCGTGCAGGGCGGTGCGGCTTGTGCCGGGATAGCAAAAGCTGACGCAATGAAACTCGATGCCGGTCTTGAGTGGTCGCGGCAATGGCCGGGGCCGGGCGGGAGTTGTAATCGCCGGCTGCAGTTCGAGAAATTCGTGGAAGCTGGCGAGGAAGAGATTGTCCTGATAGATGCCGGCCGCGGCATGCAGCAGGTCGCGGAAGTTTTCCTGACCGCGCTGAAAGGCCTGCCAGTACATCACCAGCGCGCCCGGCGTGAGCGCGCCGGCGAAGGCCTGTTTGACCAGCAGCGTGACCGCGCCGAAAACCGCGAGGATGGCGAGCGCCTGCGGCCCCAGCTCGGCGAGCATCGCCTGGCGGCTGAGGGCCAGGCGTTCGCGGCGGATGTGCGCGCGCAATTCACGAAAGCGGCTGATGAACAAGGGACCGAGATGAAACAGACGAATTTCCCCGGCGAATTCCCCGGCAGTGAGCAGCCAGTGATAGGAATAGGCGCGGCGCTCATTGGCCGTCCAGCGCTGCTGCCGGCGAAAAGTCTCCCTGGCGTATTTCACGCGCACCATCAGGCCGGGCAGGGTGGCGGCGAACAGGATGGCGGCGAGCAGCGGATGAAAGGCGAATAACAGGCCGGCGAGCGCCAGCAGCGAGAGGCCGCTCTGTCCCGCCTGCAGCAGACCGGTGACGATGCTGAGCGGCCGGAAGGGCGCGTCCTCCTGGGCGCGGTGCAGCGTGTCATAGTAGCGCGGGTTTTCATAATAAGCCAGATCCAGGGCGACGGACTTGCGATGCAGGCGCTGATGGATGTGATCGGCAACCACCTGGGCCTGCGCTTGACTGACGAAGCTGCCCAAAGCACGCAGCACTTCGCTGAAGAGCGTCGCCGCGGCTGCCCATCCCACCCAGAGGAAAACTTGCCGCAGTGCCGCACTGCGGCTGGCGCCGGTGATCGCCTGGGTGACGGCGTCAAGAATCTGTTTGGTGAGATAAAGGCTGAGCAGCGGCATGAGGCTTTGCAACAGCATCAGCGCAAGACCGGCGAGCGTCCAGCCGCGGCTGCATTGCCAGACCAGGCGCAGGGCGCGATCGATACGCCATGCCTGCTGCTGCCAGATTGGCCGGGATTCCCGGTTGCTGCTCACGACTCGCTCCAACCAATGGCAAGATCTCCCAGGCGGACGAGTGCCGACTGCCAGTCGGGAAAATCCCGGGGAAAAGTCTGCACCAGTTCGTGCGCCAGGTCGGCGAGCGTTGCCCTGCCCTCCATGCGATTCAGGATGAATTGCATGATCCGGCCTTCCTGATTCAGCCGCGGGACGAAGGTGTGGGCGCGTTTGCGAAGCTGATGCGGTGACAGCGGCTCGCCCCAGAGAGAGGATTGCCGGAATTCGGTCATGCGACTGCCGCGCTCATTGCCCGAATTGATGCGGGTGTGCCACTGCCAGACATAATCATCCTTGACGAGATTCGCCTGGAGCCTGACGGTGAGATGATCGCCGGCAGCGAGCGCCACCGGTTGCGGCCAGGGGAAAAAGGCCTGGCCGTAGATGGTTTTCGGCTGACCGGGCGCATTGGAGAAGCCGATGCCGGGGCTAAGTTCGGCATCGAACCACAGGCACAGGCCGTGTGCCGTGCCGGACTGGGTCACGCGCCAGCTCAGTTCGCCACTGACATGGGGACTGGTGAGAGTGTGGTAGTTGAGGGTGGCCCAACATTGCGGCGCGGTGAGCAACTGACCGGGCTGGAACTGGGCGCGCTGCCAGAGATTGGCGAGCAGGCGCTGGCACGGCTGCGTATCCAATCCCAACAAATCCTGCTGCCAGGGTTGGAAATGGCGCTGATACAGCTCGGGCGCGGTGATCACGGCGGCCCACAGCGTGTCGCGCCAGGGCAGCAATGTTCCGCCGGGCGCCAGCAGGCGCTGGCGTGCATCCACCAGCGAGGGGAGATGCTGTTCGAGCAACGGCAGCACCCCGCGCAGGTCCGAGATGATGACATCGGCAGCCTCCGGAAGCACGGTCTTGGTGGAAAGTTGCTGCAGAAAAGTAATGCGCTCCTGGCAGCCATTGACGACGGCCAGTTCGGCAGCCACCGCGATGGCGTTGTTGGTCTCCAGGGCATAAACGCGGCGCGCGCCGAGTTTGCAGGCAAGCAGCGCAAAGATGCCGGTGCCGGTGCCGATATCGAGCACCACCGCACCGGGTTTCATGGTCTGGCGCAGGGCCTTGCTGTAGGCCTCGAAGCGCACCCGGTCGGCGATCATGTCGCCGTAGTCGAACAGGCTGTACATACGGTTTTCAAGATTCAGAGGCGGAGCCGGTCTGCACCTCGGCGGTGATGGCGGCGCACAGGGCCGGCAGATGCGCGGGGTTCTCCGGCGCTTGCACGCGGCGCAACGGCACGTGGCGGGCGACACGGCTGAGCAGATCAAACTCGCGCAGACGATGCCTGCGGTCGAGATCGTGGGTCAGATAACTGTTGGCGAGCAGCAGCAACAGGCCTTCGGCAGGCGGCACCGGCATGATGAGGGATTGGGGCGACTGCCCGCGATCATCGAGAAAATAGATTGCCCGCAGCGGCAGCTCGTCCTGTTGAAATTTGTATTCGCTGGCGCAGAGATCGAGGCAGCGCTTGTCCCACGTCGGAGTCAGGGGCGGCAGGGCCTCGGCCGACCCGAACAGAGCCGTGACGGCATCCGACCACAGTCGCAAAGAGGGATACCCGGGTTGTGCCAGAAAAACAGAACGCCGGTCGCGCAAGGCCAGCACGTCATCAGAGAGCACGGGAAAACCCAGGCGGGCGAAGCTGGCGGCGGTGGTTGACTTGCCCGCACCGGAGGGGCCCACCAGGGCCACGGCCCCACCCGCGATGGCCACGGCACTGGCATGCAAACACGTGACCTCCTGCAGCCCCAGTGCCACAGCCAGAATGGGACCGAGCAGATAGGTGGCCGCATCCTCCGGCGAGGAGGTCGCTGCCCAGGTCACGCCGATTTCACGCCCGCTGCAATCGACCACGAATTCGACGCCATCACTGAAGACGAAGCGATAATAATTCCCGCCGGCTGCCTGCCACAGGCGCTGCACCGGTGCGCCCTGGTCATCCCGCTCGCGACTTTCACGGCACAGCCGCTCACGACGGTCGGTGTTGGCGGGCAACCAGGGCGGCATCTCGCCAAACCAGACACGCACATCATTGGCTTCGGCATGGGCGGCAACCGGCAAACCGGGAAGCTGGCGGTTGGCCAGAAGTCTCAGACCATAAAGGCGGTATTGCCACATGATTTCGTCCGCAGGCGGTGTCTTGTGAAAGGCCGCCAATTGCAACCGGGCATTTTGCCGGGACACCAACACTTGCTCCTGACGGTCGGCAGTGATCGCAACCGGCGCGCAAATGACGCATCTCTCACGGGAGTAATTGCCATACCGCGCGCCAGCCCTCATGCTGAAAATGTAGTGCAGACATCTTGTCTGCCGGCAGGCTGGAAGCCTGCGTGACCGCGTTTGCATGGTAATCGCAGCACAGAATCCGGACAGGCAGTCGGCACTGCCCCATTGATTGCGGGCAAATGACAAGGCAAGGGTGTACACGCGGGGTCATGGCGGGGTGGCCTGGCTGCGTTTCATCATATTGGCGATGCCGCCATCCAGACGCATGTAAATGCCCAACGCCTGCGTGATTTGATGTATGGCGCCGTATGTCACCAACTGGGGACGGCGGTAATTCTTGCGGCTGGTGTTTTTGTCTTCGCTGATCATTGCATATCCCTTTTCAAAGAGATTGAACAGCTTATGGAGGAGTTGAAAACCACCGAGCAGTCAGATTCACAAAGACAACTGCCTCAACCATTGATTCAAGGCGAACGGCCGGAGGGGCACGTAGGGATCAATCCCGTTCAGGGGCCGGCCGCTGAGACGGGGAACGGCGCGCCGATCGACGAACTGATGCAGCAACGGCACCGGCGTGAAATCATCCAGCCATTTTACTTCATGCTGTTGCAACCATTCCTGCAATGGCTCGCCCGGCAACGGGGTTTTGGGACGCCGTCTGATTTTTTCCGGCAGCAAATCGACGGTGCAGCGGCGCAACAATTCCTTCGTGACGAACCATGGCAGGGGCGGCATGGCGAGCGTGAACTGCACCAGCCGCAGATCGAGAAACGGCAAACGAAACTCCAGCGGCACGCCCAGGACGCCGGCATCATAGAATTCGAACACACTCTGCCAATAGGGCGTGGTCAATCCGTGATAGGCGCCCGGCCGCCAGCGGTGCGGCACACCAGGCTGGTTGTAGGTGACCTCCTGCCAACGCTGGCGCAGGTGACAGCGCGCAACGAAATCCGGCGCGATCCAGGACGGGACGCCATCGCGGCGTGGTTCGCGCCGGCGCCAGGCACGCAACCGGGCGCGCAATCCCAGACCCAGCGGTGGCAGCGCGCGACGCTGGCGGACATAATCGCGTACCGCACGCCATGTCTGCCGCGGCGGCAAAGCACGCAGCATGTGAGCCAGGCCGGAGGGGTAAAGCAACTCGTCACCGCCATCACCAGTGAGGACCACGTGGCCGTTGGCCAGACTGGTTTGCAACTGGGCGGAGAGCAGAGCGGTCATCGGCTCATCTGCCGGTTCCGGAAAGGCCGGCACATGACCGTCATCGAAGAGGGGAAAATCGTCGGCCCGCAGGAGATGCAGCGGCAGACCGATCGCCCGGGCAGCCAGCTCGGCATATTCGCGTTCGCCGTCAGGAATCAATTTTTCATAATACACCGTCATGGCGGCGAGCCGGGGGGGATTCTGCTGTGCCTGCGCCAGCGCGGCGATGGTGGTGGAATCCAATCCGCCGCTCATCCAAACGGTGAGGCGATCGCAGCGCAGCCGGTCGGCCACCGCCTGCTGCAACAGCTCCCGAAAACGGTCAACATAGTCGGCGTCACGGCGGTAGCACAGAGGTTCAGGCACCGGCAGGCGCCAGTAGCGCCGTGTGCGCACGCCCTCGCTGCCGGCAGTCAGCACATGTGCCGGTGGCAGACGCTGAATATCGGCGAAACTGGTGGAGGTTGCATCAAGATTGCAGCCAAACAACAGGTAATCGCCGATGGCAGGCTCATGCAGGCGCGTCGAGACCGCGGGATGGGCGCGCACCGTGTTGAGGGTGTTGCTGAACACCAGCGTGTTGCCGCAATGGGCGTAATACAACAGCCTGACGCCAAAATGATCACGGGCACAAAACAAGCGCTGCCGGCGGCCATCCCAAATGGCAAAGGCAAAATCCCCGAGCAGATGCTGCACGCATTCTTCACCCCACGCCTGATAGGCCAGCAGGATCAACTCCGCATCGCTGACGGTCGCGAGATCGCGCGGCGGCAGTGCCAGACGCTGCCACAGGCCGGCGCGATCATCGAGACGGGCATCGGCAGTGATCCACACCTCACCATCGAGGCTGCGGGGTTGCTGCTCGCGTCCGGACTCATGAGTAGAGGCCAACAGTGCATGCCCGAATCCCACCCTGCCATTGACCCAGATCGCTTGCGCCTGCGGTCCGCGGAACTGCATCGTCGCGGTGAGTTGCTGCAGCAGGCGGCTTGCCACCGGCGCGCCATCGCAGTTCACCAGGCCAACGATGCCACTCATGAGCGCAGACCCTCCACCAATGGCAGGGGCGTATAACGTGCCAAATCCTCGACTGCACCGATCACAACCCGGCCGTGCTGTTCCACCCAGGCATGGGCCTGCAACCCCGCCGCGCCGGTTTTGGCCACGCCGAGGTGCAACTTGGCTGGGTAACCGTGACGTTTGAGCAAGGTGTGCGCGGTCAGCGCCTGCACCAAGCAGGTGGCGTGCGGCACGTAGCGGCTCAGCACCGTGAGCGCATGGATGAGCGTGGCAATGTGCAAGACGGTGTCCTGGCGGCGCCGGCGCAACTGCCGCAGCAGCCGCTGCACCGTCGCAAAGGGCAGCAGCCACAACCCCAGCCGAACGGCGCACAGCAGGGCGAAAGCCTGCAGCCAGACTTTCCGCTTGGCCGCAGGCAGGCGCAGGAATTTATGCAAGCGAAGCATCGGCGAAATGGATCAAACCGGCGTCGAGCAGGGTGCGCAGCAGCTCCAGAATATCGCGGCGGCAGATCTCGGCTTCCACTTCGTATTCGGCCAGAATGGCGGCGTGCAATTCATCGACGGTGATGGGCTGCTGCAGCAGGTGCCAAATGCGGGCGCCGACTTCATCCAGACCATGATAAACGCCGGTGTTCAAGTTCAGAATGACGATCTCGCCGCCGAGATCGGAAAAGATTTGTTCCGGCGCGGCAACCACGCGTGTGGTTCCGGTCAGTGTGCGTTCCATCCTGTCAAACTCCCAACGGAGGCTGCGGCACGGTCCGGCTGTAAGAATGGGACGGGCCGCCTGTGATCTTGCGAAGCTGGCGCGGATCGATGTTGATGGCCAGTGACTGGCCAATCGACTCGAAGGCGATGATGAGGCGTTGCCGGCCCTCAAACGAGCGCAGCACCCCGCGCAGGCCGGCCAGTGGTCCGGCGATGATTTCCAGCAAATCGCCCGGCACCAAATGCGGAATCGGCTCGGGATCGAAATCATTCGCCAGCATTTTGCGCACGATGGCGATCTCATGCTCGGGAATGATCGAGGGCTGGCCGTGCTGGCCCAGCATGCGCACCACGCCCTCGGGCGTGAGCGAGAGCAGGCGCTCTTTGGCATCGGCATGCACGAAGACATAGCAGGAAAACAGCGGCATCTCGATCCATTTCTTGCGATCACTCCACTGCCGCAACACCGGACGCAACGGCAGATAGGCGTGCAAGCCCAGGCGGCGGAGTTCGCGATCCACACGTTTCTCAAAATTCGGCCGCGTATAAAGCGCGTACCAATGGCGAATCTTTTCGGTTGCTGTGTTCATCCGGATGCTCGCTGCTCAATATTCCAAGCCTGGAAACGACTCTTAAAATTTATATGTGAAACCCTCCTTGCCCCCTGCCCCTTGCCTTTTGCCCTTTGCTCACGACCACGCCGGCAATTTGCGCTGCTGCTTTGGCAGCTTGCCGTTGGTGTGGTTGGCGTGGTAGTGATAGTGGTAATAATAGTAGTAGCTGCCGTACAAGCTTTCCATTTTGACGGAATTGAGCAGGGTGCCCAGGAAGCGGGCTTTCATCTGTTGCAGCAGTTTAAACGTCTGAAACGTGGCTTCCTTGCTGGTTTGGCCGGCCTTCACCACCAGGAAAACGCCATCGACCAGGCGGGCGAGCACCGCGGCGTCGGTGACCGCGATGGCAGGCGGGCTGTCGAACAACAAGATTTCGTACTCGGCTTTGAGCGTTTCCATCAGACGCTGCATCGTGCTGCTGCCGAGCAGCTCCGAGGGATTGGGCGGCAGGGTGCCGCAGGTCATGACATGGAGATTGTCAATCTCTGTTGCTGCAATGGCCTCGCCATGCGCAGCGTGGCCGGCCAGCACATTCGACAAGCCCAGGCGCCGGTCGAGTTTGAACACGTGATGCAGCACCGGCCGCCGCAAATCGGCATCGATGAGCAATACTTTGCTGCCGCTTTGCGCCATGACGATGGCGAGATTTGCCACGGTGGTCGACTTGCCGTCGCCCGGTCCCGGACTGGTAACCAACAGGGTGCGCAGGGGGCTCCCGAAGTGGGTGTATTGGATGCCGGTGCGCAAGGTGCGATAGGCTTCGGCAATCGGTGACTGGGGTGCGAAGTGGCTGATCAAGCGTGCCGCCTTCCGCCGGTTTTCGTCATTGTCAGGCGGGTGCGCGCTGCCATTGGTCGCCCCGTTGGTCGAGCCGTTCAATGAAATTTTGAGAAGCTGCAGCGCCTTGTCTTCCTTGATCAGGGGAATCGAGCCGAGCACCGGCTGGCCCATGCGCTCCAAATCCTCCACTGTGCGCACCGAGGAGTCGAGCATGTCGAGCAGGAAAGCCAGCCCCACGCCCAGACTCAGGCCGAACACCATGCCCAGGATGAGATTGAGCCGCTTGTTGGGGCCGAGCGGGGCCTCGGGTAGCTCTGCGGGCTCAATGATGCGCACGTCGCCGAGCTGGCCGACTTCGGTGATGCGCAGTTCTTCATACTTTTGCTTCATCATCAGGTAGATATTCTCATCCACCTGCGCCGAGCGTTGCAGTTGTGCCAGCACCAGCTTTTTCTCCGGCAGGCTCTCCAGCCGGCGGGTGTAGTCCGCCACGATCTCCTGGAGCGAGGCCACTTTCGGTTGCAGGGCCTGCAGCGAGGCTTCCACTTCGAACTTGCGCACATACAGCTCGTCCTGCAGGGCCGGCGAGCCGGCGGGCTCTGCCGCCGCATGCCGGGCAAACTCATCTTTGAACTTCTGTGTCAACGCGTGAATTTGTTCATCGAGCTGCTGCAGGCGCGGATTCTTCTCGTCGTAATTGCCGTTGTTGACGAGATACGCCACCTGCACGGCGCGCTCCTGCTGCAGGGCCGCCATCTCCCGTTTTAATTCTTCCAGGTAGGAAGTCGCGGCGGTCACCTCGAGTTCGAGTTTGCGACCGAGCTGACTGTCGATGAAGCGCAGGCGCGCACGCTGGGACTCCAGCTCCGCCAGGGATTCCTTGTAAAGGGATTCGAACTCCACCAGTTTTTCCACCAGACGGCTGGCGTCATCGGGCAGGGTCAGGGTTTTCTGCGCCCGGGTGAAATCCTTCAGCGCCCTTTCTGATTCCGCCAGTTGCTGTTGAATGACGTTCAATTGATTTTCCAGAAAGGTCTTCACCTGGCGAACTTCCGCCTGGCTCATGGCGCGGTTGAGATCGCTGAAGGCTTCAACGTAGGCATTGGCGATCAGCATCGCCTCGCGCGGGTGTTCGGAAACGGCGCTGATCAGGATCATGTCGGTGTTGCGGATGGGCTCGATGCTGAGATAGCCGGACAGGCTGCGCGCCAGGGTCTCCACATCCTGCAGTCTGCGGCCCGCCGGCCGGTGGCGGGCCGTGTCGGCGACGCTGCGGCCCAGCAAACGGCCGGCGGCTTCCATCAGCCGCTGCCAGCGGCTTTTGACATGACCGTGTGCCTGCAGCAGGGGCAATTCGGCAGCATAAGGGGATTCCAACAATTTTTGTGCGACAGCCTTGGCAATCGCGCGGCCGCGTAGAATCTCGATCTGGTTGCTGATCATGGTCTCCATCTGCCAATAGGCACTGCCATCAAACGGAGGCAGTCCGAGGTTGGACTTCACCTTGACCATGACCTTGGCGTCTGCCTGATAGAGCGGCACCGCGGTGACGTTCAAATAGAGCGCGATCGCCAGCACCACCACAAAACACGCCACAATGCCCCACCGCCCGCGATACAGAATGCGCAGATAGTCGGCAAGCGGTGTGGTTTGGCGCATGATTTTTTCTTTCATTGCCACGCTCATGTGAGGGAAAGGGCTAAAGCGAAGACCGTCCCATCCAGGCACAGCTCCGCCATGTCAGTCACATTTTGGGTAATGAACTTCACAACCAACATCATGATTTCCTGCACCTCCGGACGGCTGCTCACGATGCACAGCTTTTCTCCGGCTCATGGCAAAGCCAGTGCCAGTATCAGGCGCCCATCCGTCCGTTTGTTCCCATCCCGTCAAAGCTTCGGGCATTATCAATGTCTCGCGACGAAACACCCGGATGATTTCGCCGCTCCCTCACACGTGCTGGGAAGAAATTGCACACTTTGTGTTAAATATTTGCTCAAACAGGCGCCACTGTCCGTCCCCCTCCCGCTGCCGTGCAACTCCACAAAGGGCGTCCCCTGCTGCCGCGGTCACAGTTATTCTCCCCCAATAACCCCGAAAATGCCATGGCGCAGGCTGCCAGCCTGCAGGCAGACAAGAGGCCCGCGCGACGTTTTCATGCCGAGGGGTTGCCCAAATGAGCATGACCAATTACCCTGAAGGCAGGCATGCCGGCAAAACCCGGGTCGGGATGACAATCCTGAGACAGTTTGCGACTGGGGAAAACAACTGAAGCAGACATCTCGGTGGCCCGCAATAGACAAAAACGGAAATGCACCAGAAAATGATCGGACGGCAGGGAGGCAGAAAGGGATTGAATGAGTCGAGTGGTCGTCAGGCATTTCCCTGGCTCGTCCTGACCGCGGTAATCATGCCCCATAGGCCGAGGAATGGGTGCCGGCACCGCGCACAAAAGCCGACCGGCGTGCACCCAGGGAAATCGCCGGCTTGCGGCCAGAGATGTCGGCACGCAAATAACGCTGAGCAATCCTTGCTGAGCTGGGTTCAATCGTCTGCTCCCTGCATAACCTCGGAGGCCTTGCACTCGTGCTGGCAGTCCCTTGCTGCACGGCTGCAAACCGCTGCAAACCACTGTCTAATGCCTGAGGGTAGAGGCCCCAAAAAATGCCCACTCGGCATGCCAACGCCGGGCCACGCGTGGCTGGCCTGCGGTACCGGCCGCAACCGGCATGGATCAGAGATGAAAAGCACCGGGGCGTGCCAGGTTGAAACTCCGGGGAGATATACCGGCGGAGGGGTAAAAATGCTGAAAACGGACAGGCAAGTTGCAGAAGCACAACTACAGGTGTTACAACTTCGTCATGCGGGTGACAAAATGGGGAGGATCAACTGAAACCAACAGCGCGAGCCGGATGCCGGTGCGCTGCCGCCGGATGCAACTATGTTACAGAGCTGCGGCAATCGCCGGCACGGAATTGCCGGCCGGCACCGGGAGCAAATTCATGAAACGGAAGCAAGCCCTGCCACCCAGGCTTGCCGACACCGGATAAAAACAGCCATCCGCGCTGCACGTGGCGGGGATTTTGTTTTTTGCGGCACTTCCCTCCCGCGCAATGTGCTTCTGCCGGCTCAATATTCCCAGCGCACGCCCGCGGAAAAATTGCGCACTTCGTTGATGTTGCGTTCGACCTGATAATAGTTGTAACGCAGCAGATTGCGCACGGCCAAGTGGGCGGTGAATTGATTCCAACTATAAAGCAGCCGCATATCCAATTGCCGCTTGGGCACGCGCTGATCATCCTTGAAAATCTGCACCTGCTCGCGCAACAACCGCGAGGCAAAACTGTAGTCGGCTTCCAGCGCCCATCCCCCCAGTGTGAGGGCAGGAGAAAGGTAGGCCGTCACGCGCGGGCGGTAACTCAACAAATCCCCCTCTTGAAACGGCACCGGAATTTTGGCATCCTTGTCCACTGCCGTGATGACGGGATTGGTCCAGGTCGCGCTGGCCTCCAAACCCAGACGATTTTGCCAAAAGCGCAACCGGCTGGCAGCTTCGATGCCTTCCACCTTGGCTTTGGGAATGTTCACCAGGATGGCGTAGAAGTTGGCACCTTCCGGTACGAACACCGGCTCGATCAAATCGCTGTAGTGATTGGCAAAAGCCGTGACTTCGAAATGGGCGAAGTCTCCCAGCCGCTGGCGCACGCCGGCCTCCAAAGAGAGAGAACGTTCGGTGGCGATCTCCGCATTGGGGCGAAAGGGAATGGGAATGTTGAATTGCAGGAAGCGCTCGCCCAACACCGGGATGCGAATGCCACGACCGAAGGAGGCATGAAAAACAGTGGCCGGGGTCAACGCGCAGCTCATGCCGAGCTGCGGGCTCAGGTGTTGTTCTTCCAACCCTTGCGGCAGCGGATTGGGAAGATCGATGCGCTCGAAGCGGTTCTTGAGGGGATTGAAAACCGTCTTGATGTAGCGTTGCGGGCCGGGCAGCAGATAGTACTGATCGAAGCGCAAGCCCAGATTGATTTTCCAGTTTGAAGCAGGCTGCCAGTCTTGCTGGAAATAGGGGGAAACCGTATAGGCGAAATGGCGGCCAATTTGACGCTGTTCGGCGAAATCATATTTGTACTCGACGCCGAGCGTGAAGCTCACTGTGCTGTCGAGCTGGCTGTGTATTTGGAAATCCGCGCCCGGGCCCTGCGCCGGCTCGAAATCGCCGGAAACGCGGAATTGATTGCCGGTCAACTGCCGCACGAAAGAAGTGCGCAGCTTGAATTCCAACCAGTCATTCAGGCGCTGGCGCCACTGGCCATAGAGCGTATAAGCGTCCAGTTTCAGACGAAACTCGGCGAAATCTTCCGGCCGGCCGCCGGTGGCATTGGGCACGAGATAGGGATTGCTGAGATCGGACCACACGAACTCGCCGCGCCGATCCCGCGCATAGGCGCCGAACAGGGTGATTTCCGTGTTGCCGGCAAAACCCCACACCAGCTTGCCGGTGGCGTTCCAGCGGTGGTAGTGACGGTTCTGGCGGTCGCCGGTGGACTCGGAGCGGCCAATGGAAAAGCGAAACCCGAGCCTGCCGATCTGGCGCGAATAACTCACATCCTGGCGGTTGAAGTGAAGCGTGCGCTCCGTCCATTTCCATTCGGGATAATAAGGCCGGTCATAGATGCCGGCGCTGGTGCGAATGCTCAAGCGGCCCTGCGGCATCGGCGCTCTGGTGATGACGTTGATTACACCGCCAAGCGCAAACGAGCCGTAGAGCGCGGACGACGGGCCCTTGATGACTTCCACGCGCTCGAAATCCGTGACCGGCAGGATGTCCCAATTCATGGTGCCGAAATCACTGGGCAGTGCCGGCACACCGTCGAGCAGGATCAAGACACGACTGCCCAGCCCGCGATTGTAACCCGAGCTGTTGCGCACGTTGACGTTTTGCTCGATCAGGCTCACGCCGGGAATGCTCTCCAGCGCGCGGTCGAGGCGGGCGGCATCGCGGCGCAGCGCCGTCTCCCCGCTGAGCGCGCTGATGCTCACCACCGCCCGCTGAATCTCCTCCGGCTGCCGGCTGGCGGTGACCACCACCTCATTCATCTCCAGCACGCTGCTGCGCAGGGCAAATTCCACGCCGGTGACGGCATCGGCCTGCACCGTGACTTCAGCGTGTGCCACCTGGTAGCCGATCAAACTCGCGCGCAGCGCATGGTTTCCCGGCGGCACACGCCGAATCACAAAGGTGCCGCTGGCATCCGCGCCCGCGCCCAGCAACGATTCCAGAATTTGCACCGTGGCGCCCGGCAACACTTCGCCGGTTTCGGCATCCACCACCCGACCGCGAATCTCGCCGAAATGCTGGCCGTGCAGCACAGGTGTCCAACCCAGGAGCACGATCACCGCCAACAGCAATCTTTGTGGCCACCAGCCTGTCTTCCACATTATTATTATTCTCACCAGCCTTTTCCGAATGAGCACGACCATGCTGTTCGCTGTGGGGAAGCGGGCACAGGGTGAACTTCGGACCGCATGAGGTTGAAACTTTTGCGAACGGACATCAATTCATCCGCCGGGGTTGCAGCGCCCTCCGCAATTCCTGCCGGCGGCAAAGCAGGGATGGGCAAAGATTCGTGGCACACCATGCCGGCCAGCCTCAAGGACATGGCGGGCAGACTTTGCAGTAGTTGATCCCGGCAGGCAGGGTGGAGAAATGCACCTCGAAATCGACGTTCGCGATCGTCGAATCCTTCACCGCGAGCACCGGTTTGGGAATGAGCTGGCCGTTGATTTCGCCGCAATGATACAGCCCCACGGCACGGATGTCGAGAAACTGGCCCTTGCCATACCAAAACAGGGAGAGAAACTTGATCTCGCCCGCGTTCACCGCCAGCCGGTATTGCTCTTCGAGTTTGAACAAGCCCAGGGTGAAATTCAGGCCTTTGAGATTGCCGAGCACCGCGGGCAGAAATGCCGGCCCGCCGGGTGGAATCACCCCGACGGCTGCAACTGCCACGGCTTGGGAATTGGCAGGCCAGGGGTCCTTGAAGGTGATCTTGCCGGTGATGATGGCATCGCGGCTGGCGAACTCCCAATTGGCCAGAATGTTTACGCTGTCCGCCACCGGTTCATCCTCCCGCACCACCACCTGCTTGAGCTCGAAAATCCTGGTGGGATCGAGATGCACGCCCAGAATATTGGCGATATCCCACGCCTGCCCGGACTTGCGCCAGAGCACACCGGCGGCGGCATACACCCCCGGAGCGGCGAACAACTCGTAGCGCAGGGTGTCATCCCGGCCGGCGGGTTTATTGCGATCAAAAGCGAGCGGCGGGCTGTAGATTACTTCGGAGAGCAAATTCTCGGGCGGCAATTTTTTCACCAGCACCACCACCACTTCTGCGACATAGGTCGGCGGTGTCGGCCCGGTGAAGATGATGTCGCCGGTGACTTTGGTGCGCACCGGCTCCACGCCGTGATCCGAACCACACCCCACCAGCACCAGCAACAGGGCGGCAGACCACCAGCGGGCAGCCGGCAGGCGGCGCAACCAGCCGCGGCGGTGTTTCCAATCATCGAAGATCATCCGAGATTTCAACCTGAAATTATTCGGGAAAGCGGGTGGCATCGATGCCGGGCAGCAGGCGCAGAGCATTTTTGTAGTAGATTTTCTTCAGCACGTCATCCGGCAGGTCCAGGCCATACAGCTTCCAAAACGCATGGCGCTTGCGATAGTAGTCGAAATATTCATCCGCGGTTTCCAGCACGCGAAAATAGACGTGATACTCCCGCGGCGCCCAAATATCCTTGCCGAACAGCACGCGATCCTGGTATTTGATGAACCACTCCCGGGCAAAACGCGGCTGGCGGCCGGGGTCGTAAATGATGGCGCCGAGTTCGGTGTAGAGATTGGGAATTTCATCGAGCAGCCTGCCAAGACGGGTCAGGTCGCTGGCGAGCCAGCCCATGTGGGCACTGATGAAGGTGGTGCGCGGATGCCGGCGCATGAGATTGAAATGCTCGGTCATGACCTGCTCCCAGGAGGGCTCGCGGCCGTGGCGATGGCGCCCGGGAAACTGCTTGAGCTCCAGCCAGCGTTCATTGAAGCGATCGTGCGGCAGCCAAAACGCGGCGGGATCGCCGGAATGGATCAGCACCGGAATTTTCAGCTCCGCGCATTTTTCCCAGATCGGATCGAGACGCGGATCATCCACCGGCACGCGCTGGCCGCTGCTGTCGGTCAAGTCCAGGCCGAGATCCTTGTAGATTTTCAAACCGGCGGCGCCGTGACGGACGTCCTGTTCCAGCTCGCGCACTGCCCGTTCGCTCCAGCCGGGTCTGCCAATGCCGGTGAAATCCACGTTGGTGAAAACCAGAAAGCGACCCGGCGCAGTGCGGTTGGCGTTATCCACCGCGGCTTTGAGATACTCCCCGCCATGAATGCCAAGGCTGACCGAACTGTCCGGATTGACGAGGCGTTTGAAACCGCGGCCGCTGAGATTGACCATCACCGCCATGTTGAGCTTGTCCATCTCCGCAACCAGCAGCCGCAAATCCTGCGTTGGCATCTCCGCTTGATGATTGTGAACGTCAATGAAGGGATACTTCGCCCGCGTGACCGGATGCGCCGGCACCACCAGCATCGAGACCGGCTCGTATTCCTCGAACGACATGGTTTGCTGCTGGCCGCGCACCGGCAGAAATCCGGAGGCCAGCAACACGCCGGTGGCGAGCAACAGCGACCGCACGCCCGGCGGGATCATCGTGTGAACCGCCGGCGGCATCGCCGCTGGTTGCATTGCCTCACTGGCATTTGGTTGCAGATCACTCCTCAAATCAAACCTCGCGCACATGCCAATTGGTTGGTGTCTGCCTGAAAGTGTTCCCGCCTCGGCCGGGCCGGGCTTCAGAAAAACGCGAGCGCGGGCGACCTTCTGAGGTCTTTGACGCAACAGCCAAGCTGTTGCCGGAACATCATTCCTCACACCGCCACGATGCCGGGTGACCTCAAGATCCCATCTGCGCAGCCTTCAAACTTGCAGCCCGGGAATTGCCCGCCGGCACTCAGCGCGCGGCGAGGCTCTGCTGCAGCAGGGCAATTTCACCCTGTCGGGCATAGTCAATGGCCTCGCCCAAAATGCGGGCAGCCTCCTGCGGAGCATGAAAGCCCATGGAGTTTTCCGCGGCAACAAAATCCAGCCGCCATTGTGCCTTGCGCTGCAACTCCCGGGCGCGCTGCAACTCCGCTTCCGGCACGCCCCGTTCGCGCGCCTTTTGCAAGGCTGCAATCAGCGCCACCAGCGCCTCCTCGGTGCGTATCATCAGCGCCTTGGTGCGATCCTGAATCGCTTCTGCGCGCGCTTTGATTTCCGCTTCGGAAAAATGATGGCAGGTCTGGCAGGCATTCGCGACGTTGAGCAAGGGGCTGCGCACGTGGTGATCGCTGATCTTGACGGCCCCCTCCCGCTTGTAGGGCATGTGACAATCGGCGCAGGCCACGCCGCTGGCCGCGTGAATACCCTGGCTCCACATTTCAAACTCGGGATGCTGGGCCTTCAACACGTTGGCACCGCTGGCGCTGTGCGTCCAGTCCTTGAAACCCATCTCGTCATAGTACTGCTCGATTTGTTCGACGCGATTGCCCTTGTGCCAGGGATAGGTCAACAGCTTGCCTTCGCCCTTGAAATAGTATTCGACGTGGCACTGGCCGCAGACGAACGAGCGCATTTCCTGGCGGGTGGCCAGGAGATTGGGATCGTATTCGCCCTGGCGGCCTTCTTTGCGCCAGCGTTCGATGCTGGGGAGATGCGGCAGCGGCTGCTCGCTGGCGGCCAGCACACGGATGCCATTGAGAAAGCCCGGCCGGGTGACGCGCAACTGCATACTGCTGGGATCGTGGCAATCGCCGCAGGTGATCGGTGCCGTCACCATTGTGCGCGCCCGGGCATAGGGCATGCCGCAGACTATTTCGAAGCCCTTCATGATTTGTTCCCGGCGGCTGGTGGCGCCCGCTTGCGCGCCGGCCTGCACGTAGGCGGGAATGACCGCGGAGTGGCAATGCAGACAGGCGCCGGGCTGCGGCACGATTTTCACGCGCTCCGTCTGATCCTGGTCGGAAAGCATGTAGGCGTGCCCGCGCTCCTCGCGGTAGTCGACGCCGAAAGCATAGCCCTTGAAGATTTCCCGCCAGCGCGGATCCTCATCGAGTTTTTGAAATGCTTCGCTGCCGCCATGACGGGTGCGTTCGATGTCCACCGTGCGTTTGTAGCTGTCATACTGGCGGGGATAGTTCTTGCCCCACACCGCCGGGTCGATGGTGTTTTCATCGATTTCCACCACGCGAAAAACATGCTGCCTCCCCTCCTCCTTGCGCTGCGCGATGTTTTCCATGAGCAGCAGGACGGCCACTGTGGCGAACGCCACCACAACGATGGCCACGCCGTAAATCATGCGCTCCGACTTGCGGGAAGCCGGCTGGGATGATTCATTCATGTCGCTCACCTGGTTGATCATTGTGAGGGGCCATGGCCCACGCGTTTGTGACATGGCATGCAGTTGATTTCCCCGCCGGCATGTGCGGCGCCGGTCAGCACCTCGCTGACGAATTCGCGATGGCAGTGCAGGCAGTTCTGCTGCAGCACCGCCTGACTGCGGCGGCGCAGGCGGATCGGCTCGTGGAAATCCTGCAGGGTGAAACCCTTCGCATGCCAGAAACCGTTTTCCAGTTTGGTGAAGTATTTGGAAATGAAGGAATGCGGCACGTGGCAATCATTGCAGGTGGCAAAGGCATGGTGGCTCGCCTTCTGCCAGCCGTCATATTGCTCACGCATGATGTGGCAATTCACACAGGCGCGCGGGTCATTGGAAAGATAGGAAGCGCCGCGCGCATAGTAGAATGTATATCCGCTCAAACCTAACAGCAGTCCCAGCAAACTACTCAACACCAGCAGCGAAACTCGCAGTCGATTCATGAGGCATCAACGGTTCACGTCCACTCGGTGGTCCAGGCAGCGTCTTTCCTCGCGGGACAGGCTTGCGTGCCGCCGCTCACGGCCGGCAGCGCGACGGCGGGCGGGTAGAGCGGCCATTTTTGCGGCGGAATAGTAATAATTGAAAACCAAATGAGCAACTGCTTTCTCCGGACACCGGCAAAAGTTCAAAATTGAGATTGTTGCCGGCCAGTTTGTAATTCCTGCCGGCGGCACACGGCCCGGCTGCTGCTCCGCATCATCTTCACGGGGCCGCCGCATTCTGCCCGCCGCAAACGTGATCCCGATCACAAATCTTTGCACAGTTTGCTTGGGCATCCGGTCCGGTCGCGTGCGCCACTGCAGTGCAACCCACCAGCAGGGGCATCCTGCGGCTTGCCTTCTGCCTGGCATGAGAATTGATTTTGCCCACGGCCGGCATTCCTGTCCGGCCATGGCGCAGTGTACACATTGGCGACCGCCAACTCCGGCTCTTTGACATCCCTCCCCATCGCCGCGCAAACCACCCGGGGCATTCTGCCACTCGCCAGCGGCGGAAGCCTGCCGCCTCACCTACAGGACGTAAAAGACCTCAACTTCGAGAAAGGGTGAAAGACATGGATCGTAAACTTCACCGCCGGCTCCAAAATGTTTTGTTCCCTATCCTTGCATTTGCATTTCACTGCCATGCCTTGACACAATCCCTGCAACATGACGCAAGCCTGCCAGGCGCGGTGGCGGAATCACCATTCGCCGGCCATAGCACTGTCAACAGCGGCTTCCCTCCCGCCCGCCTGGCGCGCGCCGGCATCTGGACGAGCAGCGCCGAGCTCGCACTACTGCCGATGCAAGGCCCGGCGTGGAACAATCTCCTCGCGGTTGCCTCGCAACCGGCCGGCACGCCGGATTTGTCGAATCAAGATGATCCGGTGAATGTCAGGATCATGGCCAAGGCGCTGGTTTATGCCCGCACCGGCGAGGCCCGGCTGCGCACGGAGGTGATCACCGCCTGCATGACCGCCATCGGCACGGAACAAGGCGGCCGCACGCTTGCACTCGGCCGCGAGCTGGCCGCTTACGTGATCGCGGCGGACCTGGTCAAACTTCCGCCGGCAGAAGACCAACGCTTTCGCACCTGGCTGGCGCAAACCCTGACTGAAAATCTTTCCGGCAAAACTCTGCGCTCGACGCATGAAGAGCGGCCCAACAACTGGGGCACGCACGCCGGTGCCAGCCGTGCGGCCGTGGCCGCATATCTTGGTGATCAGGCAGAACTCGAGCGCTGCGCTCGAGTCTTCAAAGGCTGGCTGGGCGACCAGCAGGCATATGCCGGTTTCATCTTCGGAGACCCCGCCTGGCAGGCCGATCCCAGCCAGCCCGTGGGCATCAATCCCAAGGGGGCTCGCAAGAATGGCAAACCGGTGGATGGCGTGCTGCCCGATGATCAACGCCGCAGCGGAGATTTTCGCTGGCCGCCGCCGCAGGAAAACTATGTGTATGAAGCTCTGCAGGGCGCCCTGGTGCAAGCTGTGATTCTGCACCGGGCCGGTTACGATGTCTGGAACTGGCAGGATCAGGCGCTGTTGCGCGCCTACCAATGGCTGCATCAGCAGGCCAACTTTGCCGCCAGCGGGGATGACACCTGGCAGCCGCACGTGATCAACTATTATTACGGCACGCACTTCCCCGCACCCACGCCGGCAAATCCGGGCAAGAACGTGGGCTGGACCGACTGGACACATGGCAGGGTGCCGCAAGCCGCCACGGCCGTTGCAGCGCGCCGTGCGTTGCCGCCCCGCGCTTTCGTGCTCGAACAGAATTATCCCAATCCCTTCACCGCTGCAGTGCGCGCAACTCAAATCAGCTATGAAGTGGAGACACCCGCCACAGTCTGCGTGGCGATTTTCAATGTCATGGGACAACATCTGCGCACACTGTTCAGCGGCAAGGTGCCGCCGGGGCGCTACACGGTTGCATGGGATGGCCGCGACCAGGATGGCTCTGCCGCGCCTAACGGACTTTATGTCTACCGCTTGCAAGCCGGCAGTCAGACCCTCGCCAAAACTCTGCTGCTCGTGCGCTGAGTTTCCCGGCCCCGCCCGGCGGAGTGCCGGAGGGGCGCGGCTGGAAACCCGTGCGCAGCCGGTGAAATTGACCGGTAAGGTTATTGTCACATGGCTCCCGTGCTGTGGACGCGGCCGTCAATAACATCTCACAACCTCATCAGGATTATCTCGAGGCCATGACTCCCCGAGCATGTTTGTTTCCAGGCCTGGCGTGGTGTTGCCTGGTGCTGTTGCACCAGCCGGCCGGGCTGCTGGCGCAATCAACCGGCATTTGGATCAGCGCCGCCGAGCTGGGACAACTGCCCACGTGCGGGCCGGCATGGGAAAATCTCAAGGCTGCCGCGGATTCGCCAATCGACCGGCCCAATCTCGCCGATCAAAACGATCATACCAACGTGAAGGTGATGGCCAAAGCTCTGGTTTATGCCCGCACGCAGGAGGAGCATTATCGCCAGGAAGTGATCATGGCATGCCGGCAAATCATGGGGACCGAAGCGGCGGGGCGCGTGCTCGCCCTGGCCCGCGAGTTGGCAGCCTACGTCATTGCCGCGGATCTCGTTGGCCTGCCCGCGGAGGAAGATCAAGTGTTCCGCGGCTGGCTGCGAACTTTGCTGGATCGCGAGCTGGACGGCCAAAGCTTGCGCACCTGTCATGAGACCCGGCCCAACAACTGGGGCACGCATGCCGGTGCCAGCCGCGCCGCCATTGCCGCCTATTTGCGCGATGATGATGAACTCGAGCGCTGCGCACAGGTTTTCAAAGGCTGGCTGGGGGATCGCAACGCCTATGCCGGTTTCACTTTCGGCGATTGCTCCTGGCAGGCGGAGGCCGCACATCCCGTGGGTATCAATCCCGCAGGCGCCGTGAAAAATGGTCACAACATCGACGGTGTGCTGCCCGATGACCAGCGCCGCGCCGGCTCCTTTCGCTGGCCGCCACCGCGGGAAAACTATGTGTATGAAGCTTTGCAGGGCGCGCTGGTGCAAGCTGTGATTCTCCATCGTGCCGGCTACGAGGTGTGGAGCTGGCAGGACCAGGCCCTGCTGCGCGCTTTCCGGTGGTTGCACGAACAAGCCCAGTACCCACCCAACGGCGATGACACCTGGCAGACACATGTGATCAATCATTTCTATCACACCGATTTCCCCGCACCTGTTCCCGCCCGCCCCGGCAAGAATGTCGGCTGGAGCGACTGGACACATCCCCGCCGATAACAGCCAGCGGAGGCCCCCGGACGTCTTTCCACTTCGGCTGCGTGGCCTCTTGCAAAACTTCCTGTCCTGTGCACATGCAGAATTCGCGAGGCATCAACTTCACGGGGATGGAGCACTTTTTCTCCTGAATCTTGCAATGCTGGCTTGCTGTTCTCCGGAGGAAATGCCGTGTCCAACAAACTCCGTCAGTTGTTCCGGACGATGTCAAGCAAGACTTTTCGAATATGGAACGACCCTGACTGCGAAATTCGCCCGTTTGCCGAGGGCGTCACGGCTTTCCTGCCAAGAAAATGGCCTCCCGCGAAATGTTTCTTTCGTGGGACTTCGCTTTCGTGGGCGGATTTTGGGGTGGGTGATCTTGTCATCGAGAGGTGAATCTCTGCTGTGTTATGACCAGAGCGTCCCGAGCGGGGCTGCCGGGTGTGTTCCCTCTCATCAAGGCAGCGCCAATAAACAGCGCCAGCGGAGCGAACTGTTTATAGCCGTGCCCCATCTCCAAAATGCAAACTCCGGAGGAACAGCCTGTCGAATTTTTCATGATCTGGCGCAATTTTTTTTGAGGAGAACCGAACAGGTCGCTTCCGCCGGAGTTGACCGCATGTTTGCCTGCAAAATTTTTTTATGCGCCATCCCGTGGGTGGTTGGGTGTCCCGCTCAAATCAGCGCTCCTCTTTCCTGGCGGAGGGGATCAATCTGGGTACAAAATTCAGGTTCTAAAAAGCGGATAGTGCTCCTCCCCCGCCACGCCACAGCCGGCATGACAGCAGGCGGGATGAGGTTGCCGGGGCGGCGCATGCCACCGGCAACCCCCTGCACGACACCCTCGATTGAAAAACGGCTGGCATTTGTGGCGAAAGTTGATTGTCGGAATTTCCGCTAAAACCTGCGTGGCGGGTAAATATTAAGCAAAAAGCAAGAAACGTTAAAGATTTCGATAAGATTAAGTAACAGCCCGAAGACGTTTCAACCCTGGCTGAGCCGGGCTATCTCAAAGCGGGGCGTCGTGGCGAAGACGGCGAATTTGCCGCACTGACGAAGCTGTTGCAGGAACAGGCGTTGAAAAGTCAGCGAATTCGAACGGACAGCAAGTATTCTGCTTTTGACATGATGGGTTGCTTTGAAAGGGATTTCAAACAAATGCTGAGCATGCGTATTCCAGGAGGTGTGGGGCGGGGCCGAGGCGGCAGACTGCCGAACGTTTGGTCGCACATGCTGCTGCTCGTTGTGGCGTGCGGCGAGCTTTTACTCACGGGATGCGCCAGTACTCCCGCCAACAGGCTCGCAGCCAATCCCGGGTTGAGTGCCTCCGCCACCCTGCCGGCTTACCGCGACCGTGTCGCCATCACGGGCATCGCGAGCCCGCCTCCAGAGTATCGCATCAACATACTCGATGAACTCGAAATCAAGACCCGTTATCATGAACGCCTGAATGAGACCGTCAAGGTCCGGCCGGACGGTCGCATCACGCTGGAGGCCATCGGCGATCTCTATGTTGCGGGGCGCACGCCTTCCGAGGTGGACAGCCTGATTACGGCCGCCTATGCCGGCATTGTGCACGCGCCGGAGGTGACGGTTTATGTGCGCCATTTCGCGGGGCTGGCGGTCTACGTGCTGGGGGAGGTCGACAAACCCGGACAATTCGAACTGCAACCCAACATGACGGTGCTGCAGGCTCTGGCGGCCGCCGGCGGCCCGGTTCCGGGAGCCAAGCTGAACAGTGTGATCGTCTTGCGGCTCAATCAGGCGGGAGAGCTGACCGGTGTGCGCGTCGATCTGGCGCGGCCGGCGCTGGCAGCCGCGGCCCATCAGGACTTGTACCTGCAGCCGCAGGATGTGGTCTATGTGCCCAAGACGTTCATCGCCAACGTCAACGAATTTCTCACACAAATTTATGACGGGCTGTTTCCACCATTTGATGTTTATCTGAGGGCCTTGCGCGAATACAACCGCACCCGTTGAGCGGCGCGGGAGACAAGCAGGAGGCTGTTTTTGAGATGGAGATCAGATGACACTCGGCAGCAGCAACTCTCTCGAATCCCGGCGTCCGGAGATGGCGATCGCCGATGCTTCCGGTCCCTTTGCACCGCCGCGTGCCGGTGTGTCGCTGCGTGATTTGGGGGTGCTGATCTATCGCCGTCGCAAGCTGGCGTTGCTGGTTTTTGCCGGCATTTTTCTGACGGTGGGGGCGGTGACCATGATGATGCCTTCCGTGTATGTGGCGCGCGCCCGGGTCATGCTCAAAAAAGAGCGCGCCAGCACCATCATTTCACCCAACGAAGCCGCCGACACCGACACGCGGCCGACCATCTCCGAAAACATGCTGAACTCCGAGATCGAGATTCTCAAGAGCACCACCCTGCTGCGCAGCGTGGTCACCACCGAGGGCTTGTACAAACGCCTGGTCCAGCCCGAGGCCGTTGCCATTTTGGACAGCGCCCTGGTGGTCGAGCTCGCGGTCGCGGCATTTTCCAAGACGCTGGAATGCCAGGTTGTGCCGAAGTCGAACATCATCGAAATCAGCTGCGAATCCGAAGATCCGCGCCTGGCGGCACAGCTCGTCAACGAATTGTGCCGGCAGTATGTTGACCGCCACCTCGAGGTGCACGAAAGCCGCGGCGTCTATTCGTTTTTTCAGCATCAGGCACAAGCCCTGCAGGACACCCTGCAGGCGATTGCCGCCCAACTCCGGCAGTTTGAAATTGAAAACAACCTGATTGCACCGGAGAAACAACGCGAGTTGCTGCTGCAAAAAATCGCGGATTATGAAGGCCAGCTCAATGCCGTGCGCGCCGGTGCCCAGGCCGCCGAGCGGCAGGTGAGTTTTCTCGAGCAACAACTGGCGAATGAGCCGGAGCGCATTCACGCCCGCAAGCAGCGCGCCTCCGCCACCGTGCTGGAGGCAATGAAACGCGAGCTGGCCGAACTGCAGGTCAAGTATGATGTGCTGCGCCAGGAGCGGGCGGGCAGCCGCGGGGCCGCCGCGCCCAACAGCAGCCTGGCGCGCAGTCTGCAGGCGCGCATTGCACAACTCGAGGAGGCGATTCAAGCCGAGCAGCAGGCCGCACCGCCGACCGCGGTGGCGGAGATCAGCAACACTGTGTTGCAGCTCTCCAGCGATTTGACGCGGGCGCGCATGAATCTCGTCGGTTATCGCGCCCAGGAGGAGGAGCTGCAAAAGGCCATCGCGCAACAGAGGACTCTGCTCGCCGGCCTGGAGCGCGCCACCCTCACCCATGAAGCGTTGCAGCGCCAGTTGCATCTGCACGAGAACAATTATCTGCTTTATGCCAAGAAGCAGGAAGAGGCGCGCATCTCGGAAGCACTCGACCGCGAGAAGGTGGCCAATGTCAGCATCATCGACCCTGCCAGTGTGCCGCTCACCGCGGTCCGGCCAAACCGCAAGGTGAACCTGGCACTCGGCCTGGTGCTGGCACTGGTGGTCAGTCTGGGCACCGCGCTGACCGCGGGCTATTTCGACAGCTTGATTCGCAACCGCAACGACCTCGAGCGCCAGCTCAATGTGCCGGTGCTGGTGACCATTCCGGAGGGCGACTGGCCGGTAAATTTGCTGACGGAGGAGGGCTATGATCCCCGTACAGAGGCAGCGCAACGAACCTAACATGGACTCAGCCCTCACCTTGCCAGACGACCTCAGAAATTCGGAAACCCTGCCGGCCAGCGACTTGCAAAGGCTCGCGCTGCCCGCGACGGAAACAGGAGTCGGTTCACCAACCATCGGCCGCCTGCTACCGAGGTTGAGCAAAGAACAGCTCAAGTTGCGCAACATTTTGTTGCTGGCGCGCGAACAGCGCGGCATTCGTTCGGTGCTGCTCACCGGTGCGGACGAAGGCGCGGGCGTCACCGCGGTGGCAGTCAGTCTGGCACTGGGACTGAGCCTCGATCCCCAAAAGGAAATTTTGCTGGTGGACGCCAATGTGCGGCGGCCGCAGTTGCACCGTCTCCTGCCGCTGACGATGAGCGAGGGCTTGAAAAGCGCCGCCGCCGGGAGCGGCAGCTTTCTCGAGATGGCGGTGGTGACCGGGCTGCCCAACCTGCATGTTATGCCCGCCATCGGCGGAAGATATGGCACTTCCTTCGAAGCCCGGCGTTTTGCCGCCGTGGCCGCGGCCCTGCATGAAACCTTTGATTTTGTCATTCTCGATGCCCCGGCCTTTGACAGCACACCCGAAGTGGCCATGCTGAGCGCTTATGTACAAAGCGTCATCCTCGTGGCGGAGGCCGGACGCACCTGCGTGCCGGAGGTTCGGGAAATCATCCGCGAGTTGAGCCGGGTGAAAGCCACCCTGCTGGGCATCGTGCTCAATCGCGAACGGGAGCAGTTGCCCGCCCTGCTGCGCCAGTAGCTGTCAGGCCACGACAACCTTCTTCAAACGGTTTTTGGCGGGATCATCGCGGGATAACTTGCCATGCCCGGATGGGCATCCATCAGCATGAAAGAAAATGGGGCGCAGACCTCCTGTCTGCAGGCAGAGATGCCGGCGCTACTCCATACACTCTACTGAAGGATTACATCGCGGGACGAATCAAACCCGGAGCCGGGGTGTTGTGTGTTTGCCAACAGCCGGGGATCTCACCAGCGCGCCGGGTCATTCCGGCGGCGACGCGCGGGCCACGCTGCTGCCGCGATTCCCCCAACAAGGAACAGGAAGTTTGCCGCAGTTGCTCAAACACAAGACAGCAGTTCACACAGCAAAAGTTAGCCGCATATCCAGGACATGACAATCAGCATGCGACATGCGATGGAGTGGTTTCAAACCGCGCATCCTTCCAATGACAACGATATTGCTATTTTTGATCCGTGGTTGCTGGTGATTGTCCTGGCGTGTCTGACCTCGTTTTTGCTGGGCCTGCTGTGGCAGAGGCATCGCTCCGGTGTCAAAGCCGCCAGAAGCTCACAAGCCAGCTGGCAACGCACGCTTTTGCCATATGGCAAGTCGCTTACCCGCATGGTTGCGGAGCTGGAGCGGGCGCGGCGCTATCATCGCACCCTCACTCTCACCGTGCTGGTGGTGGACTACGAGGGCGGCAAACTGAGACGCCGCGGCTTTTCGACCTTGCTGGGTGATACCGGCCTGGCTTCACAGTTGCTGCTTTCCCTGATCAGCTCCCTGCTGCGGGAAAACATGCGGAGCAGCGACATCGTGACCTACAATGTCACGGAAGACCGCTACCTCATTCTGTCACCGGAATCATCCCTTGCCAGCGCGGAACAGGCGGTGGCACGCCTGCTCCATCTGATTTCGAATCGTACGAAAATCACCTTGCGTTTTGGTATCGCCGAATTTCCCGCGGATGGCCTGATCCTGTCTGATCTCGTCGCCCGCGCGCATGCCCGCAGCCAGCGGAAGGCGGCGGACCATCCACCTCAAACAGACGGTGCCCAATCCAGCCAGGGGGTGCAGCGCACGGAGCCCCTGGTATCCTCTCTGAAATAGAGTCTGTCCGCAAACGTTCCGACCCTGGCTCAGCCGGGTTTCGCAGAGCCGGATGCCGTGACGCCGCCGGGGATATTCCGGCAGCGGCCGGGCCGTGGCGGGAACAATCGTTGAGAAGTCAGCGATCGCGAACGGGCGCGCAACAACACCATGACGACACAATCGGACGGCGCTGGCACACAGCGCGCCTCTGGAGGTGGCAGTCTCATGCAAGGCGCCTACTTTATTGGGGAGATGCTGCCCCCGGCCACAGCGCTGGTGGCGGCGCAGGAGGAAAAACCCTGGTATCTGCGCGGCCCGGTGCGCAACAAGGTGCCGGGCAGCAACAAAACGTATCAAGTCGTCAAACGCGGCATGGATTTGATCATTAGCCTGGCAGCCCTGCCAGTGGTGTTGTTGCTGCTGGGCCTGTGCGCGATCGCCATTCGCATCGACTCGCCCGGCCCGGTGTTCTTCTTTCAATATCGCACCGGCCGCGGCGGCCGGCGCTTCAAAATGTACAAGCTGCGCACCATGGTGGAAAACGCCGAACAGCTCAAGGAGAAGTATTTGCATCTTAATCTGCTCACCTGGCCGGATTTCAAGATTGCCAATGATCCGCGCATCACGTGTGTCGGCAAATTCCTGCGCAAAACCAGCCTGGACGAGCTGCCGCAAATCTTCAATGTGCTGCGCGGCGAGATGAGTCTAGTCGGGCCGCGCCCCACCTCCTTCAGCGCTTCCACCTACAGCTTGTGGCACACGGCGCGGCTGGAGCTCAAACCCGGCCTCACCGGTTTGTGGCAGGTCTGCGGCCGCAATGAAATCGACTTCGACGAGCGCTGCCGTCTGGATATCGCCTACATGCGCTACCAGTCCCTCTGGCTGGATTTGCAGATCATGTTTCGCACCGTGTCGGTGCTCTTCACCGGTCGGGGAGCCAATTGAGATGACCGCGATTTGGGTGACAGTTTTCTGGCTCAACCTCGCGCTGCTCGTCTACGCCTATGCCGGTTTTCCCCTGCTGGTGGTGATCATGGCGCGACTGCAGCGGCGGCGAGTTCTGCAGGCTCCAATCACCCCGCGCCTGAGCTTGATTATTCCGGTGTGGAATGAGGCAAGGACGATCGCCGCCCGGCTCGACAATGCCCTGGCGCTGGATTATCCCGGCTCGGCGCTGGAGATCATCGTGGTTTCCGACGGCTCGGACGACGATACCGAGGCCATTGTCGCGCGGTATGCCGACCGCGGGGTGCGGCTGCTGGCACTGCCGCGGCGCGGCAAGCTGCACGCGATTCGCGAAGCGGTGGCCGGCGCCAGCGGCGAGCTGCTGGTTTTCTCCGATGCCAACTCCATGTATCGCCGCGATGCGCTGCGCATGTTGGCGCGCAACTTTGCCGATCCCCGGGTGGGCGGCGTGTGCGGCAACCAGATTTATTTGAAGGCCGGCCATCATGCGGACAGCACCAACCAGGGCGAACAGTTTTACTGGTCTTTCGACAAGTGGCTGAAGCAACAGGAGAGCCTCACCGGCAGCATCGTGTCGGCACATGGCGCGATTTACGCCATTCGGCGCGCCCTCTACCGCCATCCCGAGAGTGCGGCGGTGACCGATGATTTCGCCATCTCCACCGCGGTGATCGAACAGGGCTATCGCCTGGTATTCGAGCGCGAGGCCGTGGCCCATGAGGAGCCGGTGCCGGCCGCGGCGGGGGAATTCCATCGCAAGGTTCGCATCATGACGCGCGGTTGGCGCGGAGTGTTGTTGCGCCGCAAACTGCTCAATCCCCGGCGCCATGGTTTCTATGCCGTCACTTTGTTTTCACACAAAGTGATGCGGCGGCTGGTGCCGGTTTTCCTCCTGCTGCTGTTTGGCGTCAGCCTGGTGCTTGCCCCGCGACATGATTTCTACGCCGCCGCGGCATGGGCACAGGCGCTGTTTTATGCGCTCGCCGGCCTGGGTTATGCCCTGCGGCAGCAGCGCTGGGGCCGGCTGAAATTGCTGGCGCTGCCGTTCTTCTATTGCCTCGCCAATGCCGCAGCATTGGTGGCATTGGTCAGAGTGTTGCGTGGTGACCGCATCGAACGCTGGCAGCCGCAGCGTCAGATGACCGCCTCCGGCGTGCCGATAGCCTGAGCGGCCCGCCACCAACTCAAAAGCATTGAATGCCTTGTTTGGAGAGGCTCTCGGCATGAAAATTTTGATCGTCAGTTCCATTGATCCTGAGGCGATAGACCAGTTGCGGCAGCGTCACACGGTCGCATGCGCTTTCAATCCTCCGCCGGCGTTGCTGCGTGAAAAAATCAGGGACTGTGAGGTGGTGATCTGCCGCAGCGGCGTCGCGCTTGACGCCGCCGCCCTGTCCTGTGCGCCGCGGCTGGGCTTGATCGTGCGCGCCGGCTCCGGCTTTGACAATCTCGATCTCGACTACATTCGCCGCCATCAGATCAAAATGGTGCGCATTCCCGGCCCGGGCGCGCAAGCCGTCGCGGAGATGACCTTTGCCCTGCTGCTTGGTCTGGCACGCCGGGTGGTCGAGGCCGATCGCCTGTGGCGCCAGGGTCGTTGGGTGAAAAATGAAATGATGGGCAGTCTGTTGACCGGCAAAACCCTGGGCATCGTCGGTTGCGGCAACATCGGCACGCGCGTGGGACAATTGGGCGTGGCCTGGGGCATGCAGGTGCTCGCTTGCGTGGATCCCTCCTCCCCCAGGGAATCCGAACGTCTGCGGGAAAAGGGCATCACGCTCACCAGTTTTGCCGAGGTGCTGCGCGCCGCAGATTATCTCACGGTGCACGTGCCGCTGCAGGCCTCCACCCGCTACCTGATCGATGCCGCCGCGCTGGCGGTCATGAAGCCCACCGCTTTTCTGGTCAACATGGCGCGCGGCGGTGTGGTGCAGGAGGCGGCCCTGCTGGCGGCCTTGCAAGCAAAACGGCTGGCCGGCGCGGCGCTCGACGTTCACGAGCAGGAGGGCGAGGGCAAAATTTCACCGCTGGCTAGCCTGCCCAATGTCATTCTCACCCCGCATATCGGCGCAATGGCCGCCGATGCGCAGCGTGAGATCGGCCGCCTGGCCGTGCAACACATCGAAGCTTTTGAAGCAGAATATCACCGCCGTTAAACGAGGACTTCCCCCGCGGGAACATCATCCAGGATCGACAACATGAACCGAGCTGCCAAAAAACGCCGGGCGTTGCGTGCGGGATTGCAGGCCTCCCAACCCGTGGTCGCCGTGGGCGCGCACGATGCCATGAGTGCACAATTGATCGAACAATACGGCTTTGACGCCATCTGGGTCAGCGGCTTTGGTGTCTCCACCATGACCTACGCCCTGCCGGATTTGAATCTGGTGACGATGACCGAGGCGCTGGAGGCGGCGGTGCGCATGGATGCCGCCACCAATCTGCCGGTGGTGGCCGATTGCGACAACGGCTTCGGCGGTCTGACCAACGTGGTGCGCACGCTGAGGGAATACGAACGCGCCGGCATCGCCGGCATCTGTGTCGAGGACAATGTCTTCCCCAAGCGCAACAGCCTGTTCGCCGGCGAGGCGAAACGCGAGTTGATTCCGACGGCCGAACAGGCACGTCGCATTCGGGCCGCCAAGCAAGCGCAGGACTCGCGCGACTTTGTTTTCATCGCGCGCGTCGAAGCGCTGATTGCCGGACACGGCGTCGCGGCCGCCTGCGAGCGCGCCGACGCCTATGCCGAAGCCGGCGCAGATGCCATCCTGATTCACTCCAAAGACAAGACACTGCGCGAAATCGAGTGTTTTCTGCAGAGCTGGAAGGGCTTGGGCAGAATTCCGCTGGTGGCCGTGCCCACGCTTTATCCCACGTTCACCATCGAGCAACTGCACGCCAAGGGTTTTCAAATGATCATCCTGGCGAATCAAGCCATGCGGGCGGCGGTCAAGGCCATGGAAGACACCCTGCGCACGCTCAAGGAAAAGCGCTATGCCGCTGCGGTGGATGATCACATCGCGCCGGTCAATCACATTTTCGCGCTGGTGCGCACACAGGAGACGATCGCTCTCGAAGAGCAATAACGCGCGGCGGCCGGCAAACCCGCCGGCAGTCCCCTGCCAACGGACTTCTCGCAAATGCAATTGTACGGGATGCGTTCCAATGACAGCTTTCAAACACCGAGGGTTGCTGGCAGCAGGCGCCGTGGCTCTGCTGATACTCGCCGGCTTTGCGGCGGGCAAATTATGGCGGGAGAGCACGATCATCAAAGTTGCCCCGGTCTGCGAGACCACACCGGTGCCCTCGCGCGGTGACGCGGCGGATGATCCCGCAATTTGGATCAACCGCGAAAATCCGGCCTTGAGCACGATCATCGCGACGGACAAGGACCTGGGGATCGGTGTGTATGATCTCTCCGGCAAAGAGCTGCAATTCCGGCGGGACGGTGAGATCAACAACGTCGACCTGCGCCACGGCTTTCCGCTTGCCGGACGGATGGTGGATTTGGTGACGGGCAGCAACCAGAGCGGCAATACCCTCGCCATCTATCAAGTCAATCCCGCCACCCGCGAGCTGGAGGAAGTGGCGGCCGAACCGGTGACCACCTGCCCGCCCTATGGCTCCTGCATGTATCGCAGCGCGCTCACCGGCAAGTTTTACTACTTCGTCAACTCACGCAAGGGCGAGGTGGAACAATGGGAGTTGTTCGACAACGGCGCCGGCCGGGTGGCGGCGCGGCGGGTGCGCCATTTCAAAGTCGGCGCACGGCCCGAGGGCTGCGTGGCCGACGATGAACTGGGCTATTTTTATCTCGCGGTCGAGAAGAAAGGCATCTGGAAATTCGGCGCGGAACCCGAAGCTGGTGACGATTACACCGTGGTGGACCGCACCGGCTGGTTCGGCCATCTCGTGCCCGACGTCGAAGGCCTGGCGCTCTACCGCACCTCGAACAGCACCGGTTATCTCGTGGCCTCCAGCCAGGGTGAGAGCAAATATGTGATCTATCGCCGCGAAGGCGACAACGAATTCGTGGCCAAATTCCAGATCATCGCGGGCAATGGCATCGATGCAGTCACCCACACCGACGGCCTGGAGGTGGTGAATTTCGATTTCGGCCCCGCGTTTCCCGAGGGTCTGCTGGTGGCACAGGATGACAAAAACGACAAGGGCCGCCAAAATTTCAAACTGGTGTCGTGGCAGGCCATTGCCGAAGATCTCTGATGTCCCGGCCCGCCCAATCGACAATCCGGCTATGGAGAACAGCACAACCTTATGTCCGCTGCCACAACACCTCTGCCGCACGCGATCGTGATCGGTCTGGATTGCATCACGGGTCTGCAGACCGCCCGCATTCTCGCCCGGCATCATGTGCCGGTCATCGCCCTGGCGAAGGAGCCCGCTCACTATTGCTGCCGCACGCGTGTGTGTGAACGGATTCTTGCGGTCAACACCGCCACCGAGGAACTGGTGCAGGCGCTGGAAACACTCGGGCCGCGGCTGCCGCACCCGGCCGTGCTTTTCCCCTGCACCGATATGAGCGTGCTGCTGCTCTCGCGCCACCGGCAGCAGCTGGATGCCTGGTATCGCTTGGCACTGCCCCCCGCGGAAACCGTGGAAATGCTGATGGACAAGCAGCGTTTCTACACGCACGCGCAGCAGGCGGGCCTGCCCATTCCCGCCACTTTCTTTCTGCACAACCGGGCGGAGGCCGTGGCGGCAGCGGAGCAATTGCGCTATCCCTGCATTCTCAAACCGCCGCTGAAAACGCCACGGTGGGAGAGGAACACCAGGGCGAAAGTCTACAAGGCGGCGAATGTGGCGGAATTGCTCGCCCTCTATGAACGCTGCTCGCCCTGGGCGGAAGTGCTGATGGCGCAGGAATGGATTGCCGGCAGCGATGCGCAGCTCTACTCCTGCAATTGCTATTTCAACGCGCAGAGCGAGCCGCTGGTGACCTTCGTGGCGCGCAAACTGCGCCAGTGGCCGCCGGAAACCGGCACCAGTTGCCTGGGCGAGGAATGCCGCAATGACGAAGTGTTGCAGGTGACCCTGCAGTTGTTCCGCAGCGTGAACTATCACGGCCTGGGTTATGTCGAGATGAAGCAGGAGGCCCGCACCGGCAGGCATTATCTCATCGAGCCAAACATCGGCCGGCCCACCGGCCGCTCGGCGATTGCCGAGGCCGGCGGCGTGGAGCTGCTCTACACGGCGTACTGCGATATGCTCGGCCGGCCGCTGCCGGCACAGCGCACACAAACTTATCGCGGCGTGAAATGGATCTACCTGCGCCGCGATGTGCAGTCCGCCTTTCATTACTGGCGGCGGGGCGAGCTGACGCTCAGAGACTGGTGGCGCTCGGTGCGCGGCCCGAAGGGCTATGCCGTGTTTTCCTGGCGCGATCCCTTGCCCTTCCTGAGCGACCTGTTCCGTGTCTTTCGTCTGTTTCCGCAGCGCGCGCATGCCGCCAAACAGGCCGTGACGGCAGCACCCGCGCCACCTCCGCAACCGGGGCCTGTGGGGCGTATCAACTGAAGCCGCCAGCCTTCCAGGATCGAACGCATGTCACCTCAGAACGGCACAACGGGCTCGGCGCCCGACCACATTGACTACGATATTCACGGTTTGGTCGGCATTCGTCTGCTGCAGCCCACTGCCGCCGAGGCCGCTGCGGTGGCCCGCCAGCTTGGTCCGCTGCGAGCGCCGCTGCAGCGCGCCCCCGACCTCACCATCCGCTTTGTGGACCAGCTCCCCACGCCCGGCCTGCGCCTTCTGGGTCTGGAGAAGAACGGCTACACTCGGGACGGCTTCTTCATTCTGCGCAGCGGCAAGAAGAGGGCAAAGGTTCGCCTCGACTTTGCCCAGATTGGCGGCGCTTGTGAAATCGTCTGTGAACGCGGGATTGCGGCGGTGCCGCTTTTGCTGGCCATTGTCAACCTCA
Source organism: candidate division KSB1 bacterium (assembly GCA_034506255.1). Classification (NCBI taxonomy): domain Bacteria; kingdom Pseudomonadati; order Candidatus Zhuqueibacterales; family Candidatus Zhuqueibacteraceae; genus Candidatus Coneutiohabitans; species Candidatus Coneutiohabitans thermophilus. The sequence continues at coordinate 79,978 of JAPDPX010000001.1, read as the reverse complement.
CCGCCCTGCAAAAGGACTGCGTGGCGCTGCATGCCTCCGCCTTCGTCTATCAGGAAACCGGCATCATCGTGACCGGCTGGGCGAAAGGCGGCAAAACCGAGACCCTGCTTGCCTTCGCGCAACACGGGGCACGCTATGTCGGCGATGAGTGGATTTTGCTGCGCGGCGACGGCCGGGAGATGTATGGCGTGCCCGAAAACCTGCGGCTGTGGGACTGGCATCTCGAGCATCTCCCCGGGCTGCGGCGCCGGGTCAAGCGTGAACACCGGCTGCGCTTCAAAGCGATTCATGCGCTCGACCGGTTGCAGCACAAATGGCCCCGTGGTGCCGGCAAATTCCTGCCGGTGAAATATCTGCGCGAGGCAATGCCGGCTCTCAAGCGCCAGCTCAATGTCACGCTGCCGGCCGCCACCATCTTTGGCGAGAGATGCGGGCCCTTTTCGGCCCGGCCGGAAAAGATTTTTCTGGTGGCGAGCCACGACCTGCCACAGACGCGGGTGGAGCAGGTCGCGCCGCAGGAAATTGCCGACCGCGTGATCGCCTCAATACAATACGAACTGCTGCCCTTCATGGAGCATTACCTGGCATTTGCCTTCGCCTTTCCGGAGCGGCGCAACCGCTTCATCGAACAGGCGACGCAACGCCAGGCTGAAATCCTGCGTCGCGCGCTGGCCGGCCTGGAGGCCTATGCTGTCTGGCATCCCTATCCGTTTTCATTTGAAGAGCTCTATCAGCGAATGAAACCGTTTTGCGAGAAGAGTGCGGCTGCCGTGCAGCAATGAAACTGACGAGGAGGGGCGCGGCGCCGAATGGCGTCCTGTATGCGTGGAACATCGACGGCAGCTTGCAGCAGCGCCTCCCCCTGCCCCGCCCCAACAATGTCGACGGGCGCCGCGGGGTGCTGCTGGGTGGACAACTGGTCGACCTCGCGGTGGTCACCATGCGTGCTGCTCATGAGCTGCGCGTCTTCGCCATCTCCCCGGAAACGCGGATGCTGACCGAGGTCACCTCGGCGCGCAGCCTCGAGGTTTTCAAATCACCCGACGGCCTGGCGCTTTACCCGCGCCACCGGGATCACGCCTTGTTTGCCATTGTCAGCAGCAAGCACGATTCCAGCCACTCCCAGTTGCGGCGGCTCCTGCTGGAAGACGACGGCACCGGCGAACCCTGGCTGCCGGCCGGCAGCCAGGTCACCTGGTGGCATGGCAGGGATGACCGCCGCCGGTTGCTTGCCAGCGGCATATAGTATCTGCGATTGCATGCCGGGGAGTTTTCCGCAACCCGCAAAATAATTCTGTTGCACCAAAGCGATCACCTCTTGGAGATCACATGTTGCAGACGTGGAAAGAATGAATTTGACCAGGAGGTGTTGCATGCGTTTGGTGAAAATGCTTCGGCAATCCACCCATTTGAACCGCCTGATGCAGGCCGTGCTGCTGACGGCAGCGCTCACGCTGCTGTCGCCCGCAGCCTCCGCCGAAGCGCAGGAGTGCGCCTCGATCCCGATCGTTGCCGGCTATCGCGATCACAACTATGGCAGCTCGCCCTACAGCGAAATCACCGCTTCCAAACCGCAAAGCAAATTGTGGTGGCATGACGGCTTTTGGTGGGGATGTTTGTGGAGCCCCGCCGCGGCGCAGTATCGCATCCATCGGTTCGACCGCGACCGGCAATGCTGGCACGACACCGGGCCGGCTATCGACAATCGCAGCAAAAGTCTGGCAGATGCCTTGTGGGACGGGCACTACCTGTACATTGCCTCCCATCTGGTTTCGAGCAGCGGGCCGGCGCGCCTTTATCGCTATTCCTATGATTCCGCCAGCCGGAGTTACACGCTGAACAGCGGCTTCCCGGTCGACATCACCACGGAAAACACCGAGGCGCTCACCATCGCCAAGGATTCCAGCGGCCAGCTTTGGGTGGCCTGGACCGCGGGCAACCAGGTCAAGCTCAACCGCTCCCTGGGTGACGATTACACCTGGGGCAGCTCCTTCGTGCTGCCGGTGCAGGGCAACAATTTGAGTTCGGATGACATTTGCGCACTCGTTGCCTTCGGCGGCAACAAAATCGGCGTCATGTGGAGCAATCAAAACGACCGCAAAACCTACTTTGCGACCCATCTCGACAGCAAGGCCGACACAGACTGGGAGCCGCGCGAGGAGGCGCTCGCCGATGCCAGCCTGGGCGCAGTCGCCGATGACCACATCAATCTCAAAGTGATGCCGGATGAGGGCGGCAATGTCTACGCCGCGACCAAAACCAGTTTGACCGGTTCCAGCTCGCCGCTCATCTTTTTGCTGAAGCGCGATGTAAACGCCAACTGGTCACGCTACACTTTCGGCACCAAAGGCGATAACCACACCCGGCCGCTGTTGCTGATCGAGGAGGAACACCGCGAGCTTTACATTTTTGCGATGAGTTTCAAGACCTCTCCGCGCCGCATCTACATGAAAAAAAGCAGCCTCGATCACATCGCCTTTGCCGGCGGCCTGGGTACGGAATTCATTCACAGCGCCTCGGACTCTTATGTCAACAATCCCACCTCCACCAAGCAAAACCTGAACAGCACCACCGGGCTGCTGGTGCTGGCGAGCGACAAGGACACGCAAAACTATCTGCACAACTACATCGATCTGGGTGGCGGTGTTCCCGGCAACCAACCGCCGCTGGCGAATGATGATGCCGCAACCACGCCCGAAGATCAAGCCGTTGCCATCGAGGTGCTCGGCAATGACTCCGATGCCGACGGCAGCCTCAATCCCGCCAGCGTGACGGTCGCCACCACGCCGGGCCACGGCACGACTGCGATCGACTCCGCCACCGGCACGATCACCTACTCACCGCACGCCGATTACTTCGGCCCCGATTCCTTCACCTACACGGTGAAAGACAATGACGGCGCCACTTCCAACCGCGCGACGGTGAGCGTGACCGTGGACAGCCGCAACGATGCCCCGCTGGCGAACGCGGACGCGGCCACGACTTCCGAAAACACCGCGGTGACCATCGCCGTTTTGGCCAACGACTCGGATGTCGACGGCACCCTGCAAGCCGCGAGTGTGACGATCGTGCAACAGCCCGACTTCGGCACGATCACCGCCATTGATCCGGCGCACGGTGCCATCACCTACACCCCTGCCAATGCTTATCAGGGCACGGACGAGTTCCGCTACACCGTGCAGGATGATCAGGGCGCCGTCTCCAATGCGGCGACCGTTACCGTCACGGTGGGCGGCACCGGCGGCGGGACGGTCACGTTTTACGCCAGCGACGATGCCCATGTGAAATCATCAAGCCCCACGAAAAACTACGGCGCGGAAACCACTTTGCGGTTGCGCAGCAGCGATCCGACTTACAACACCTATTTCAAATTCGACCTCAACGGGCTGACCGGAGCCGTGCAGAGCGCCAGGCTGCGGCTGTATGTCGTTGACGGCGGCCCCGATGGCGGGGCACTTTATGCCGTTTCGAATCTTTACAAAAACAGCCCCACCGCCTGGACCGAATCCGGCCTGACCTGGAACAATGCGCCAACCATCAGCGGCGCGCCGCTGGCGCAAAGCGGCGCGGTGAGTGGCGGCACCTGGGTGGAATATGACGTCAGTGCCGCCCTCAGCGGCAGCGGGGTGTACAGTTTTGCCATGACCACAAGCTCCACCAACAGCGTCTATCACAGCGCGCGCCAGGGCGAGCATCCACCCGAGCTGGTGGTCACGACTGCGGGCAGCGCTGGCGGCGCACCCGGCAACCAGGCGCCGGTGGCCAACGACGATGCGGCGGTGACGCCGGAAGATCAGGCGGTGACCATCGCGGTGATCGGCAACGACAGTGACCGTGATGGTGCCCTCGATCCCGGCAGCGTTGCCATTGTCGTCGCGCCGGGTCATGGCACGGCGGAAGTGCTTGCCGGCAGCGGGGAAATCCGCTACACGCCGGCAGAAAACTACTTTGGCGAAGATCATTTCACCTACACCGTGCGGGATGATCAGGGCGCGGTTTCCAACGCCGCGCAAGTTGTCGTCACCATCACCGCGGTGAATGATGCGCCGCAAGCCGGCGACGACAGTGAAACCACGGCAATGGACACGGCCGTCGAGATCGCGGTGCTGTCCAATGACAGTGATGTGGACGGCGGACTGAATCCCGCCAGCGTGGCAATTGTGACTTCACCCGGCAACGGCAGCATTGTCACGATCGACCCCGCCACCGGCGCGATCACTTATGCCCCGGACGCCGGCTTCAGCGGCACGGATGAATTCACCTATGCCGTGCAGGACATCGAGGGTGCCACTTCCAACACTGCGACTGTGGCGGTCACTGTGGGCAGCGCCCCGCCCGCCACCCTGACCTTCGAACCGAGCGATGACGCGCTGGTGAAGTCTGCGAGCCCGACAAAAAATTACGGCAGCGACAGCACGCTGCGTCTGCGCGCGGGGGATCCGCAATACCACAGCTTTCTCAAATTCACGGTCACCGGTGTCAGCGGCATGATTCAATCGGCCAGGCTGCGCCTCTATGTCACCGATGGCAGCACTGACGGCGGAAGTGTTTATCTGGTGTCGAATTTTTATCTCAACAGCAGCACGCCGTGGCAGGAGAGCGGGATCACCTGGAACAATGCGCCGGCCATCGATGGCTCGCCGCTCGCCACCAACGCCAGTGCCGCCGGCAACACCTGGCTGGAATACGAGGTCAGCAGTGCCGTCACCGGCAACGGCACCTACAGTTTCGGTTTGAAGATCACTTCGACCAACAGCCTTTACCTCAGCGCGAAGGAAGGGGCGAATCCGCCGCAATTGGTGATCACCACCGCTGCGGCTCTGCCTCTGGGTGCGATGGCGGCGGCCGGTGGGGTGGAGGGCCTGCACCTGGCGCATGCAAACGGGCCGCCGGCGGAATTTTATCTCGCGCCGGTCCATCCCAATCCCTTCCATCTCGCAACGGTGATTGCATATGGTTTGGCGCAGGCCGCGCCGGTGCGCCTGACGATTTACAATTTGTTTGGGCAGGAGGTGATCACGCTGGCAGAAGGCGTGCAGCCGGCGGGTCGCCAGCGCGTGCTGTGGAACGGCAAAAATCGGCACGGCAATACGGTCAGCTCCGGAATCTATTTAATTCGCCTGACCGCGGGGCCGCATCACTTCCTGCGTCGTGTGACGCTGCTCAAATAGTGTGCTGCCGACGGGAATGCCCCGGCGGCAGATGGCGCAACCATGTCGAGTTGGCTTGCAGAAGTCCGTGCCCCTCATCTCGTTTACAGAAAGAGGCGAGTTTCGCGGGTGCATGCGAGACGCTTGCATGCAAATCCAGCTTGTCTCCTCCCCTTTCTGCCAGTGGGCAGGGGCGGGGGATGAGTTCAAAGACTCTCGCCACAGAAGCCGCCTGTTTTGCCGCAAGATCGTCTTGCCATGAGAAGACTTTTGCGGCAGACCCTTTTCCGGGTCGGTGTCGGAAGGCACGACTACGAAAACTCATTTTCATTCCAATGGGTGCCGTGCGCGGCATGGCAATTACCCTGGAAAAACTATCACCATCGCGAAGATTTTTTTGAACCGCGCAAGGGCGCCAAGAGCACAAAGAGAATGGCATGGCCGGCTGCCCGCGTTGGGGTCGGCCTGCCAACAACGTTCTGGTGGAAAACTGCGCGAGCGCGGTTTACAAGTGGATGGCGAAGGATCACTGCCGACTCCCTATGACGGCCGGCAGATTGATGCCGGCTGCCGCAGTGACCGGCTCGTCGAAGGTTGTATTAAAAGCTGCTGCCAACACACGAGGCTCAACGACCGACCGGCTTGAAAGGACGCAACTGCCGGCCTGGGTTCTTCTTGCACTGGAACGTCAAACCAATGAAAGAAGGCATACAAAGAATGAGGATGAATTGCAACGCATGATTGCACGCAAACGCATGAAGCACACAAAAAAAATTCTTTGCGCGCTTGGCCGCCTGGCGGTTAACAGATTTGGTTGCGGCCTGAAAGCCGCGCTGCGGTAAACACGCGGAAAAAACGATCATGGCTGCGGCGATTATGAATCAGCGTTCCTCTGTGTCCCCGAATTTTAGTTGCGGCTTGCAAGCCGTGAAAGGGCATCGTGGCACAGCAATCTTGCCTTCAGTCAGGAAGGCCTGTGCTGCCGTGGAAACTGGGGGACTCCCGCCGACGACGGGTTTGGCCTGCCTGCGGCCGCGATGAGTGGGGGGGGGGGAGGAACAAAGGCGCAGCAGGCAAATGAATTACTTGGAATGATGCCGTCGCCGGCACGTGCTTGCGGGCGCGCGCCAGCGAGGGCAATCTGGAAACAACGGTGTGGGACAATCCGACAAACACACGACACCTTCCGCCGCGCCGCCCGTGGCGTTGAAAGTTCTCTACCTCACCACCGAGGTGCCCTATCCTTTGACCAGCGGGTTTCTGCGGCATTATCACTTTTTGCGCAGCCTGGGACAGAAGCACAAAATCACTTATTGCTCGCTCACCAAAAAGCCGCGCCTCTCCCCGGAAGCCCTGGCCGCGCTGCAACCCGTCACCGAGCGAATCATGATTTTTGGCGAGACGCGGTCGCGTGAGCCGTTTCTGCTGCGCCTGCTCGGCGCCCTGCCCCTGGCAGGCGGCAAACCGCAAAAGGCCCTGCGCTTCCGGTTGGCCGCCCGCGCCATGAAAAAAGCCGTGCGCGAGCTGCTGCAGCAGGAAACCTTCGATGTGGTGATGTACAGCGGCAAGAACACCTTCCCCGCAATCGCGGATTTGCGCGGCGTGCCGATCGTGGCGGATTGCTGTGATGCCACTTCGGCGCGCGTGCGTGGCGAGATGCGGCATGCCGGTTTCGCCCGGCGACTCTGGCTGCTTCTGCGCTATCTCGAAGTGCGGCGGATCGAGAAACGGCTGGTGCGCAAAACCCCGCACCTGGCGTTTGCCTCCCGGCGTGATCGCGCCCTGCTGCTGCCGGGCGCGCCCCGCGGCGAGATCATTCCGCAGGCGGTGGAGGTCGACTACTGGCGCCGGCTGCCGGAACCGCGCTCGGACAATTCCCTGATCTTCACCGGTGTGCTGAACTACGCGCCCAACCATGACGCGGCCATGTTCCTGCTCGCGGAGATTTGGCCGCGTCTGCAGTCGGAAATGCCGCAGCTCGAGCTGGTGCTCGCGGGTCGCGATCCGTTGCCGGCGTTGCGGGCGGCGGCGCAGCGCAGCCGCAATGTCACCGTCACCGGTTTTGTCGAGGATTTGCGACCCTATCTCAGCCGCGCCGCGCTGTATGTTGCGCCAATTCGCTTTGCTTCCGGTGTGCAGAACAAAATTCTCGAAGCCCTGGCGATGGAGCTGCCGGTGGTGACCACGCCGGTGGTTGCCGAGGGCCTGCATTTGGGCGAGGGCGTTGCGGCGCCGCTGCGGGTGGCACAGGAGGCGTCGCAATTCGTCGCCGCGATTGTCGATCTGCTGCACAATCCCGGGGAATGCCGGCGTCTGGCACAGGCCGGCCGGCAATTCGTCGAGCAGCATTTTGTCTGGGCGCGCAATGTCGCCAAGCTTGAGGCCCTGTGGCTGGCCGCCGCCGGCCACAATGGCGCCAGCTGAATGATACCGGCGCGATGGTTTCGTTGACCAGCCTTCTTTCATCACCTGACACCTTGCGGGAAAGACTGACGATGTTTTCGGTTGCCGTGATTGGCCCGGATGGTGCGGGCAAAACCACCATTGCGCGCCGGCTCGAAAGCGCAGGCGAACTGCCCATCAAGTATTTGTACATGGGCATCAACATTGAATCGAGCAATGTGGCCCTGCCGACTTCGCGTCTGATTGAATTCGTCAAGAGGCTGCGCCGCCGCCAACGCGGTGCACCTGCGGCCGCCAGTCATGCGCTACACCATCACAACGGCGGCAGCCGAAAATCCCAAAGCTGCTTGTGGGCCGTGCTGAAGCTGTGCAATCGTCTGGCGGAGGAATGGTATCGCCAGTATCTCTCGTGGCGCTACCGCCGCCGTGGCGCGATCGTGGTCTATGATCGCCATTTCAAATTCGACTTCGAGCGGGAGCAAAGCCACACGGGCGAGCGCCGGCCGTGGACGGATAACCTGCATCGCTGGTTGCTGGCCCGCTTCTACCCCTCGCCGGATTTGGTGATCTATCTCGATGCGCCGGCGGAGGTGTTGCATGCCCGCAAACAAGAGGCGAGCCTCGCCTACCTCGAAGCGCGGCGCCGGGCATTTTTGCGCCAGGGAAAAATGACACGCAATTTCATCATCGTCGATGCCAATCAACCCTGCGACACCGTCTATGCCGAAGTGGTGCGATACATCCGGGATTTCCACCAGACACGGCGTACCTCAAATCCCGTCGCCGCCGGATGACCATGCCGGCAGCGCAGGGCGGGAGAGCAACGGTGATTTGCTCGCGGCTGTCTGGGCGCTCCTGGAGCAGGCCCACATCAACTATGCCTTGCTGCGCGGACTGGAGGAGCTGAACCAACCCGGCGACCGAGAAATCGATTTGCTGGTGGCCGCCGCGCATCTGCCGCGGTTGCGGGAAATTCTGCCGGTCGCGGGCTTCGCAGCCCTGCCGGCTTGGGGCCACGCCCCGCATCATTTTTTTCTGGCGTATTCCCCGGCTGCGGGAACGTGGTTGAAACTCGACGTGGTGACCGAGTTGCGTTACGGCAAACCCATCCGCCATCTCGCGCTGGATCTGGCGCCCGACTGCTTGCACCACCGCCAGGCACAACCGCCGCTTTATGTGCTGGCCCCGGAGGATGAATTCCTGACGCTGCTGCTGCATTGCCTGCTGGATAAAGCCGGCTTTCGCGAAGTGCGGCGACAGCGTCTGCACACACTCTTTGCCCGCATCATCGCCGATGCCACCAGCCGGCAGCGGCTCGCCCGGCACGTGCAAAACCATCTCGCACCCGGCCTGTCATGGCCGCAGCTCGAGCGTGCCGCGAGCAGTGATGACTGGGAGGCTTTGCTGGCCCGCCGGCGCCTGTTGATGCGGCACCTGTGGTGCAAACAGCCGCTGGCCGCGACATGGCGCAGCTTCAGCAATCGTTTGCTGCAGCGCTTGCGCCCGGTGCTGCACGCCCGGCAACAACCGGGTCTGACGGTGGCCTTGCTGGCGCCCGACGGCGCGGGCAAATCCACGCTGGCGGCGGCGCTGCAACGTGATTTCGGTTTGCGGGCGGAGTTGCTCTACATGGGCGGCAACGTGCAAGCCAGCACCGTGGGTCTGCCCACCACAGGCTGGCTGCATCGCCGGCAGCGAGCGGCCGCGCGCAACTGGCGGTTGCTGCTCAAGCCCGTCGTCTTCGTGAATCGCCTGCTCGAACAGTGGTATCGCTTCGGCTATGCGCATTGGCAAAAATGGCGCGGCCGGGTCGTGGTGTTCGACCGTTTCGTTTATGATGCCTGGGTGAGCCGGCCGGCCATCACGCTGCGTCAGCGGCTGCGCCGGGCCGTGCTCAACTTCGGCTGGCCCACGCCGGATCTGATCATCCTGCTCGATGCGCCCGGCGAGCTGCTTTATCGCCGCAAAGGCGAGCATTCCCCGGCCTGGCTGGAACAACAGCGCCGGGGCTATCTCAGCCTGCAGCACCGTCTGCCGCAGATGGTGGTGGTGGAGGCTTCGCAGCCTGCGCACGAGGTGCAACGGCAGGTCACCGCTATCATTTGGGAGCGCTGTCGGCAGCGGCAGGCGCAGCAAAAATGTTCCTCCCCAATTACCGTCTAGCAAAAAGGCATTCCTGCAACGGTTTGGCCTTGCTTGCAAACCCGCAGGGTTGCCATGCCGCATGCGGCGGTCGATGAAAATAAAATTTCGCAGCCATGCCTTTGGGCACCGGCCCTGAACGGTTCAGCTCCCTGTTTGATCTGCCACGGCTTGGCGTGGCATTCCTGCAGAGCGTATCTGCAGGATCGCAGGATAAAGCCACGGTCAAAACAAGGCAGAGCGGTTACGCTTTGCGAAACTCCTGCGGCTTCGCCTCCCGGCATGCTTTGGCTTTTGGATTCTTATCGTTTCGAAAAAGTTCGCAGCATTGGGCTGGAAGCCTGCGCCACGGCATTTTCGTGGTGAGCCCCCGGCAACGGGTGGAGCAGCGCAGGCCTTACTGCCTGCAGACAAACAAAATGTCTGCACTACGTTCCCACACGCAACGGAAGCATTGCTTTCCAGAAAGTTTGTATCCGGGCTGTATCGCCAAACAGAATAAACATGGCAGATTCCCCAACCGAAATCGCGGCCGCGCCCCGCGTAATGAGAAAGGATGCCACGCGCAGGCAGATTCGCGGCTCCAGCCTGCTGTTGAGCGGACGACTGCTCTCCGTCGGCCTGAACTTCGTGTCACAGGTGTTGATCGTGCGCCATCTCGCCACCGGCGATTACGGCGCCTGGGCCTATGCGCTGTCGGTGGTGTCCTTCTGCCAGGGTTTTGCCACGCTCGGCCTGGATCGCGCGATCTCGCGTTTCATTCCGATCTATCATGAGAAGGGGGAATACGACAAACTCTTCGGCACCATGGTGCTGGTGTTTGGCGTCATTCTACTCACCAGCGCGCTGATCATCGGCGCCTTTTTCGCGGCACCGGAGCTGGTCGCCCGACTGATGGCCGAGGGCAAGGCTTCGTTCCCGCTGCTCGCCGTGCTGATCTTTTTGATCCCGGTCGAAGTGCTGGACGGCGTGTTCCTGGGGCTGTTTGCGAGTTTTGCCAACGCGCGCTCGATCTTTTTTCGCAAGCACGTGCTCGGCCCGCTGCTGAAGTTGACCGTGGTGGTGTTGTTGATGGTGTTTGGCAGCGACGTGCTGTTTCTCGCCTACGGTTATCTCGCCGCGAGCCTGCTCGGTGTGCTGATATATCTGGTGCTGTTTGTGCGCATGCTGCGCCGGGAAAACCTGCTGGGGCGCTGGCGCGAAAGCGGCCTGGTGGTGCCGCTGCGCGCCGTCTTTGCCTTCACCCTGCCGATGATGACTTCCGATCTGCTGTCGGTGGTGATGCATTCGGCGGACGTGCTGCTGCTGGGCTATTTTCATGACGCCACCCAGGTCGCCTATTATCGCGTGGTGCTGCCGGCGGCCAAACTCAACGCCATCGTAATGAACAGTTTCGCGCTGCTGTTCACGCCCACAGCGGCGCGGCTGTTCGCCAAGGGGGATCACGCCGGCATCAACGCGCTTTACTGGAAAACCGCCATCTGGCTGGCGGTGCTGTCGTTTCCGGTGTTCGCACTCACCTTCTCCATCGCCGGGCCGCTCACGGTTTTTCTGTACGGCGAGCGCTACCAGCAATCCGGCCTCATCCTGGCGCTGCTGTCGCTGGGTTATTATTTCAACGCCGCGCTCGGCTTCAACGGCCTGACGTTGAAGGTGATCGGCAGGATGGGCTATATCGTGCGCATCAATCTCGCCGCGGCGCTGTTCAATGTCATCATCAATTTGCTCCTGATCCCGCGCCACGGCGCGCTCGGCGCGGCGGTCGGCACCGCCGGCACCATGATTCTCCACAACATTTTCAAGCAAATCGGCCTGCGCCTGGCCGCGGGTGTAAGCTTGTTCGAGAAGAGTTATCTCTCTTTCTACCTGCTGCTCGCCGCCAGCGCCTGCGGGCTGTTCGTGCTGCCATTCCTGGTGGCCACTAATTTCTACATTGCCGCGGCGCTCGCCGCCATGATTTCCCTGCTCGTCATCCTGGTGAGCAAGAAACGGCTGCACATCGCCGAAAATTTCCCCGAGCTGCTCAAACTGCCGTTGCTTGGAAAACTTTTGCGATGACCCGCATGCTCGACACCACGTTACAGGCCGCATTCATACCGGGCACGAATTGCACCGGCGGACTGGCGTGTGCGCCCTGGCGTTTCTTACTGCCGACCATGCGGTTCGAACGGGCGCTCATCTTGGGTCTCCCCGGCTTGTCAACCATGCAGGTGTTGACCACCCTCTGCCCCGAGGTCACGGTGATTGCCGGCGCCGCCGTGTGCCACAAACGCAGCGAAGCAGCACTCGACTCATTGCGCGGCTCCCGCCTGCAGGTACTCGAACCGGCACAATTCCCCGCGCTGTCGCTGCCCGAGGGTCGTGTCGATCTGATTGTGTTGGCCGGCCGGCGGAGCATGCAACAGGCACTGCAGCATCCGGCATTGCTGGACGCGTTGGGCCGGTGCCTGGCGCCGCATGGCACAATTTACTTTGAAAGCCATGATTATCGCCAGCGTTTGACCGCCAGACGGCTGCTGACGAAACTGCAACAGCAGGGTTTGCATGTCACCCGGCAATTTTGGCTCACGCCGTTTGGCGGCGATTGGCGCACCGCCTTCCCGCTCGGCGAAGCGGCGATGGCGCGCTTTGTTTTTGCCAACTTGCTCTATGGCCAATCACCGCTGAAGCGCCTGGTCAGCCGGGTGGGCACCGCGCTCAGCCAGTCAGCCCACTTTTTCCGCCTGTTGCCGCGGCGGGCGGTGCTGGTGGGTCGCAACGGCTCGGACGCGGCAAGCCAGGCCCCGCCGCGTTTTCTGCTCGAACTCGCCAGCCAGCAGGGCGTGGATTTGTCGCGCTATCGTTGCGGGGTTTCGGCGCGCGGCAGGTACAATTCCAACAAAACAATCTTTTTTCTTTTTGCCGAGCAGAGCAGCCGGCCCGAGTTGATCATCAAAATGACCCGCGCGCCGGAATTCAACTTCCGCCTGGAGAATGAACAGCGCATGCTGCTGCGCTTGCAGGAGCAAAGATCGGTGCCGCCGGACACTTTCCCGGAACCGGTTTTCTTCGGCCATCATGCCGGCCTTGCCATTTGCTGTCAGCGCGCCGTGCACGGCGTTCCCTTTCGCAGCCGCACGCACGGCACGTCCGCATGCCCGTTCGCCAGGCAGGCCATCGACTGGCTGGTGCAGGTGGCGGCGGGGTCTGCGCCGGAAAACAGAGTGGCGGCGACAGCGCCGGCGGCCGTGCTGCAAACCCTGTTCGAACGTTTCACCGGGCTTTATCAACTCTCACCGGCGGAACGTGATTTTTTGCAGAAGCAAATCGCGCGGGTGGCCGCCAGCCGCCGTCCCTTTCCCTCCGTGCTGCAGCACGGCGACCCCGGCACCTGGAACATGCTGGTCTCCGCACAGGGCCGCGTGAGTGTGATCGATTGGGAGGCCGGCGAGGTGCAGGGCATGCCGTTGTGGGACTTGTTTTATTTCATGCGGTCCTACGGCAATTGGATGGCGCGCCGGCAGGGTCTGCGGGATGCGCTGCAGGGCTTCCGCAGCATGTTGCTGGCGGCCTCGCCGTTGAGCGCGTTGCTGGCGCAAACGGTGGCGCGCTATTGTGCCGTGACCAGCCTCGACCGTGCGTTGGTCGGCCCGCTGTTTTTCACCTGCTGGCTGCATCGCGCCTTGAAGGAGGCCAGCCGCCTGACACCGGCAACGCTGGCGGAAGGACATTACTACCGCCTGCTCAAACTTTGCATCGCGCAACGCCAGGCGCCCGGCCTGGCTGCACTGCTGACCGTGCAGCCACCGGACCACCGTGCTGCGGTGCACGCTTCACCGCCTTTGCCACAGGTGTAATCATGCATGCGCACCTCCCCGCCCTCAAAACCCTGACGGCGCTTGCCGCCTTTCTGACCGGCCTCGGCCTAGTGGCCTATTTCGCCTCGCACGAGCTGCTCCTCCTTCTCGTACTCGGCAGCATTGCCGTGCTCAGCGGGCTTTATTTGTTTCGTTCGCCGCAGGCCGCCACCCTGCTCTTCACCTTCGTCTTCTACAGCAACATTGCGGTGCTGGCGTATCAATTTCACGGCGTGCCACAGCCGGTGGCCGCGGCGGTGCCGCTGTTGCTGACTCTGCCGTTGGCCCGCTATCTTTTTGTGCAGCGGGAGGGGTTGATTGTCGACGGCGTGCTGGGGCTGATGCTGCTTTACCTGCTGACGCTCATTCTCGCTTCTTTCACCTGCAAGGACATTTTTGTGGCGTTGAACGAGATCGGCAACTATGCCATCGAGGGGATCGTGCTCTATTTTCTCGTGCTCAACGCCGTGCGGCGTCTGCCGGACCTGCGGCGGGTGTTGTGGACCCTGCTGCTGGTCGGCAGCTTTCTCGGCAGCCTGAGCCTGGTGCAGGAACTCACCCACAGCTATGACAACAATTTTTTCGGGCTGGCGCAGCGCAAGAAGACCATCGACTTCGACAATCTCGATTACGACGTCTATTCCGGCGCCAAACGCGCGGAGGGGCCGGTGGGGGAACAGAACCGCTATGCGCAAATCATGGTGGTGCTGCTGCCGCTGGCACTTTATCTCTTTTATGTCGAACGCACACGCCGGCGGCTGCTGGCACTCGCGGCCGCCGGCCTGATTTTGAGCGGTGTCTTGTTGACCTTCTCGCGCGCCACCTTCCTCACGCTGGTGGTGCTTTTCCTGCTGCTGGTGCCGCTCAAATACATTCGTCCCGGCCATGCCCTGGCTGCCGGTCTGGCGCTGGCGGCGATCGTGGCGCTGGCCCTGCCCGATTACATCGCCCGGGTCAAGGGGCTGGTCAATATCACCAATTTGCAGGCGCGCGACGCCAAAACCCGTGAGCTCGACGGGTCGTTGCGCGGCCGTTATGCCCAGAATCTCGCCGCGCTGCATGTGTTCGTCGATCATCCGCTCACCGGCGTGGGCCCGGGCCACTTCGCCAAATTTTACGTGCGCAAATATGGCAATGAGGTCGGCACCAAATTGTTGCGCGGCAACCGCCGGGCGCACAACATGTACCTCGAAATGGCCGCGGAAAACGGCGTGTTCGGCCTGAGTGCCTTCCTGGCGATCGTGCTCTTCATGCAAGTGCAATTGTGGCGTGCCCGCCGCCACTGGTTGCCGCACCGGCCGGAGCTGGCGCATCTGGCGACCGCTTTCTTCCTGAGCATCATTGCCTATCTCGGCACCGCGGTTTTTCTGCATCTTTCTTATCAGCGCTACTACTGGTTTCTGCTCGCGCTCGCGGGGGTGGTGCTGCAGCTTCTCAAAAACGAGGCGCGCGCCGCGCAGCCGGCCGGCGCGACACCTCACCCCCTGCCGGTCGCGGCATGACAGTCGCAGTCTGACAGCCATGAATCAGGTTTCCGCAGCGTGCGTGCAACGGCTGCGGCAGCATCTCTTCGCCGCCGCGCCGCGCTACTACCCCGAGCTGGCCGGCCGGGAGCTGAAGCTCGAACTGGTCGACGCCGTACCGCACACCGCTTCCACCATTTACCATTTCCGGCTGAAAGCCGGGAGCGATGAACAGGGCGTGCTGGTGAAAACGCCGCCGCTGACCACCCCGGAGTCGGCGGCGCCGCTCACCGCACCCGCCATCAAATTCCGCGCGGAATATCAGGCGCTGGTCGATATTCACGCCTATTTCAACCGCCTGGGCGATGCGCGCTTCGCCGCGGTGCGGCCGCTGGATTTTGTGGCCGAGGTGCTGGGAATCGTGATGGAAGAGGTCACCTATCCCACCTTGCGCGCGCTCTTCTCCAAATCCAGCCGGCTGCAGCCGTGGGGTCGGCGCGCAGGATTCTTCCTCTTCTTTCGTCATGCGGGAAGCTGGTTGCGTGCTTTTCATGCGTTGAACCGCGGCGGGCATGCCACCCCGCGTGAGGTCGACCGCGACGCTTACTGCGATGTGCTCGACCGTCTCACCGGTACATTGACCGCGGCGATTGGCAACGCCGCCTTTTTTCGCCAACTCACATGCCGCCTGCATCAGGAAGCCCTGGACGTTCTGCCGGCTCTCCTGCCCCTGGGGTTGACGCACGGCGATTACGCCCTGCGCAATCTCCTGGTCGCGCCCGGCCCTCGCGTGTTGGCACTCGACACCCAGGCGCGCTGGCGGATGCCGGTGTACGAGGATATCGCATATTTTCTCACGGGGCTGATCACCACCTGGCCGCAGGTGCTTAGCCAGGGTCTGGTGTTCGCGGCCGGCCATCTCGAACACTGCAGCCGGGAATTTTTGCAGGGATATTTTGAGGGGGAGACGATTCCATGGGAAATCATCCGGCTCTTTCGTCTCAAGCTCATGCTGCAAAAATGGTCGGCAAAGAGCTTGCGCATGCAGCGCCAGTTCGGCAACCGTCATGCGGCGACGGTGCGGCAAAAACTCCTGCATCGCTTTTTCTACAAAACCGTGACCGCCATGCTGGAGAGCAGGCCCGCCGCGGTTTCCACGCACCGTGCCTCCCTCACGCCCCGGCCCGCGCCTGCAACGTCGCTCAGTCAGACGTTGCCCGCGGAGGAGCTGCTGCTGTTGTCGCGCCGGATAGACTGGCGTTTTCTCCTGCCCGAGCCGCGCTTGCAGCAGGTGGCCTACTTCGGGCCACAGGACAACACGCTCATCGCGGCGCTCCGCTGCTTCAGCCAATCGCTCACGGTTTTTACGCAGCCGCCCGCCGGACTGGGCACCTCAGCGCGTTTCAATGTGGCCGTGGCGGTGGCGCCAGGGCTGCACGAGCTGGCCGCGATTGCCGCAGGGTTGCGGCCGGGCGGTTGCTTGTATGTCGAAATCGGCAGTGTTTTCGCCCGTTGTCTACGCCAAGGGAGACAAGGCTGGCGGCAGGCGCTTCGCGGGCCAAAGGCATATGCCGCGGAACTCCGCCGCCTGGGCCTGGAACAAACCGCCATGTATTGGCATCGCCCGGGGTTCGCGACGGCCGTGCAAATCATTCCGCTGCACGATGCGCTGGCCGCAAAGTTCGTGCGGGCGCGGCGCGCGCACGATTTGAAAAGCCGGCTCATCGCGATCCTGGACAGAGTCGTGTTGCGTTCCGGTGCACTGGTGCGCGGGATCGCGTGTGTGAGCCTCGTGGCACGCAAAAATTCCAGCACATGAACACCATCATTTCCTTTCTCAAACAGAACTGGCACCGGCTGGGTCTGCAACACCTCGGTGATGCGGACCGCCTGTCGTGCGTGTTTGCCACCCCGCGCTTTCGCGCTTCCGGTCACGTGATTGCATTTGTTTTGGCCAGGGGCCACGACCATCCGCTAATGGTGGCCAAGCTGCCGCGTCTGCCGGGTGACAACGGCCGCCTCGAGCGCGAGGCCGCAAATCTGCAAACCGCACAACAAGCCCGGCCCGGCGGGTTTGATTCCATTCCGCGCGTCATCGCCTTCGAGGAATTCGGCGGCCACTACTTGTTGCTCGAAACCGCGGTGGCCGGCCAACCGATGAAGCCGGCAGTCGTGCGGCGACAGCCGGAACATTGTCTGCGCACCGCCCTGGCCTGGCTGCTCGAGTTTCACGCCGCCACCTGCTCACCGGCCATGTCAACACCGGCGCGACTCGACCAACTGGTCATCCAGCCGCTGGAACAACTGCAAACTGCGCTCGCAGCGTTTGGGGAGGATGCCGTCCTGCTCGAACAAACCCGGCGGCTGTGCGAGCCCTTGCTCCGTCCCGGCCTGCCACTGGTGCTCTCCCATGAGGATTTCAGCCATCCCAACATCTTGATGACCGCCGACGGCAACATCGGCGTGGTGGACTGGGAGCTGGCGGAGCCGCACGGCATGCCGGCAATCGATCTCTACTTTTTTCTGACTTACGTGGCTTTTGCACGGCACAATGCCCGGCATACACCCGGTTATCTCGCAGCTTTTCAGCAGGCCTTTTTCGGTCCGCGCGCCTGGGCGCTGCCTCACATTCGGACCTATGCCACACGCCTGGCAGTGCCTGAAGACCGGCTGGTGCCGCTCTTCGTTCTGTGCTGGGTGCGCTATCTCGTGGGATTGCTGCGGCGGCTGCAGGCCGGCCAGGAAAGACGGCAACCGCTCCACCCTGCAACCGGACACTGGTTGCGCCAAAACCGGTACTATCAACTCTGGCGGTGCGCCGTTGCGCATGCCGGACAATTGCAGTGGCGGGGTTGATCATGCTGCGGGTGCTCACATATCATCGCATCGCGGAGGCCGGCAGCGCGCCGCATTTGAATCCCCGCATGATCAGCGCCACGCCCGCGGCTTTCGAGCAGCAGATGCGCCATCTCAGCCGGCGCTATCGCGTGCTGGACATCGCCGCGGTGTTGCATGCGCTCGAGCACCGCACGCCCCTGCCGGAGCGCGCCGTGTTGCTCACCTTTGATGATGCCTACCTCGACTTCGGCGAGATCGCCTGGCCGATTTTGCGCAAATACCGGCTGCCCGCCACCCTGTTCGTGCCCACCGGCTTCCCGGATCATCCCGAGCGGCCGTTTTGGTGGGATCGTCTGTATCAGGCGTTCCGTGCCGCTGCGCTCCCCGAACTCGAGCTCACGCCGCTGGGCCGGCTTTCCCTGAAAACCGCGAAAGCCATGCGGCAGGCGCTGAAACGAACGCAGGACCATGTCAAGTCGCTGCCGCATGCCGAGGCCATGGCTTTTGTCGAGCAAATCTGCCGCCGACTCCTGCCGCCCTGCGAGATGCCTGCCAGCGTGTTGAGCTGGCAACAACTGCGGCAGCTCGCGGCAGAGGGCGTGACGCTGGGCGCGCATACGGTGAACCATCCGGTCATGACGCAAATCACGCCGGAGCAGGCGCACCGGGAAATCATCCAAGCGCAGGCGGATTTGCAGCGCGAAATCGGCACGACGCTGCCGATCTTCTGCTATCCCAGCGGCGGCCACGATGAAGCGGTGGTGGCCTTGCTGCGCGCCGCGGGTTTCCGGCTGGCCTTTACCACCGCCGATGGCCACAATGACCTGCGCGTGGTTGACCCGCTGCGGCTGCGCCGCACCAACCTCACGCCGCGCACCACACCGGCACTCTTCCGCCTGCGCCTGAAGCCCTGGGTCAGCCGCCTGGATGCCTGGCGCCATCGCGACCGCGAGGCGAAAACGCAGCGCCAGCCGGCTCCGGCCACCATCAAGGCGCCGCCCGCCGGGATAAAACTGGCCTACATAATGTCGCGCTTTCCGAAAATCTCCGAGACGTTCATTCTCTATGAGATGCTCGAACAGGAACGCCTGGGCATTCCCGTGGAAATTTATCCGTTGCTGCGCGAGCATCAGCCGGTGGTACATCCCGAAGCGGTGGCGCTCACCCGGCGCGCACATTTTCAACCATTCCTCTCCACGCCCATTTTGCAGGCCCATTGGCATTTCCTGCGCAGCCACCCGGCGGTTTATCTCCGCACGGTGGTCGAGGCCCTGCGTGGCACCTGGGGCAGCCTGAATTTTTTTGTCGGTGCACTCGGCATTCTGCCCAAATCCGTGCGCTTCGCGTATGAGATGCAACAGCAGGGCATCACCCACATTCATGCCCATTTTGCCAATCATCCGGCGCTCGCCGCGATGATCATTCACCGCCTCACCGGCATTCCGTTCAGCTTCACGGCGCACGGCTCGGACCTGCACAAGGACCGGCGCATGCTCGACCAAAAAGTCGCAGCCGCCGCCTTTGCCGTCACGATTTCCGCCTTCAACAAAGAAGTGATGGTCGCGGCGTGTGGCGAGGCGGCGCGGCGCAAGATTCATCTCATCCCCTGCGGCATCGATCCCGCGGTGTTCCATCCGCCCGCGGCGGAGCCGGCGGATAAAACGCTGCGCCTTTTATGCGTCGCTTCGCTGGAGGAAGTAAAGGGTCACCGCTTTCTCATCGAAGCCTGTCGCCGGTTGAGCCTGGCGGGTGTGGATTTGGTGTGTGATCTGGTGGGGGATGGGCCGCAGCGCCAGGCGATCGAACAACAAATTGCGGCCGGCGGATTGTCCGATCGCATCCTGCTGCACGGCAGCCGCCCGCGCCGCGAGGTGGCGCAGAGACTGCAAACCGCGCAGGTGAAAGTGCTGGCAAGCGTGCCGACCAAAAGTGGCAAGCGCGAGGGGGTGCCGGTGGTGTTGATGGAGGCGATGGCCAGCGGTTTGCCGGTGGTCGCCAGCCGGTTGTCCGGCATTCCCGAGCTGGTGGAGCACGGCCGCACCGGTCTGCTGGTCGATCCCGGCGATGTTGACGGTTTGGTGCAGGCACTGCAACAACTGCATGCCGATCCGGAATTGCGCCGGCGCCTGGGACAGGCCGGCCGCGAAAAAGTGTTGGCACACTTCAATCTGCACCGCAACACCGAACGGCTTGCACACCTGATCGCGCATCCCGAGTTGTGGCGGCGGGCAGAGTGAGGGGACGGAGAGATGATTGAATGGGTTTTTATATTCGTGCCCTCAGGCACCGACCTTGCAGGCTCTGCTACCAAGGTATTTTCGTGTTAAAAAATCCGGAGTGTTTGCAGCAACAGCCTGGCTGTTGCAGGAGCAGTCGTTTGACAGCAGTTTTCTCTTTGTGCAAGTTTGCAATTGCACCAGGCCGTCACCGGCGTCTCCCCCGCCTCCGGCTTTGCCATCTGATTCTTCCTGCTTCTATTCGATCACGATCTCATCTGCAAACAGCCAGGCTTCGCCGCCGGCGGCATAATGCCACGGCGGACAGTGGCCAATATTGCGGGCACGAACACGCACGTAGCGGCCGCTCAAACCGTCAAAGGTGCGCGCAAATTCCTTCAGCATTGCGCCTTGATCCGTGGGTGCCGTTTCGTGATGAAACCCGGCGACGACGCGGAACTGCCGCCCGTCGTCCGAGACGGCAAATTCCACGGCTGTGGGAAAGAAAATCCACGAGCCGACATTTTGCAGGAAGCCCGCTGCGATCCGGCGCAAAGGCCGCACGCGGCCGCAATCAACGATGGCTTCCAAATCGTTTCTGTGAAATCCCTGCCAGGCGCCGCTGCGAAAGTTGGCGGTGCCGCGCACGAAATCAACCAGGGCCTGATCGCCACCGCCGGTGTAGGGCGCGCGATAGGCAGTGAGCAATTCCACCCGGCGCCGCTCGGGCACGGCGAGAAAGACGGCGCGCTCACTCTTGCTGGGCTGCATACCCGCCTTGACGGCGATTGCCTTCACCGTGGTGGTGGCCGTCAGGCGAATGGGCCGGTCATAGCGTGGCGAGACCGGCGTTGGCTCGCTGCCATCGAGGGTGTAGTGCAGGGTGGCGCCAGGCGTCAGAGAAACGAGCTGAACGGTCATCGTGTCGAGAAAGGACGCGGCGCGTGCCTGAATCAGGGGGGTCACCACTGCCGGCGTGCTCGCCAGGCGTGCCTGCGGCCGATCCTCGTGCGCGGCGCCCCACGCAGGATTCGGCGCGGGTCCCATCGCGAAGGTGAGCTCGCCCCCGCGCAAAATGTCCTCATGCCGCAGGTAGGATTTGCGATGGGGCGCAGCACCGAGCCGGGCCGACTGGATATACTTGTTCGCGGCCGATACCTGATCCGCGCCAATCACGAAGCGGCTGCCGTCTTCGAGATGCAGGGTGGCGCGTGGGAACAGCGGACTGCCAATGACATAAAAATCCGATCCGGGACAGACAGGATAAAAGCCCAGCGCGCTGAACACATACCAGGCTGACAACTGGCCGCAATCATCATTGCCGCACAAGCCCGCGGGCGAGTTGGTGTAGAGCTTCGTCATGATTGCGCGCACGCGTTCCTGCGTTTTCCACGGGACGCCGGCATAGTTGTGCAGGTAGGCGACATGATGGCAGGGTTCGTTGCCGTGGGCATACTGGCCGAGCATGCCGGAGATGTCGGGTTGAAATTTCCCCGGCAGCGCCGAATCGGCGTGGAACAGCGAATCGAGTTTGGCCAGGAAGCGCGCCTCGCCGCCGAGCAGATCGATATGATCCGTCACCGCCTGGGGCACAAAAAAGCTGTAGTGCCAGGCATTGGCTTCGGTGTATTCGAAAATGACTTCGGCGGGGTCGAATGGCTCGATCCAACCGCCATTGCGCCGGCCGCGCATGAAGCCGGTTTTCGGATCGAAGAGATTGCGGTAAAACGCTGCGCGCTCGCGATAGCGTTGCGCACTCTTGTGGTCGCCCAGCCAGCCGGCCATTTGCGCGATGCACCAGTCGTCATAGGCATACTCCAGTGTCTTGGAGACCGATTCCGGTTCGTCCTCGGCGGGAATGTAACCCAGTTCGCGATAGGGCCGCAGGCCGGGCGCGCTGACTTCGGCGCTGTGGCGCATGGCAGCCAGCGCGCGAGCGGCATCAAAATCGCGAATGCCCTTGGCATGGGCATCGACGATCACCGGCACGGCGTGATAGCCGATCATGGTGTGGGTTTCGTTGCCCGCCAGTTCCCATACCGGGAGACTTCCCGCCTGTTCAAACTGCGCCAGCATGGTGTGAATGAAATCGCGTGTGCGTGCCCGTTCGATGATGGTGAAAAGCGGATGCGTGGCGCGGAAGGTGTCCCACAAAGAAAAGACGGTGTAGTTGGTGAAACCCCGGGCGCGATGCACCCGGCCATCGCGGCCGCGATAACGGCCGTCGCCATCCATGAACAAGTGGGGTGCCAGCAGGGTGTGATACAGCGCGGTGTAGAAGATCGTCCGTTCATCGGCTGAGCCGCCGCGGACGACGATTTTCCCCAGCGCGGCATTCCACGTGGCTTCCGCGGCGCGCCGCACCCGGGCAAAATCCCAATCCGGAATCTCCCGCTGCAGATTGTCCCGCGCGCCGGCAATGCTGACCGCGGAGAGGCCAACCTTCACCAGAATCTCCTGCTGCGGCTGTGTGAGGTAGCGCACGAAAGCCTGCAGGTTCGTGCCCGCAGCTTTGGCTCGGCCAGGGAGAATCCGGCCGTCCTTTGCAACGCCGAAGGCGGCAAATGGCCGGGAGAACTGCGCCACGAAGTAAACCCGCTGATCCGCGGCCCAGCCCTGGGAGCGGCGCAGTCCCGCGATTTCCGTGTCGCTGACAAACTCCAGTTCCGCCTCCAGCACGCGATCGGGCCCCAGGCCATGTCGCAAATCGAGAATGATGTTCGCCTCTGGCGAAGCGGGGAAAACGTATTTGTGCAAGCCGGCGCGGGCGGTGGCAGTCAGCTCCACGACGATGCCGTGCTCATCGAGTTGCACACGATAGTAGCCGGCGTGCGCCTGTTCACTTGCATGGCGAAAGCGGGAGCGATAGCCCGACTGGGGCTGATCTTCGCCGCCGGGTACGAGCTGAAGCGTCCCCACCGTCGGCATCAGGAGAATGTCGCCGTAATCAATCGCGCCGGTGCCGCTCAGATGGGTGTGGCTGAAGCCCAGGATCGTGCTGTCGGAGTAATGATAGCCGGCGCAGGCATCCCAACCCTGCACCCGGGTGTCGGGACTGAGTTGCACCATGCCGAAGGGCAGGCTCACCCCGGGAAAGGTGTGGCCGTGGCCGCCGGTTCCGATGAAGGGATTGACCAGACGGGCATAATTGGTGGTGTCGGTCGGCGCACCTGCGGCCGCCATGGGCAGCATGAGCAGAAAAATTGCAGTGGCCTTCATTTTTTCATCCTCCCTGGCAACGGCACCCTGCCGGGGGCGCGCTACTTGAAGCGAAATTCGAAACAATGCCGGTTGCGAAGACAGGCGCAAAGCTGTCGGCGTGATGCAAAAAACGGCGGAGAATTTCTCTCAGACTGCTAACCGGACAGCGAAAGCGACAGGCGCAGGTGCGACATTACCCCGATGCGCTACACCGGCGCCGCCCGCGATGTCGCCCCGGTTGGGGAAAAAATGAGTCAGGTCTCAGTGAAGAGTTTTTCTGCAGCAATAACGGGCTTCACTCCCAGTATTGCTGAAAATTCCACGGGAATGCCAGTTTTTGGTTGTGGAGCGGATTTTGGAGTTTGTCGTTGCAGAATTAGTCGGTGGCGTGGTTCACGAATCTTCGCGGTGACAGTTCCGTCCCGTTTTGATCTGCCGCGGCTTGACCGTGGCATTCCGGCAGAAAACATCGGGAGGATCGCAAGATTGCGCCACGGTCAAACCGAGGTGGAGTGGTTACTCTCTGCGAAACCCCTGCAGTTTCGCGTCCTTGCGTATTTTGGACTTTGAATTTTATCGCTTCAAAAAACTTGGCAGCCCCGGACATCATGTCTGCCGCCAGGGAGGCCTGCGCTACTACTCCACACGTTACCGAGGGATTGCGCAAATGACGTGTTTTTCGGTTCCCGCCCGCAAGCAACACTCGATATTGTTGCTGGTGCTTTTCGAGGTTGCCTTTCGTGCTGGCAGGGATTATTATGCAGCCGTGCCTTCACTACTTTGCCAAACGGCGGCTTGCCTGTCAGCGGATGGGACTGCAGCAGGTGTCACGGCGCTGCATGGCACGCCGGCGCGAGCGCGCCGTCACCGCACCCCTGCGGCTCGCACCAAACAAGAACCCCCGGCTGCCCGCGGCACCGATGGCTGAGGGGCCGGGCTTAACCTCCGGAATCCGACATGGCAGGCATCTTTGATCCCGCGCAGCAGCATCACAACCCCGACGCCAAGATTGCCGCCGCGCTTGAACGGCTGTCGCAGGCTTTTCGCGTCTTGTTGTGGGAGCAGAACAAGGAACACAATCTCAGCCCGATCCAGATTCAATTCCTGGTGTTCCTGCTGCACCACGGCAAGGCGGCATGCACGGTGGGTCTGCTGGCGCGGGAATTCATGCTGACGCCTGCCACCGTGAGTGACGCGCTGACCACCCTCGAGGGCAAAGAGCTGGTTGCACGCATCCGCCTGCAAAGCGACCGGCGGGTGGCCACGCTGCGCCTGACACCACAGGGCCGCAAAGTGGCACGCCAACTGGCGAATTGGGCGGAAGTGGTGCAAACCGCCATCGCCGGCAGCGCGCCGGGGGAAAAACTGGTGGTGATGCACTTTCTCATGCGCCTGCTTGCGCGCCTGCAACATGCCGGCGTGATCAGTGTTGCGCGCATGTGCATCACTTGCCGCTTCTTCCAGGCCGTCTCCACTCCCGACACTCCGCATTACTGCACACTGCTCAATCAGCCGCTGCGGTCGGAGCAACTGCGTCTTGATTGCCCCGATCATGAGCCGGCGGCGGAACCGGCATGATCACCGCCGGGCACCGCCTCCAGCTCCGCCCATTTGCCCTCGCCCTCCCACACGCGCACGGCGAAAGGGAAACGCCATTTTTCGCGAAAACGCCGCGCCAGCATCTCGCAGATGTTTTCCACCGAGGGATAATCCAAGAAATCGTTGAGGGACTTGTGATCATACTCCGCCAGCACGGAGTGGATGATTTTCTTCATGTCACCGAAATCGAGGATCATGCCGGTTTTGTTTTCGCCGGTAATGATGACTTCGACCTTGTAGGTGTGGCCGTGGGGCATGCCGCATTTTTCATGTCCGGGGAGGAAATGCGCGCAATCCATGTATTCGACATAACCAAGTTTCATGACAAGCCTCCTGCATGGAATCAACACGGGGGGAACGGGGGATCGGGAGCGGCCGCAACATTATGGCGCAATGGTCGAGAATTTCCGTGAGAAATGCAAGCCGGGAAAATCTGCTTGCTTGCCGCGAAAAAAATCCTAAACTCACAGCCGTCCAAACCGCAGTGGTGGTGAATGATCCGCAGGCAACAAGGAGGGTTCATGCTCAATCACATCTGGCTGGGGTTGATTGTCATCGCGGTGGTCGTCGGTGCGGCCACCGGCAACATTCAGCAGGTGACCCGGCAGGCGTTCGATTCCGCCGAGACCGCCGTCAAAATCGCGCTGGGCTTGATCAGCATCATGACGCTGTGGCTGGGTATCATGAAGATAGCCGAGCAGGCAGGCTTCATTCGCCTGCTGGCCCGTGCGCTGGCGCCGGTGATGCGCCGCCTGTTCCCGGAGGTGCCGCCGGAACATCCGGCGATGGGCGCCATGCTGCTCAACATTGCCGCCAACTGGCTGGGATTGAGCAACGCCGCCACGCCCTTCGGCCTGAAGGCGATGGAGGAGCTGCAGCAGCTCAATCCCCAAAAGGACACCGCCACCAACGCCATGGTGATGTTCCTGGGCATCAACACCGCCAGCATCACGCTGATTCCGAGCACGATCATCGGCATCCGGGTGTCGCTGCAATCGAACAATCCTTTCGAGATCATTGGCACCACCATCTTTGCGAGCTGCTGCGCCACCATCACGGCCATCATCATGGCGAAACTGCTGGGCCGGCTGCCGGCTTACCGCAAGGATGATCCGCAGCTCACCGCCACACCGTCAGCGGAGGGCCGGCATGGGTGAGTATCTGCGCGCGGCACTGGAGTTGCTTTCCACCTGGGCGATCCCGGCCCTGCTGCTGGTGATCCCGCTGGTCGGCTTCTTGCGCAAAGTCAAAGTGTATGAATGCTTCGTGGAGGGTGCGAAGGAGGGCTTCAATGTCGCCATTCGCATCATTCCGTTTCTGGTGGCGATTCTGTTTGCGATCGGCATGTTTCGCGCCTCCGGCGCCATGGATCTGTTCGTGAAACTGCTCTCGCCGGTGACGAATCTGATTGGCATGCCGGCCGAGGCTCTGCCGGTGGCCTTGATGCGGCCGCTCTCCGGCAGCGGTTCGCTCGGCCTGACCACCGAGTTGATGAAAACCCACGGCCCAGATTCCTTCATCGGCCGGCTGGTTTCCACCATGTACGGCAGCACCGAGACAACCTTCTATGTTCTGGCGGTCTACTTTGGTTCGGTTTCCATCAAAAAGATCCGGCATGCCCTGGCCACCGGCTTGCTCGCCGACGTGGCCGGCTTGCTCGCGGCGGTGTTCATCTGTCATTTGATTTTTGGATGAGTCGCGCGCCGGTGTGGTGCTGACTCCCAGGCGGCTTTTGCACCTACTTTGATGATCAGCAATGAGGTGTATCATGCAATTTTTCCATTCGCGTCGCTGCCATTGGCTCAACGGCGTCGGCGTGTCTTTGTTGTTGCTCGGACTGGCCGGCTGCAGCGCCAGCCGCACCGCCGGCAAATCGGAACGGCCGGCAACCACCCGCACGGCGCCGCGACCGACCACACCCGCGGGCCAAACTGGCACCGCTTCGGCGCCGAGCCCGCCAGCCAGTTCTGCCGGCACGGTCTATGACGAATCCTTTGATCCCGCAACCCTGCGCGAGCCGGCGTTTGACATTCCCCGCAAGCAGCCGCGCGAGCAGGTGCAATCCCAGGCATTCGTGCCAATGCAGGCGGACACGACGGCCAGTGACACTTCCTGGGTGACGGTGCCGGGTTATCAACTACAGTTGCTCCAAACCGAGGACGGCCAGCAGGCACGCGAGGCCATGAAAATCGCCATCCTCGATCTCGACACCGAAGTGCAGGTGATTTACGAGCCGCCCTACTACAAGGTGAGAGCAGGACGTTTCGTCAATCGCTATGAAGCGGAGCGTTTGCAAAAGCTGGCGGACGAGAAGGGCTACACTTATGCCTGGGTAGTGCGCACCCCGGTACGCGTGCGGGCCTATGAGTTGAGCAACCAGCAGTGACGCCCTTGCGCTGCAACATGCCATCGGGTACCTGACCATCGTTCGGTTTGGCACGGCCGGAATAACTGGCGAAATTTCAATGGCTTTGTTCATGTCGGCGCCAAAATTCCGTTTGGAAACCGGACGATTTTTTATTAAATTACGCCATCAATTTTTGGGAGAGCAGCATGTCTGGTCATAATAAATGGGCCAAGGTCAAACATGTCAAGGCCAAGCAAGATGCGATCCGCGGCCGCATTTTCACCCGTTTGATCAAAGAAATTACCCTGGCTGCCCGCAATGGAGGCGGCGATGAGAACTCGAATGCGCGTTTGCGCAAGGCCATTCAGGATGCCAAAGCCGCCAACATGCCGGCCAGCAACATCGAGCGTGCCATCAAACGCGGCACCGGCGAGTTGGAGGGCGTGAACTACGAAGAAGCCACCTACGAAGGCTATGGCCCGGGTGGAGCCGCGCTGATCGTCGAAGTGGTCACCGACAATAAAAACCGCACCGTGGCGGACATTCGCCACCTGTTTTCCAAACATGGCGGCAACATGGCGGAGTCCGGCGCCGTGGCGTGGATGTTCGAGAAGAAGGGCATTTTCACAGTGGCCACCGGCGGCCGCAGCGAAGATGAATTGCTCGAGGTCGTCCTCGAGGCCGGTGCGGAGGATCTGAAATACGATCCCGAATCTTCCGACATTCTGTCGGCGCCCGCGGATTTCGAGTCCGTCAAGGCGGCGCTCGAAAAAAGGGGGATTGTCATCGAAAAGGCGGAAGTGGGGATGTATCCCAAAAACACCGTCAAAGTCGAGGGCAACGACGCGGTCAAACTGCTGAAGCTCATGGACGTGCTCGACGAGCATGATGATGTGCAGCACGTCTATTCGAACTTTGACATTGCCGACGAGGTTATGAGCCAGTTGCAATAGCCTGCGGACGCCTGCCCGCCCCGCTTACAACTCTTCTTATCCCGCGACGAACCTTTGCGATGCAGGGATGCCTGATTTTGGGAGCAGATCCCGGATTGATCACGACCGGTCTTGGCCTGATTGAAGCCAGGGGCGGTCATTGTTTTTATAGAGGGTCTGCCGCGATCGTGCCGCCGCGCGACTGGGCGCTCGAACGACGCCTGGAGCATCTCTTCACAGCGACCTGCGAGTTCCTGGCCACGCACCGCCCCGCTTGCATGGTGGTCGAAAAACTCATTCATGTGCAAAATTCCCAAGTGGCGCTCAAGCTCGGACATGCCCGCGGCGTGCTGCTGCTCGCGGCCGCCCGCGCCGGTGTGCCGCTGGTTGACTATACACCCCGCGAAGTGAAACTCGCGGTCTCCGGCAACGGCGCGGCATCAAAGGAACAAATACAAAGAATGGTGCAGGCGGTGCTGGGCATGAAAGAGCTGCCCACCCCGCACGACATTGCCGATGGTCTGGCGCTGGCCATTTGCCATGCCCATCGCACGCTCAAGCCCGACCATCAAGCCGTGGCCTGAATGTCTGCGCCCCCGGCAAAATTCCCGGGCGGTGTCGCCCTCGCAAACATCGCTTGCCGGCATGGTTGCACCATCGCCTTTGCCGGGTCATCCCATGCGGGTTCACCCGTTGAAACGGGTGTCGGGCAGCAATACTCATGACGAGATCACTCATGAAACTCCGTCCGCTTTTTCACACCAGTCTGGGTGGCATGGCCGCCTTGCTGGCCTCGTTTGCACATGGGTCCACGCCCGCAGAACGCTGGGTCGTTCAACCGACGGTTGGCCTCTTGACGCCCCGCGCTGCCCATAAAGTTACCGTCATTTCTCCAGACGCGGTACTGGTGACTGGTGGGTGCAGTGGCACCGGATGCGCTCCGGTTGAACGCTCTGCCGAGTTATTCTATTTCAACAAGGGAATTACGCAGGCGACACAACCGATGAGCGTACCCCGGGTCTCTCACGTTGCCGCACCCTTGCAGAACGGCAGCGTCTTGATTGCCGGCGGATGGACGGGCGAAGCGACAACCTCTTCCGCCGAGATATTCGACGCACGGACACGCTCGTTTTTGCCTGTGACTGCGATGACGACACCGAGAATGGACGCCACCGCAACTCCCCTTCTGGAGGGCGCGGTGTTGATTGCGGGTGGGGCCACGGCAACCAATCGCCCGGTCCGGCAGGCGGAGATTTTTGACCATGAGAAGGGTCGCTTCGTTGCGGTGGGATCTATGCACGAGGCGAGGGTACATCATGCGGCGGTTCGCCTGAGCGACGGACGAGTCCTGATCATTGGCGGGCAAGGTGGGCGCAACGCGGCGATCAGCTCCGCCGAGATTTACGACCCGGCTGCAAGATCATTCACGATGACTGGCACGATGCGGCAACCACGGTGCAAACATGGCGCTGTCCTGCTCAAAGATGGACGCGTCATGGTAGTCGGCGGGTCCAGTGACGGCAACGAGCGTCGCCGCATCGCCCAGACCGAGATCTATGATCCGCAATCGGGACAGTTCATCCCGGGGCCGGAGTTGCTGAACCCTCGCTACAAGATAATTGATGCTGCGACCGTTCTGCCCTCCGGGGAAGTCGTTGTCACCGGTGATGCCAATGATGTCGAGGTGTGGCTGCCGGGCACACCGGGCTTTGTTCGTGTCAGCGGAAGAGTTGACCGCCGCCTTGCGTTTAGTACTGCGACTCTCCTGCCGGACACGAGCGTGCTCGTCATCGGCGGCTATGACAACGACATTCGACCGACGGCGCAAACATGGGTCATCCGTCACCAAAAGACTTCCAGTAACAGGGATTGATGCCTGACTGCGTTCAGGCCAATCTTGCTTCGCGCCGCAACTTTAGCCGGGTGGTGGGAAAATTGCCAACACGGTCGTGATGAAAGCGTAAACACCGCGGCGCGCGGGAAGTGCAAAATAAAAAATCGGGCTTGAGCTGTAAAAAGCGGACCCGTGCGCTGCCGCTGGCGTGCGGAAGTTGCAGCCCAAATTCTGCACGACACCAAGCCCCCGGCCTGGCACCGCCCCGGAAGGGTCTGCGACAAAAATATTTTCGTGAACAAAGTGAATCGACCAGATTGCGCCAACGGGGAACAGGTGGTAAAAATCACCTGCTTGCCCGCTTCACACCGGCGCCGCGGCAAAATTTCTGGGCGGTGCCGCCCTTTCAACCATCGCTTGCCGGCATGATTGCACAATTGCACGGACGCTTGCTCAGCAAATCTCCTGCCCGTCTCCTGCTCGAGGTCAATGGCGTCGGCTATGACATTGCGATTCCCCTCTCCACCTATGAGAAGCTCGGGCCGGTGGGCGAAAGCATCACGGTCTTCACCCACTTGCTGGTGCGGGAGGATGCCCTGCAGCTTTTTGGCTTTGCCACGCTGGAGGAAAAGCAACTTTTTCTGCATCTGTTGACTGTCAATGGCGTGGGGCCCAAGGTGGCACAAAGCATATTGAGCGGCTGCACCGTTGAGACCTTCTGCCGTTATATTCAGCAGAACGAGATCGGCGCGTTGACCGCGATTCCGGGCATCGGCAAAAAAACCGCGGAACGGCTGGTGGTGGAACTGCGCGACCGGCTGGCGGGCTTTGCGGTGACGGGTGAAACCACCGCGACACCGGCGGTTTCGGCGCAGGCCAATGAGGCATTGCTGGCCCTGGTTTCACTGGGCTATCCCCGACCGGCCGCGGAGAAGGCGATCAGGCGGGCGGTGGAAGCAAACGGTAGTGCGGGCGTGGAGGAGCTGCTCAAAGCCGCCCTGCGCCATATTTGAAAACGAGAAATGAGTTCAGCCATGCCTGAGAAAGTCCCGCATTTCAACGACCGGCGTGCCACCACTCCCGATGCTCTGGAGGGCGAGCGCGATTTCGATCAACGCCTGCGGCCGGCCCGGCTGGACGATTTCATCGGCCAGGAAAAAATGAAGAGCAACCTGCGCGTGTTCATCCAGGCAGCGCGCGGCCGCCGCGAGGCGCTCGATCATGTCCTGCTCTACGGCCCGCCCGGCCTGGGGAAAACCACCCTGGCCAACATCATCGCCAACGAGATGGGCACACAGATCAAGACCACTTCCGGGCCGGTGCTGGAGAAAGCCGGGGATTTGGCCGGTTTGCTGACTAACCTGGGCGAGGGCGACGTGCTGTTCATCGATGAGATTCACCGCCTGAATCGTGTGGTGGAGGAATATCTCTATCCCGCGATGGAGGACTACAAGCTCGACATCATCATTGACAAAGGTGCCAATGCGCGCTCGATTCAACTGCGGCTGCCCAAGTTCACGCTAGTGGGCGCCACCACCCGCGCCGGTCTGCTGACCAGCCCGATGCGCGCCCGCTTCGGCGTGGTGATCCGGCTCGACTATTACACCGCCGAGCAACTGCGCGTCATCGTCGAGCGCTCGGCGCGCATTCTGCAAATCGTGATCGAGCCGGCGGCGGCGGTGGAGCTCGCGCGGCGCTCGCGGGGCACCCCGCGCATCGCCAACCGCCTGCTGCGCCGGGTGCGTGACTTTGCCCAAATCGCCGGCAGCGGTATGGTCAGCCTGGAGCTGGCAAAATCCTCGCTGGCACAGCTCGATGTCGACGAACTCGGCCTGGATGAGATGGACAAGCGCCTGCTGCGCACGCTGATCGAAAAGTTCAACGGCGGCCCGGTGGGGGTCAACACCCTGGCCGTGGCGGTGGGCGAAGAGGCGGGCACGCTGGAAGAAATCTATGAACCCTATTTGATCCAGGAGGGTTTTTTGAAACGCACGCCGCGCGGCCGCGTGGTCACGCCGCGCGCCTATCAGCATCTCGGTTTCTCACGGCCGCCACACCACGCCGCCACCCAGCAGGAGCTTTGGTGAGCGCCGCGCGCTGCTGCACTACTCCCAACGCCGCCGGCCCGGCGGCGCCGCTCGCTCGCGAGGGGCGAACTGCTAACCAAATGGAAAGACGTTGACCGATGAAACTCTCCGATTTCAAGATCAACATTCCGGAAAAACTCATTGCGCAATACCCCGAGAAGAAGCGCGACAAGTCCAAGCTCATGGTGGTTGACCGCGAGCAGAAGACGATCGCAGAAAAAATTTTCTCCGACATTGTGGATTACTTCGGCCCGGATGACTGTTTGGTGATCAATGAGACCAAGGTGTTTCCCGCGCGTTTGATCGGCACCAAGGACAAGACCGAAGCCAAAGTCGAAATCTTTCTGCTGCGCCAGTTGGAAAACGGCCTGTGGGAGGTGCTGGTGCGGCCGGCCCGCAAAGTGCGCGTGGGCAACCGTCTGTCGGTCGGCCGTGAGCTGTCCTGCGACGTGATCGACAACACCGTTTCCGGCGGCCGCGTGGTGCGCTTCAACTTCAACGGCGATTTCTTCGAGATCGTGGAACGCCTCGGCCAGTCGCCGCTGCCGCCCTACGTCAAGCGCAACCCCGAGCCGATGGACAAGGAACGCTACCAGACCGTCTATGCCAGCGTGCGCGGCGCGGTTGCCGCGCCCACCGCCGGCCTGCATTTCACCAAGGAACTGTTGAAGAAAATCTCCAACAAGGGCACGCGCATCGTGCCGATCGTGCTCCATCTCGGCTTGGGCAGCTTCCGGCCGGTGATCGTCGAGGATTTGAGCCGCCACAAAATGGATTCGGAATACTTCGAAATCAGCCCGGCCACCGCCCAGGCCATCAATGAAACCATGAAAAAGGGCGGCAAAGTCTATGCGGTCGGCACCAGCGTCGTGCGTGCGCTCGAAACCGAAGTCACCAGCGAGGGCTGGGTCAAGCCCGGCCGCGGCTGGACCGACAAGTTCATCTACCCGCCCTACGATTTCAAAATCGTCGACCGCTTGATCACCAACTTCCATATGCCCTGCTCCACCATGCTGATGCTGGTCTGCGCCTTTGCCAACCGCGATCTCATCTTCAAGGCGTATCGCAAGGCCATCAAGGAGAAGTGGCGCTTCTACAGCTACGGCGATGCCATGTTGATCCTGTAGCACAGACCTCTGCTCTGCAAACCACCGCAGGCAGGAGGCCTGCGCGGCCCAATCTTCACAGGCGTGATCGTTTTTCCCAGAGCAATGCGCTTTGATGTGGCACCCGGAGAAAACGTGCAAGCTTCCGCGATCATCGTCGCCGCCGGTCAGGGAACACGCTTTGGCAGCGAATTGCCCAAGCAATTTTTACTGCTGTGTGGCCGCCCCATTCTGGCGCACACGCTGCTGCGCTTCGAACAGGCGGAGCAGATCGGCGAGGTGGTCCTGGTGGCGGCTGGCGGCTGGCAGGCTTACATCGAACAAGAGATCATCCGCCGTTTTCAAATCAAGAAATGCCGCCGTCTCGTCAGCGGCGGCAAACACCGCCAGGATTCGGTGTGGGCCGGCTTGCAGGCACTCCATCCGCCCGCGGACAGCCTGGTGGTGGTGCATGATGCCGTGCGACCGCTGTTCACACCCGACCTGCTGGCGCGCGTGCTCGCCGGATGCGGGCAGGCTGAGGGCTGCATCCCCGGCCTGCCGCCAAAAGACACGGTGAAGCAAATCTCCGCACAGGAGATCATCAGGACAGTGGATCGTGAAACGCTGCGCCTGGCGCAAACCCCGCAGGTCTTCCGCGCGAGCGCACTCCAGCAGGCGTTCCAACGGGCACGCATGGAAAATTTTTACGCCACTGACGAAGCCGGTTTAATTGAACACATGGGAGGCAAAGTGGTGTGGGTGGAGGGTGAGGAGAAAAACTTGAAAATCACCACGCCCGGCGATTTACAAATCGCGGAACTCTTTGCGCGGGAGCTTGGCGCATGCGCGTAGGTTTCGGCTACGATGTTCATCCCCTGGTCAGCGGCCGGCCGTTGATTCTCGGCGGGGTCACCATTCCCCATGATACCGGTTTTGCCGGCCACTCCGATGCCGACGTGCTCAGCCATGCCATCGGCGACGCGCTGCTGGGCGCCGCCAATCTCGGCGACCTGGGCACGCATTTCCCGGACAGCAACCCGCGCTTTGCCAATATCTCCAGCCTGGTGCTGCTGCAGGAAATTGCCCGCCTGCTGGGCGAGCAGCATTACACGATCGTCAATATCGATGCCACCATCGTGCTCGAGGCGCCCAAAGTCATGCGCTTCGCCGCCCAGATGCGTGCGAACCTTGCCATCGCCCTCTCGCTCACTCCCCCTCAAATCTCCATCAAAGCAACCACCTCGGAAAAGCTGAGTTTCATCGGACGGCAGGAGGGTGCCGCCGCCTTTGCCGTGGCCTTGATCGCGTGATGCAGGCATCCAGCCCAGGCTCGTTGAGTTTTCAAACAATGCCAAAACTCTCACCCGGGGCATGCCCCAGTTACGGATGGGGACTTGGCGCAGACCTCATCATCTGGTCTGCAGGCAAGGATGCCGGCATTACTCCGCGCGTTACCGGGGGATTATTCACACCAGGAGGCAGAGACGCAAGGAGTTTTTCTGCCGCAATTGCCAAACAACCAGCCGCAGCACCACAAAAATCACACCGGCCATCAAGTTTTCCCTCCGGCTCATGCTTGGTTTGTGAATTTTGCACCCAGATTGATTCCATCCGCGAGTGACGCCGCTTGGATCGCAACGCTCAACCACCCAGGGGGTGCATAAAAAATTTTGCAGGCAAACATGCTGTCAACTCCGGTGGGAGTGAACTGTTTTTAGTGAAGCGACATATCGCATTTCCCAAAACTCCGTCAGGAGGGACCTGCTTGGTCCTCCTCGAAAAAACGCGCCAGATCATAAGAAATTTTACAGGCCGCTCCTCACGGAGTTTAAAAACACGCAAGATGCCCATGTCTACAAACAGTTCACTCCTGACGGCGTTTGGTAAACACGCCGGTTCTCCCGGACAACAGAAAGCCAGCATGCAACATTCAGGTGGTTCGTGTTTCAAAAATCTTGGCAGCAACCTTGCAGTTCCCTGTTTGATCGGCGACAGCCCGGCCGTGGCATTCCTGCAGAGAACATCCGCAGGATCGCAAGATCAAGCCAGGGTCAAACCGTGGCAGAACGATTACGCTTTGCCAAGTCCCTGCGGCTTACATCCTTGCGTGTTGTGACTTTGGGATTTTATTGCTGCACAAAAGTTGGCAGCATTGGGCTGGCAGCCTGCGCCACGGCATTTTCGTGCGCTGCGGCATCAGGGGATTCATACCCAAAAATAAAGGCAGGTGCCCGCCGCTCACCAGACGGATGATACTGGTGACCCCGGCATTTTTTCTCCCGGCCGCTGTTGCAGGTGGTGTGCTCTCGAGGGGCGGGGTTCAGCGTTCTTTATGGGCGAGCTCATCTTTCGGGAGGGGCGGCCTGCCCGCGGGTTTCCGATCCGCGAATTTCAAACCCACGATGCCGAAGAGAATCAGGCCGATGCACAGCAGACGAAACCAGCCGGCGGGTTCGCGCAAATGCAGGATGCCGAACACCGCCGCGCCCACAATGGCGATGCCCATCCAAATGGCATAGGCGGTGCCCATCGGCAGGGCGCGGATCGCGAGCGAGAGGAAATACGCGCTGCCGAATCCGAAAACGGCATAACACACCACCGGCCACACTCTGGTGAAACCATCGGTGAACTTCAGGCTGATCACCCAGCCGATTTCCAGGAGGCTGGCCAGCAGCAGATAAAGCCACGGCAAGAGCGTTGGAATCACGTACCCTGTCCGCTGCTTGGGTGAGCCTCTGTGGTGCCCGGCAGTGGCCCGGGCGCCTCAAATTTGCGAAAGGCGAAAAGGAGCTGGCGGAAATAATTCTTGGGGAAGCGGTAATCCAGGCCATAGCGTTTGGCTTTGCGGTTGTAGGGCAGATAGGCGGTGCCGAACAGCCAGTCCCAAATTGCCAGTTTGGTGGCGAAGTTTTTGTTGTAGGCAGCGGGGTCATTGGCATGATGCCAGCGGTGCATCTCGGGGCCGTTGAGCAGGAACTGCAGCACGCCGGTGCGCACATCCAGGTTGGAATGGATGTACATTCCCCAGATGGCACTGACCGCGCCCTTGTAGAGCGCCACTTCCGGTGCGGCACCCAACAGCACGATGGGCAGAAACTCGACGGTCTGGTTGATGAGGATCTCGCCGGCATGTGAGCGCACCCCCGACAGCCAGTCCACTGCCGCGGCAGAATGATGTGCCTCGTGCAGGCGCCACAAATACTTCGAGTGATGCTGCCAGCGGTGGAACCAGTAGATGTAGAAATCGTGCGTCACCACAAAAAAGGCAAGCTGCAGCCACACCGGCCAGCCGGCAATCAGACGCAGACGCGAAAGGCCGGTGCGGGCATCGATCGCGGCGATCATGGTCGAGATGAGCAGGCCGAGCAGAAAACTCTGCAAAAAGTTGTAGAGCACCAGATCATCGAGGAACCCCTCGCGCCAGGTCTTCTGGCCGCGGTTGTAGGGAAAGCGGCGCTCCAGCACCAGGAACAGCAGCGCGGCTGCAACAATGGCGGCCGAGGTCAGCAGTTGAATTTGCGGCAGTGTCATCACACCATCACGGCTTGATTTTGCTCCTGGCGATAACGGCGCAACTTCCTGCGCACGTCGACTTCGCTGTCATACACCCGCTTGATGCCGTCGCCCAGCGAACGCTCGATGTCGCGGATGTTGGCCACCAGCCGGTGCATGCCCATCACCTCCACTGAGGCGGCCTGATCGGTGCCCCACATGGCGCGATCGAGGGTGAGGTGGCGCTCCAGAAAAGTTGCGCCCAACACCACCGCCGCCCAACTCGGTGCCAGGCCGATCTCATGGCCGGAATATCCCACCGGATTGCCGGGGTAGCGCTGTTTGAGTGTCTGAATCATGCGCAGGTTGAGCTCCTCCGGCTTGCAGGGATAACTGGAGGTCGAGTGGGCAATGAGAAGATTCTCCGTGCCAATGGCCTTCACCGCCTGCTCGATCTCCTGCGGCGTGGACATGCCGGTGGAAATCATCACCGGTTTGCCGGTTTGCCGCATCTTGCGCAGCAGCGGATGATCAGTGAGCGAGGCCGAAGCCGCCTTGTACAGCGGCGGGTCGAATTGCGCGATGAAGTCGACCGCGGCTTCATCCCAGCAGGAGGCAAACCAAATGATGCCGCGTTCGCGGCAATGCCGGTCGATTTCGGCAAACTCGTCGCTGCCGAATTCCATGCGATGGCGGTAATCGATGTAACTCATCCGCCCCCAGGGGGTGTCGCGCTCGACATGCCATTGCTCGCGCGGCACACACAGCTCGGGGGTGCGTTTTTGAAACTTGACGGCATCGCAACCCGCGAAACAGGCGCCGTCGATCATCTTTTTCGCGAGCGCCAGCGAGCCGTTGTGATTGATGCCGATTTCGGCAATCACGAAAACCGGCATGCCGTCGCCGATACAGCGATCGGCCACCATAACTCTGGCCATTGCTTGCAGCATGGTTGTTTTATCCTCTTCGATTGGAACGATCACCAGACCGGGCCGGCGATAAAGAGGCTGCCTGCCCGGAGCGCCGCCGGGGAGCAGGGATTCAGCGCACCGGTTGGGCACCAAGCCAGACCGCGGGCAACGTCACCCCCTGCTGACAATGCCGGCTGGCGGCAATAATCAACTCGGCAAATTCGCGAAAAGCACCGTGCCCGCCGCGCGCGCGGCACACATAATCGACGCGGCGCCGCACCACCGGCATGGCGTCCCGCGGACAGGCCGAGAGCCCGACTGCCGCCAAAATCTCAAGATCATTGACATCATCCCCGATGCAGGCGATTTGCTCACTGCTCAGCTGGCTCACTGCCTGAATCGTCTCCAACATGAGCATTTTGGATTTGACGCCGAGATAGACTTCGGTGATTTTGAGCTTTTCCGCGCGGCGCTTCACCGCCAGCGAAAGCTCGCCGGTGATGATGCCGGTTTCCACCCCCGCCAGCTCGCGCAGCCGCGCCACACCCATGCCGTCACGAATCGAAAACCGCTTGAACTCCTCGCCGGCGTCGGAATAGTAAACGCCGGTGTCGGTGAGCACGCCGTCGCAGTCGGTGAGCAGCAGTTTGATTTTGGCCGCCCTGGCGGGCAAATTTTCCGCCGGGCGACCGGGGCGTTGAAGCATCATAAGTGACTCCCTTGACTCGCCGCGCGGTCATCGCCTGCTGCCGCAGCGATAGCCGGCGGGAAGAGGCATGGTGAAATTTGCCTTCATGGTTCCAGTTGACGCGCCGGGGCCGTGGACAGCGGCGGGCGCGGTTTGCTGTGAAAATGGCTGGTCTTGCGGAACACCGGCTCGACCGGTTCGCCGCGCAGATGCTCCGCCACTTTGTTCTCCCGTACCGCCCGCGCCAGCAGGGGCAACACATGGGCATAGGCCGCCAGGGTGTAATCGATATCCTCGTCGCAGTGGGAAAAGCTGAGCGTGTGAAAACCGGACCACAGGATGCCACAGCGCAACAACTCCTGCTGCAGCAGGGATTTCAACAACAGGGGCGGCGCCGCCCGTTCATCGAAGGTCACCAGCGTGCGGCAGTCATAGCCGACACAGCGCGTGTAATCCATTCCCAGGCGGGCTGCCAGTTGGTTGTAACCCTCCTTCAGTTTTTTGCCCAGGCGGGCGAGATGGGCCGGAACGTTTTTCTCCCGAATTTCGGCAATCGTTGCTTTCGCCGCGGCCAGCGAGAGCGCTTCGCCGCCGAAAGTGGTGAAGAAAAAGACGTCGCGCTCCAGCAGCTTCATGATCTCGCGGCGGCCGGTCAACACGGCGAGCGGCATGCCGTTGGCGATCGCCTTGGAGTAGCAGGCGAGATCGGGCTGGATGCCGAAAAATTCCTGCGCCCCTCCCACGGCGAGACGAAAGCCCGTCCACATCTCATCGAAAATCAGCAACGCGCCCCGGCGGCGGCAACTCTCCTGCACGTATTCGAGAAAGCCCGGGCGTGGCGGTTGAAACACGACCGGTTCCATGATCACCGCCGCCACTTCTGCATCGAGGGCGGCGTCGAGCGAAGCGGGATCGTTGTAATCGAAGGTGTAGGTCAAATCGAGCTGGCTGGCGGGAACCCCGCGGCGCCGGTCGGTCACGGTGATGTACCAGTCATGCCAGCCGTGATAACCGCAGCAGAGGATCTTTTCGCGGCCGGTAAAGGCGCGCGCCAGCCGCACTGCCGCACTGGTGACCTCGGCGCCCGTTTTGCTGAAGCGCACCGCTTCGGCGTTGGGGATCACCCCGGCCAGCAACTCCGCCACCTCCACTTCCAAAGGATGCATCAGCGAGAAGGTGATGCCGCTGTCGAGCTGGCGGCGAATGGCCTCATCGACTGCGGGGTGGGCATAGCCCAGCACCAGCGGACCGATGGCCATGTTGTAGTCGAGATAGCAATTGCCATCGACATCCCACACCCGGGCACCGCGGCCGCGTTCGAGATAAACGGGCGCGACGCCGCGGACGTATTGCCCCGGCCCCTTCGCCAGGGTTTGAGTGTGTGCCGGAATCAGACCGGTGGCACGCGCATACAGTGCTTGCGAGCGCGCAATTGCGGGATAACTGCGCCGCGACCACTCCTCGTTCGATTTCATCTCCAACCTTCCTGCCTGTTCTCAAAGCATGTTCACCTTCCAAAATTCATCAGCTCCAGTGCAATGCGCTCGGCAATGCGTTCGGCGGTGAATCCCTCATGCACCAGCACCTCGTGCAGCAACGCGGGTTTGAACCAGCGATTGGGCAGGGCGAAGGGCAGCACGGTGACGCGCCGCGGTTTGTTGACCAGCAATTCCGCCACCGCGCTGCAGAGGCCGCCACGCACAAAGTGATCTTCAATGATGACCAGCAGGCGGGTGTCGCGCGCAGCCGCCAGAATGGCGGCCTCATCGAGCGGTTCCAGCGTGCGCAGATTGAGCACCCGCACGCTCAACCCCCTGGCCTTGAGCAGCAGTGCCGTGCGGCAGGCCTCCACCAGCAGAGTGCCATGGGTGAGAATGGTGGCATCCTGGCCGTCAAGCACCAGTTCGGCCTGGCCAATCTTGAAAACCGGATTGTGCATAAGATCGGAGTTCTGCTGGTTGAAGCGAATGTACCAGGGATGCGCGTCCGGCAGGATGGTCGGCAGGCCGAGCAGCAGCTCTTCGCGATCGCTGGGACAAAACACCCGCATGCCGGGAATGGCACGCATGAGGGCAATGTCTTCCAGGGCCTGATGGGTGGGCCCGTTGGCTTCCGACAGCAGCCCGGGCAGATAGCCCACCAGTTTCACCGGGAGGTGGGCAATGCCGATGTCGGTGCGGATGAACTCGAAGGCGCGCATGGTGAGAAAGCTGGCGAGCGCATGCACCACGGGAATGCGCCCGCGCAGGGCCAGGCCGGCGGCCATGCCGATCAGTGTTTGTTCACAAATGCCGGTGTCAAGGAAGCGCGGGCCGAGACGCGGCGGCAGGTTGCGAATGGCCGCGCGATTTTCCGCCGTCAGCACCAGCAGGCGGTCATCCTGCTCGGCCAGCTTCAGCAAGAGTCTTTCGTAGGTCATGGCTCAACGCACCGTGAGCGCCGTGGCGGTCAGGTCTTCCACCTCTTCGCCGTGCAGTTCCCGCAGCAAGGCTTCGATCTCACGGGAGGAGAAATCACAAAACCAGCGGTCGGCACGGCCTTCCAGGCTCGGCAAACCCTTGCCACGAACGGTTTCTGCGATCAGCACCTGCGGCTGCCCGCCCGCCAGCGGCCAGCCGGTGAGCGCGCGATGCAACGAGACGAAATCATGACCGTCGGCCTGCGCGACCCGCCAGCCAAAAGCCCGAAACTTGTCCGCCAGCGGCTCCAGCGGCACAAGCTCTTCGGTCGGCAAATTGGCTTGAAAGCCGTTGCGATCGACGATGGCGATGAGATTCTCCAGGCGCAGGGCGGCGGCCACCAGACAGGTTTCCCACACCGAGCCTTCATTCAGCTCGCCGTCACCGAGCAACACCACGATTTTGTTGCGCTGCTGCCGCAGCTTGCAATCATAGGCGACACCGGCCGCCACCGCGAGCAAATGCCCGAGCGATCCGGAATGGAACTCGACGCCGGGGATGTCGCGGTTGGGATGCCAGTAGATGACGTCGCAGGTTTGCAGATGATTGCGCAGCCGCGCCGCCTCCAGCCAGCCCAACTCGACAAACATGGCATAGAGGGCCGGCACATCGTGCCCTTTGGAGAGAAAGAGATAGTCGCGTGCCGGATCGTCGAGGTTGCCAGTTTTGACATTGAGAAAATGCGAATACAAATAAACGATGACATCGGCGCAGGAGAGCGAGGCGCCGAGAAAGCAGCCGCCATTGGTCGCCAGACGGATGACGTGTTCGCGCACACGCAGCGCGCGCTGTTGCAGCAGCTCGAGTTCAGCGGGTGACAGGCTCATACTTTTTGCCCGGATCATCCGGCAGGCGTGTGTCCGCCGGCCGGATCGTGTGCAATGCGTCGAGATGATGACGGTACCAGTTCACGCCGAGATAGCGCTGGTTCAACCGGCGCAAATCCGGCCGTTCTTCCAGCAGGTGCAGAATGTCAGCGACGCCGAAGAGGGGATGGCGGGGATGCAAGGCGTCAAAGACCGCGCGAATCA
The DNA here is from genome assembly GCA_034506255.1 of candidate division KSB1 bacterium. Classification (NCBI taxonomy): domain Bacteria; kingdom Pseudomonadati; order Candidatus Zhuqueibacterales; family Candidatus Zhuqueibacteraceae; genus Candidatus Coneutiohabitans; species Candidatus Coneutiohabitans thermophilus. The sequence continues at coordinate 38,261 of JAPDPX010000001.1, read as the reverse complement.
AGGCATAATCTTCGGCATAATCCAGGGTGTAGCGATGACTCATGGCATAATTCCCGGGAAGATCGATGCTGACATTGCGCAAACGAAAGCGCTGCGGCTGATCCCACAGGAAGGGCGTGGTGTGCTCGCGTTCGAAATCCCGGTGTGCCTCGCGCCAGGCGGTGGCCAGGGCGGTGCGTGACATCACTTCCACATCGTTGCCGTCGGGAAAACTGGCCGGATGAAGATTGCTGACGTAGTCGCAAGTGCCGGCATGTTCGAGATATTCTCCGATGACGCGATCGATCACCGCCGGATCGATGAGCGGACAATCGGAGGGGATTTTCACCACTGCTTCCGCCTGCCAGGCAAGCGCCGCACGGTAGTGCCGGTCGAGCAGATCGGTGGCATGGCCGCGGAAGCAGTGCGCGCCGATTTGCCGGCAGAGCGCAGCCAGCACGTCATCGGCTGCGTCACTGGTCGTCGCCACGACGATCGTGCCGGCATGGCGGGCGGCCCGCACCCGTTCCAGCATGCGCTCCAACACCGTCCGGCCGCCGAGCGGCAGCAGCACCTTGTTGGGCAGACGCGACGACCCCGTGCGCGCCTGAATGATGGTCACTACGCGCGGTTTCATGCGGCAAAGGCTTTCCTGCGGTCCGGTGCAAGGGGCGGCCGGCCCGGCCATGCTGACGGCACCATGACCGCGGGCCGGGACAACAGCTCGCGGCATACCGCAGCGATGTTGTGCGCCGAGGTGCCGCCGTTTTGAATCGGGGCCAGGGCGCGCAACTGTTCGAGATCAAAACAGGAGTGCACCTCTTTCTGCAGCGCCAGGCCGGTGTAGACCACCGAGGAATATTGCGTGATCAGCACGTCACAGTTGGCGATCATGTGATGCACGTTGCCCTCCTGATAGATCGTGGCCTCGGGCACGCAGGCGCGAATTTCGCGGGCGGCACGCGCGAAGATTTCGTTGGGATGCAACTTGAAGATCATCGGCCGGCCGGCGGCAATGGCGCAGGCGCGCTGCAAAAAACGTTTGCGGTTGTCGAATTTGAACGTCTCGCGCGTGTCGGAGGTCGCCACCAACACGAAATGCCGGTGGGGAAAATCATTGTGCCGGTACTGCGCCGCGTTGTCAAAATTGGGGATGCCTGTCACCACCAGGCGGTCCGGCGGAACGCCCTTCCTGATAAAAAGCTGGCGGTAGCCCTCCGAGGCGACACAGAATTTTTCGTAGAGGCCGGAGAGACCGGTGGTGGAGGTGCTGGCGAGGTAGCGCGGCAGGCGCAAATGCTTCACCAGGTGAAACATGAAATTTTCGGGGTCGGTCATGCCCTCCTGCACCAGGACGATCTTGCGCCGTCGCACGTTTTTGGGGATGATGAGATCGCTGCAGGTCACCACCAGGTCGTAATCGTGTGCGACGCCGCCCGGATCAAGGCGCAGGCCGTGATGCTGCAGATAGGCTGTCGCGCGCGCCCGGTGTTTCCCGCCCAGCACGCTGAATTCCAGCCAGCCATGGTGGGCCAGTTTTTCGATCAGGGGATCGCCATAATAGGGCGTATACCAAACGTCACATTCGGGCAGCGCCTGCGCAATCTGATGCATCATGGTGGTCTGATTCAGGCTGCCGCAGATGAACAAGACTCGTGGCGAATGACGCATCCCGACTCCCAATTTACTCGGTGGCAAGGTTGCAGACAGCAGTCGTCGAAAGTATAAAGTCTCTTTGTTACTCGACTGTGAAGACGTGATGACGATATGATCAATTCGCCGGCCGTGTGCCCGCTGCTGCAAACGGCGGCGCGCAGTTTAACGAGCAAATAACCCGCCTTTTAATTTTTCCTCATCGCCGCTGCCTATCCTATTGACGACAAAATGACGACCAGACCAAGACACGGAGGGCGGATGAAAATTGCCCACATCTCTGATCTTCACATCTGTGTGGAGAACAAGCCGGAAAATCTCATCAAAACGCGACGGCTGCTGGAGTGGGTGCTGGCCCGCGGTTGCGATCACCTCATCATCTCCGGCGACGTCAGCCATGATGCCTGCGCGGCGGACTTTGAAGCCCTGCGCGGGCTGCTCGACGAATACGGGCTGCTGGACTGGCGCCGCCTCACCATGGTCATCGGCAATCACGACATCTTTGGCGGCATTTACCTCGCCACCGACATCCCCGACTTTCCCGACCGCTGCCGCCGCACCAATTACACGGAACGGGTGCTGCAATTCGCCCGCTGGTTTTCCGAAGCCTTCCACCATACCCAACAACCCCTGGCCCCCCTGCCCTTTCCCTTTGTCAAAATACTCGATGAAGCTGTGATCTTCGGCGCCAACTCCATCGCCCCCTATTCGCCCCTGACCAACATCATGGCCGCCAAAGGCAGGCTGGCCGGCCGCGAGTTGGCGCAGCTCAAGCGTCTCATGACTGCGCACCGCCACAGCCACAAGCCCAAGCTGGTCGTGCTGCATCATCAATTTCGTTCGCGTTTCATGGCCCCGCCACCGCTGCGCAGCACGGTGGAAACGGTGTGGGACTTTTTGAATTTTCACTTCAACAAACTCTACACCAAAAGCCAGTTGCTCAGGCTGTTTGCCGAGCAGCGCGTTGACCTTGTGCTGCATGGTCACATTCATGTCAATGCCGGGTATGAGATCAACGGGGTGCGTTTTCTCAACGGGGGCGGATCACTTGAGGGCGGCCGCGCGCATGAGTTGCAGAGCAACTTTATCGCGATCGAGCAGGGAAACGTTGTGGTGAGCACCGAGTCCTGCCTGGTGGAGAGGCTGCCCCGCCGTCCAGCCTGGCTGGCACAGCGCTGGCAGCCGGAATATGCGATCGGTTGATCGGTTGAGCAGTGAGCATGAGTGGGGAGATGACGACTGGCAAAAAGATTCTGTTCGTCTGTGGCTCGCTGAACCAGACCACGATGATGCATCAGATCGCGCAGGCCCTGCCCGAATGCCAGGCTTTTTTCACGCCCTACTACAGCGACGGCCTACTTGGCTGGTTGAGTAAAACAGGCGCGCTGGATTTCACCATCCTGGCGGGGCAGGCCCGTGCCGCCACACTCGCTTATCTGGCCGAACATCGTCTGCGCCGCGATGACGGCGGCCGGCAGCAGCAGCAGTATGATCTGGCGGTCACGTGTTCGGATCTCATCATTCCCCGCAATCTCCGGCGCCTGCCGATCATCCTGGTGCAGGAGGGCATGACCGAGCCGGAAAATCTGATCTTTCATATGGTCCGGGTGTTGCGTTTGCCGCGGTACCTGGCCAACACCGCCATGACCGGCCTGTCGCATGCCTATCAAAAATTCTGTGTGGCTTCCGAAGGCTATCGCGAGCTGTTCATCCGCAAAGGTGTCGCGCCCGACAAAATTGCCGTCACCGGCCTCCCCAATTTCGATAATGCCGAGCAGTTTCGGCACAATGATTTCCCGCTGCGCGGTTACGTGCTGGCATTGACTTCGGCGCGGCGCGAGACCTTCAAATACGAGAATCGTCCGGCGTTCATCCGGCGGGCGCTGGCGCTGGCACAGGGCCGGCAGTTGCTGTTCAAACTGCATCCCAACGAAAATCATGCACGGGCCCGCCGCGAAATCACCCGTCTGGCACCGCAGGCACTCATTTTCACCGCGGGCAACACCAATCACATGATTGCCAATTGTGAAGTGATGGTGACCCGCTATTCCTCGGCCGTCTACATTGCGCTGGCGCTCGGCAAGGAGGTACATGCCGACCTCGACCGGGCAGTGTTGGAACAGCTGGCCCCCCTGCAAAACGGCGGCACTTCCGCACAGCGGATCGCCGCGATTTGCAGGAGTTACTTGAACAACCCGCAAGAGCATTGCTTTGCCCCCGGCCATGCGTAATGGCTTCCTGATCGTCGGCCTGGGCTCGATCGGCCGTGTCCACCTGCGCAATCTCATCGCCCTGGGGCAGAGGGACATCATCCTCTGCCGCACCGGCAAAAGTACGCTTCCCCCCGGCGAATTGAGCGAATTCCTCACCGTGTCTTCGCTGGAGCAGGCGCTGGAACGGCGGCCGCTGGCGGCTTTCATCACCAATCCGACTGCCCTGCACCTCCCCACGGCCATTCTGGCGGCGCAGGCCGGATGTCACTTGTTTGTGGAAAAGCCGGTCTCGCACACCGCCGAGGGCGTGCGGGCGCTGGCGCAGCTGGTGGCGCAGCAGCAGCTTTGCGCCCAGGTTGGTTTTCAATTCCGTTTTCATCCCGCCCTGCAACAGGTCCGGCTGTGGCTCAAGGCTGGTGCTCTGGGGCGGGTGATCTCCGCCCATGTGCATTGGGGTGAATATCTGCCCGACTGGCACCCCTGGGAGGATTACCGCCGCAGCTACAGCGCGCTCACCGCGCTCGGCGGTGGCGTGATTGCGACGCTCTGCCATCCTTTCGATTATTTGCGCTGGTTGCTCGGCGAAGTCGAGTCCGTCCTGGCGCTCAGCCACCACTCGGGCTGCCTGGCCGTCGAAGCTGAAGATCTGGCGGAGATCATTCTGCGTTTTGCCAGCGGCGTGATTGGCAGCATTCATCTTGATTATCTGCAACGTCCGCCGCGACACACGCTGGAGATCATCGGCGAGCTGGGCACCATCCGCTGGGACTACGGTAGCGCCACCGCGGATTTTGCCCATGCGGCGAGCGGCCAAAATTTTGTTTACCGTCCTGCCAATGGTTTTGAGCGCAACAGCATGTTCCTCGCGGAAATGCGGGAATTTCTCGCCTGCCTGGAGACGGCCGGGACACCCTCCTGTCATCTGCGCGATGGCATTCGTGCGCTCGAAATCGCGCTGGCGGCGAAACAATCCTCACAAGAACGAAGGGAAATACATGTCCAAAGATTGGTTTGATCTGCGTCATCGCGTCATCATTCTCACCGGCGGCGCGGGCTTGCTGGGCCGGGAGTATGCGCGGGCCTTGTCACAAGCCGGGGCACATGTGGTGGTGGCGGACATCGATGCCCGCGCGGCCCGGGAGGTCGTGGCGGAGTTGCCGGGCGCCGAGGGTTTGGCCGTTGCCACCGATGTCACCCAGCCGGCCTCGGTGCATGCCCTGGTGCGGCAAACCCTCGCCAAATTCGAACGCGTTGACGGTCTGGTCAACAATGCCGCTCTCGATCCCAAATTTGATGCTGGCCAGGCACACCGCCACAATCACCGGTTTGAAAATTACCCGCTGGAGCTGTGGCAACGCTCGCTGGCGGTCGATCTCACCGGCATGTTTCTCTGCAGCCAGGCGGTGGCGTTGCCGATGCTGGAACAACGGCGCGGCGTGATTGTCAACATTGCCTCGATCTACGGCCTGGTGGGGCCGGATCAACGCATTTATCAGCGGCCGGGGGAGGACGAACTGATGCGCTGCAAACCGGTCTCCTACTCCGTCACCAAAAGCGCGGTGCTGGGATTCACGCGCTATCTCGCCACCTACTGGGCCGGGAAGGGCATTCGCGTGAACACCCTCACCCTCGGGGGGGTTCAGCATGAGCAAGAACCGGAGTTTGTGCAGCGTTATCAAAATCGGGTGCCGCTCGGCCGCATGGCCGGTCGCGGGGAGTATTGCGGCGCCCTCATTTTTTTGCTCTCCGAGGCTTCGGCCTACATGACCGGCGCCAATCTCGTGGTCGATGGAGGCTGGACGGCATGGTGAGCAGCAAGCCCAAAGTGCTGGCCCTGGTCCCGGCGCGGGGCGGCTCGAAATCGATTCCGCGAAAGAACCTCAAGACGTTGGGGGGCTGCCCGCTGCTCGCCTACAGCATTGCCGCGGGTTTGCAGGCCGCGAGTGTCGATCGCGTCATCGTCTCGACCGATGATGCCGAAATTGCCGCAGTGGCACGCCAATGGGGCGCGGAGGTTCCTTTCCTGCGCCCGGCGCAACTGGCCCGGGATGACACCCCGGATTTTCCCGTGATCGTGCATGCGCTGCGCTGGTTGCAGAAGCGGGAAAAATATCATGCCGATGTTATTGTGCAATTGCGGCCGACCTCGCCACTGCGCCCGCCGGGAGGTGTTGATGACGGCGTCGCCCTGTTGCTGGGAAATCCCGCCGCCGATTCAGTGCGCGCGGTGAAACCCGCCGGTGAAAATCCCTACAAAATGTGGCGGCTGGAGCAGGGCTGGCTGGTGCCGTTGCTCGAAACGGGCCTGCCCGAGGCCTACAACATGCCGCGGCAAAAACTGCCGCCGACTTACTGGCAAACCGGTCATCTCGATGTCATTCGCGTGACAAGCCTGAAGCACAAACATTCACTCACCGGCGATCGCGTGCTGCCGCTGCTGGTCGATCCCCGGTATGCCATCGACCTCGACCAACCCGAGCAATGGCCGCTGGTGGAATGGCTGCTGGCGCATCTGCCCTTGCCGCTGGTCAGACCTTGCGCGGGCGGTACTCACGGCGGCGTTGGCAGACATGCCAGGCACCCTCTCACGCCCCAGCAGGTGCCGGTGCAACCACAGGAGGAGGCATGACTCAGCAAACATTATTGTGGGAGGAATTTCAGCGTCAGGGTTTCGTGCTGGTGCGCGGGCTTTTGACGCCGGAGGAAGTGCAGCAGTATGTCAGCCGTCTCGAAGCACTTTCCGGCATTCGGCGGGAAGATTTCTCCCGCGCACGCCACACCCCACCGGCCCTGCAAAAGTCATGGACGCTGCCCGATGGCGTGTCCAAGCAGCGGGATTTTTGGCCGTTGATCAGCGACGAGCGGCTGCTCACCGCTGTGCGCAGCATTCTCGGCAAGCCGATCCGTTATCTGCAGCACAGTGATTTGCACGTGGGGTTTTCCGCGATCGCCTGGCATCGCGACAGTGTGAATCGCGCCTATGGCGTCGGCCCGGACTGGGACGAAAGCGGGGCCGAGTATCAACTCGTGCGGGTGGGCATTTATTTGCAATCTTTCGCGGAGAGCAACTTTCGGCTGGGCTTCATCCCCGGCAGCAACCAGTGGGCGGAACGCCAGCGTTTCGGGCATCGCAAGCATCACGAGCTCAGGCTGCGGGTGTTGAGTGCGGCCAGCTTTCTCTCGCCAGCCTGGCAAATGCGGGCGGCGCGCGCCGTGTGGGTGGTGACGGAACCGGGGGATTGCATCATCTTTGACCCGCGGCTGTTGCATTCCGGCAGCGCCATCACCGGGCCGAAATATTCCATCTTTTTGGCCTACGGGATCGAAAACCATCATTTTGAGCGCCACTATCACTATTATCGTCATGTGCGGCGGGAACTGCAGTATGACGATCTCGCCCCGGAATTGGTGCAGCAGTTGCGCCTTCACAATCTGCTGGCCGGGGTGTCCACGGCCACGATGCCGCTTGCCGAAGCCTTTCGGCCCGGTTCCCTGTCGCAACGTGTTGCCCGCCACTTCACCGGCCGTCATTAATCCCACCCGGGCCGGGAGGAATTCCCTCCTCACGCAATCTGCGGGAGTGCCGTGCAGCCTGCTGGCAGGGCCGATGGGGTTAAGCGGAAAGCCGGGATTCGCCGGCGGACCGGAGGCGGCACAGCGCCGCAGGGACCGCAATCCAGGCGAGGCCAATCCCTGCCACCGCCGGATCATGGAAAAACCGGCCGCAGGGACTTGTCACAACCCGCTGCCGAGTTGAAACGTGCCGCGGCCATAATGCACCAACTTCCCGACATGCAGGATGGCGGCGAGTTCCAAATGGCGCAGAAGTTTTGGAGAGAGGAGAGTGGAGAGCGGAAAAGCATTGTGTGCCGATTATTTCGCCGAAACAATCCCGCCCCCGGCGGTTTCAAATCATACTGGCAGAAAGTGAGATTCAACGTTCTCGTAAAATAGAAAGCAGTTTTTGCTAATCGCATGAGCGATGAGCCAAAGGCCCTGTTCCCGCAAGCGCATGAGGTGGAAATCGTGCGGCTGCTGTCCGGGCAAATCTCCCCCCAGCCGCAGCATTTTTCCTGCAGCGAGGCCGCACCCACCACACGGGAGCATCCGCCACACTTCAATAAACTTCCAGCTCGTGCGCCAGCAGCCGATCTTGCTCGAACAAGAACCGGCCGTCAAAACGTTTGCCCGCCAGCATCTCTGGCAGCCAGAGACGATCATCGGCCCACATTTCCTCGTAAGGGATGCGATCGACGGGGGTCCACAGCGGCGTGGCTTCCTCGGTCTCCTGCGGCTGCCCCTCCCAGGCGGTGGCGGTGAATACCCGCACATGCAGCGACAGACCATCGACAAACTGGAAACTGAGCGTGCCGCGTTCCTCCACCGCCAGGGGCGTGATGCGCAACTCCTCCTGGACTTCGCGAATGGCGCACTGCTGCGGTGTTTCCCCGGGATCGATGCGGCCGCCCGGCGCATTGATCTTGCCGGCACCCAGCCCGCGTTTCTTGCGGATGAGCAGCAGCCGGCCGTCCTGCATGATGAACACCAGGGTGGCGCGCATGCGCGGCTGCCAGTTGGCCCAATCGATCTGATGGAGGCGCGCGTCATTGTGATTGTGATCGGCGCCGGGTTGGCTCATTGCTTGAAAATTTTCTTGAAGAACTGCTGCATGTCGGCCCAGGATTTTTCATCCGCAGCGCGGTTGTAACCCAGGGGCAAATTGAACTTCCTGCCCAGGCTGTCGGCTGCCGGGCTGGTGAAGCTGTGCCTGGCATCGGGATAAGAAATGAACTGGAAGTCGACCCCGGCGTCGGCCATCTCCTTTTTCAAAGCAGCAATCTGCTCGGCCGTGATAAATTGGTCTGCTTCGCCGTGGCACACCAGCACCGCGGCTTTTACCCTGCCCGGCTGGGCCGGCGTTTGCGTGGCATAGCTGCCATGAAAGCTCACCACGCCTTTGAGATCCACGCCCAGGCGCGCCATGTGCAGCACCACGCCGCCGCCGAAACAATAACCGATTGCCGCAATGCGGGTGGAGTCCGTGGTGCGGTGTCGCTTGAGCAGCGCCAACGCCGCCTCGAATCGCGCCCGGGCTGCCGGCAGGTTCTGCATCACCGCGCTGGCGAACTTGCCGGCTTCCTCCGGATGCTCGGCACGCCTGCCGTCACCGTACATATCGACGGCCAGCGCGGTGTAGCCGAGCTGCGCCAGCATGTCTGCACGTTTGCGGGCATAGTCATTGTGGCCCCACCATTCATGCACCACCAGAACGCCCGGGCAGCGGCCCTTCACCGCGTCGTCATAAGCGAGATATCCCTTCATCGTCACGCCGCCGGCAGCATAGGTCACCTCCTGATGACGGACTTCGGCGGATGCGGCAACCACGGCTGCCAGCCCCAGAAGGATTGCGGGACGAACCAGTTTCATAACTGCCTCCTTTGGTTGATGACCCTGCGGTGCTGCGGGTGGCGCATCACAACTTTGCAGGGCACACCTGCTCTGCCGGCGAATCACCCTGAATTGGGCGCTGAATATAACGATCACTCCGGCAATCCGCAATTGGGAATTTCCCCCGGCGTATCCGCTCTGCGCTGCTGCTCGAGTTTCGATTTGACATTCAAGCGATCATTGCCTACTTTTGCGCGCCGTGGGAAGATTCCAGACGAAAGGATCTCTGTATGCTGCGACCGACTGCGCTCACTATTGTCCTGGTGTCTTTGGCGGCGGTTCCTGCCGCACAGGCGCAAACCGGGGAGCCTGCCCAGCCGAGTTATCAGGTGGGCGAGACGATTGCGCCGGAGACTTTTGTCTACGACCGTCTCGGGCAAAAACACCGCCTGCTCGCGCTCGCCCGTCCGGATACCAAAGTCATCTACCTCCTGCTGTTTGGTGGGGCCAGCGCCAGCCCGGTGGAAACCTACGGCGGCATCTGGTGCAACGACTCCTTCAATGACCTGCCGATCTCCAACTACCTCTACCTCAAATATCGCGAGCGCGGGGTCACCTTCGTGGCCGTGGCCTGCCCGCCCGTTTACAGCGAGCAGGATTACGGCTATCCCGGTGACACCTTCCTCGCGCGGCCCGAGAGCGACCCGGCCTGGCAGCAGGAATTCGAACGCTTCGTGCAGGCCACTTGTGCCCTGCAGGACAATCACGTCATTCCGTTCGATCGCATCTATTTCGATCCCAAATTCCGGCTGCTGTTCAATCGCAAGAAGCACGCCGAGGGCGTGGCCTTCTCCGATTCGATTCTTCCGTGGATGGGCAAACTCAAACCGGCCAGCGACCGGCAGAGTCATTCCCTGCCCACCATCTGGCTGCTCTCTGCCAGCGGTGAAATCCTGCACGAACCCTTCGTGGGAAATCGCTACGGCACGGTCACCCAGCGCATCGTTTTCACCGTGCGCGAGGTCGAAGCGGCGTTGGAAAAAATCCTGCAGCACTGATCCGGCCATGTATCGCGAAGAACAATCCCCGCAGCCCCTGCCCCCGGCCGAGACCATCATCGGCAGAAACGTGGTGCGCAAAGAGGGCCAGGCGAAAGTCATGGGACAGGCACAGTATGTCGATGATCTCACCCATCCCGACATGCTGTACGGCAAAACCATCCGCAGCACGATTGCGCGCGGCACCCTCACCGCGATTCACTTCGACCCGGCTTTCGACTGGTCCGCCGTCGTGGTGGCCGACTATCGCGACATTCCCGGCCGCAACGTGGTGGCACTGATCGAAGAAGACCAGCCGCTGCTGGTGGAGCGTGAAATTCGACATCACGCCGAGCCCATCCTGCTGCTGGCCTGTCGCGACCGGGAGCTGCTGGAGCAGGCCGCACGCCACATTCAGATTTCCTACCAGGAGCAGCCGCCGGTGCTGGGCATGGAACAGGCCCTCGCCGCCGGGGAGCGTGGCGAAAGGGACCTGATTATCCGGCCGCCGGACAACGTCATCAAGAAATACCTGATCGAATGCGGCGATCTGGCGGCGGGATTCCGCCAGGCCGAGGTCATCGTCGAAGGCAGCTATCGCACCGGCTCGCAGGAGCATGTCTACATTGAACCGCAGGGCATGATCGCCATCCCCGGCGCCGACGGCTCCCTCACGCTGCAGGGTTCGCTGCAATGTCCCTATTACGTGCACAAGGCGATCAAGACGCTGTTCAATCTCCCCGACGACAAAGTGATCGTCATCCAAACCACCACCGGCGGCGGCTTCGGCGGCAAGGAGGAGTATCCCAACATGATCGCCGGCCACGCCGCGCTGCTCGCCTGGAAATCCGGCAAGCCGGTGAAGCTGGTTTATGACCGGCAGGAAGACATTGCGGCAACCACCAAGCGACATCCTGCGATCGTGCGCCACCGCACCGGCGTGACGCGCGACGGCCGGCTGGTGGCTGCCGACATCGATGTGATCATGGATGGCGGCGCCTACGCCACGCTGAGCGCGGTGGTGCTCTCGCGCGGCGCCATTCATGCGCTCGGCCCCTACCGCTGCCCCAATGTGCGCATTCGCGCCCGGGTGATGGCCACCAACACACCGCCCGCCGGCGCGTTTCGCGGCTTCGGCGCACCGCAGACTTGTTTTGCCTATGAGATGCAGATGAACCGCATTGCGCAAACGCTCGGCCTTTCCCCCCTCGAGCTGCGCCGAAAAAATCTCGTGCGGCCGGGCGACCTCACCGTTACCGGCCAGAAACTTTCGCTCAGCGTGAGCGCTGAACAAGTGCTGGAGGCGGCGGTGCAACACGCCCATTATGAAGCGGCGCGTGCGGCAGCGGCAAAATCATCGCACGGGCACAAACGCACCGGCGTCGGCCTGTCGCTGTTCTATCATGGCGCCGGTTTCACCGGCAGCGGCGAACGGCGGCTGCCCACCCGTGCCGGCGTGGAATTGCTGCCGGAAGGCAAAGTGCGTGTGCTCACCAGTTCCATCGAAATGGGCCAGGGCACGGAAACCGTTTTTTGTCAAATCGCCGCCGCCGCGCTGGGCATTTCCTATGACGATGTCATCTTTGCGCAGCCCAACACCGCGCGGGTGCCGGACAGCGGGCCGACCGTGGCCTCGCGCACCTGCATGATCGTCGGCAAAGCCCTGCAGGACGCCGCCCGCGAAATGAAAAGCCGCCTCGAAAGCTTTGCCGCAACCAAGTGGGACGCCCCGCTCGCCCGGCTGCACAACGGCGAATTGTGGCTCGATCACCGCAGCGCGATCAGCTTCGCGCACCTTGCCAGACAGTATTGTGAAGCCCGGGGCGCGCTCAAAGTGCTGCATGGTTACTCCCTGCCGCCCGACATCACATGGGATGATAACACCTATCGCGGCGATGCCTATCCGGTGTTTGGCTGGGGCGCCGACGTGGCCAAAGTCGAGGTCGATCTCGACACCTTCGAAATCAAAGTGCTCGAATGTGTCACGGCAATTGATTGCGGCAAGGCCCTGCATCCGCTGCTGCTGGAAGGCCAGATCGAAGGCGGGACGTTGCAGGCCGTCGGGCATGCCACCCTCGAACAGGTGATCATGGAAAACGGCCGGGTGCTCAACGATCGCATGGCCACCTGCCTCATTCCCACCGCCCTGGATGCGCCGGAGATGCGCGTGGTGCTGATCGAGAATCCCTATCCCTTTGGCCCGCACGGCGCCAAGGGCATTGGCGAGCTGCCGATGGATGGAGGCGCGGCAGCCGTGGCGGCAGCGGTGTGGCACGCGACCGGCGTGCTGCCGGAGGAAGTGCCGATGACTCCGGAAAAACTGCACGCCGCCCTCAGCCGGGCACTAGCGGCTCAGGGCGGAGACGCAACGGTGGCCGGCGCCATAGTGTGACCGACCCCGGATATGACACCAACCGGGAGTGCTTCTGCGCAATGGAAATTCACTTCGAGGTCAATGGCAAAGCCTGCCAGATGGATGTGCCGCCCATGAAGCGACTGCTCGACGTGCTGCGTGAAGATTTGCATCTCACCGGCACCAAGGAGGGCTGTGGCGAAGGGGAATGCGGTTCCTGCTCGGTGATCCTGAACGGTGAGGTGGTCAACTCCTGCCTGGTGCCCGCCTGTCAAGTGGAGGCGGGCACCATCCTCACCGTCGAGGGTTTGGCCGATGGCGGGCGGTTGAGTGCGGTGCAGCGGGCCTTTCTGGAGCACGGCGGCGCGCAATGTGGCATTTGCACGCCCGGCATGCTGATGGCCGCCACCGCTTTTCTCGAAGAAAATGTGACACCCGATCGTGAACAAATCAAAGCTGCGATCGCCGGCAATCTCTGCCGCTGCACGGGTTACACGAAAATCATCGACGCCATTGCGGCGGCCGCTCGTGGCCGGTTCGCAGCTCCGGCGTAAAGCAGCGCCCCTGCATTTGCACCCCATTCATTCGATTCGCGCGTCTGGATGATTGCAGCCATCAAAGCCTGGTCACCCCGCACCCTGGCGGAGGCCTACCAAATTCTGACGCAGGAACAGGGCCGCATCAAAGTGCTGGCCGGCGGCACCGACGTCATGGTTGCCCTGCAGGCACGCACGGAGTGTGCGCCGGCTTATTTGAATTTGTGGCCACTGGCGGAATTGCGCGGCATCGCGGAAACGCAGGACGCCGTGCGTCTCGGCGCGTTGACCACTTACACACAACTCATGCGCTCGACGCTGGTGCAGCAACAGGCGCCCATTCTGGTGGACGCGGCCGGCGTGATCGGCGCCCGCCAGATTCAGAATCGCGGCACGCTGGGCGGCAACATTGTCAATGCCTCGCCCGCCGGGGACACCCTGCCCGTTCTCGCCGTGCTCGAGGCCACCCTGGAACTGGGCAGTGCCCGTGGCACGCGGCTGGTCCCCTTCAACGCCTTTTACACCGGCTATCGCCAAACCGTGCTGGCCGCCGATGAATTGCTGCTCGCCGTCATCCTGCCGAAACGCCGGCCGCAGGAGCGGCAATACTTTCGCAAAGTGGGCACCCGCCAGGCGCAGGCCATTTCCAAGGTGGTGATGGCCCTGCTGCTGCAACAAACGCAGCCGGGGCGCGTGGATTTCATCCGCATTGCCTTCGGCAGCGTGGCGCCGACTGTGATGCGGGCGCCACGAACCGAAGCCGTGTTGCAAGATCAAATTCTCTCCCGCGATCGCATCGCCGCGGCGCGTGCGCAGGTGATGGCGGAAGTCCGGCCGATTTCCGATGTGCGCTCGACGGCGGATTATCGCCGCACGGTCGCGGGCAATATTCTCGCGAGGGCTTTGTATGACTGTGAGCAGGGTGATCAGCCTGCGGCACCGGCCGCTGCTTTTGCTGGCCCTGGGCAGTCTGGCGTGTGGCGGTGAAAAATTCCCGCTGCCCCAGCAGCCCGCGGACACCGGCGGATCGGTGGTGGTGAGCGATACGACCTACCTGCAACTGCGGCCGGTGTGGAACGCCGAAACCGGGTATGATCTCAATCAGCCGCAGGACATCCTGGTGGGGCGCGAGCCGTTGCTCTACATCGCCGACACCGGCAATGATCGCATTCTGATGCTGGATTTGGCCGGCAATCTCCTGGGGCAATCGCAACCCATCGACAATCCTCTCGCATTGGCCCAGGATTCCAGGTTGAATCTGCTGGTGGTGACCGGCAGCAACAAAATCTACCGCCTCAATCTGGTCGCAGTGCAGCATCGGATTGCGCAGGCAGCCGTACAAACGGTCTTTCACGAAATCGACAATCCCGACCGGCGCTACACCGGCATCGCCGCACAGTTGCAGGCGGTGCAGGGGCGTGCGGTCATCACCTATCTCGTCACGGCGACCGGCAACGAAAAGGAAGACAATCAAATACTGATCTTCCCGGAGAACTTTCAGGTGCGCGTGCCGGACGCGGCCAATCTCGAGGCCAATGGTTTGGGCATCATGTCCGTCTCCCAGCCCAGCGGCATCACGGCCCTGCGGGATTTTTCGCCGGATTTCATTTTTTGCATGACCGGCCAGAATTCCTTCAAGGTGCAATGGCTCACAGCCGGCGAATTCGGCTATGCGCCGCGGCTGAATCCCGCAGCGGGCAATTTTGATCTCTTTGCCGTGGACAAGTTTTCCCAGCCGGAAGATGTCACAGTCGACGCGGAGGGCAACATCTATGTCATCGACGCCGCGCGAAACAGGCTGTTGAAATTTTCAGCGAAGGGCGCGGAACGGCAATCGTTTGGTTCCGCCGGCTCCGGCGAAAAGCAATTCCACAATCCGCACGGCGTGGCCTTTTTTGACAAAACCCTTTACGTGGCCGATACCGGGAACAACCGCATTGTGCGCTTCAAGCTGTCAACGGAGGTGAGACCCTGAGGGCAGCGGGCAGGTAAAAATTTTGGGTTGTGTGTTGATTTGTGTGGGTAACGAATGGCAAGACGCCGGCCGCAGGGCTTGCACCAGTGCGCCTCCCGGGGCACGCGCCTGCCTGCTTCTGCTTTCTCCCGGGGAAAATGCACTCCAATGAGGTTCATCTTCCAGCTCACAAACCCCCGCCCTCCCCATTGCCCCGCGATGCGCAACGGGTTGTTGCCCGATTGAGTGACCGTGCCCGCTGCCAGATGTCTCCCCCAACTCTGCGCCATCCCACTGCCTGTGTGATCTCGTGGCATTCCCGACCTCGTGCCGGCCCGGCACATGCGCATGCCGGAAAAACACCTCAGGGAAAGCAATGGCCGCTCGCCGCTTCACCGCGCCGGAGATGCCCGGCAAAAGTGGCGGCCGCGAGATTGGCACCGCAAACGATCACACCGACCTTCCTGCCGGCCAGTTGCTCGCGCAGGGGCCCAAGCAGCGCCGCGGTGGCGGCGGCGCCGGCAGGCTCCACCGCCAGTTTCATTTCACGAAACAGGAGATAAAGCGCCGCACAGATCATCTCGTCATCGACCCGGACAAGCGCATCGACAAAGCGGCGGCACAGCGCAAAGCTGTAGGGTGCGGCATAAGGCGCGCCCAGGCTGTCGGCGATGGTGGTCACTGCCGCGATGGACTCGGGCTTGCCGGAGGCAAAGCTGCGGAACATCGTGTCCGCGCCGTAAGGCTCGACGCCGAAGATTTGACAATCCGGATTGAGCTGCTTCATCGCCGCGGCCACCCCGGCACAAAGCCCGCCGCCGCCTATCGGCACAACCACCGCCTGCAGCGCGGGACATTGCTCATAAAGTTCGAGACCGAGCGTGGCCGTGCCCAACGCGATCTCCGGACCTTCAAACGGATGAATGAGAACGCGTTCCTCCGCCGCCGCGATTTGGGCCGCAACAGTGAAGGCGGCGTGCACATTTTGCACCAGAACGACTTCGGCGCCATAGGAGCGACACAGCGCAACACGGGCAGGATCCGCATTCTGCGGCATCACCACCTTGGCCGTGGTGTGGAGCACTCCGGCGGCATAGCCCACCGCGGCCGCATGGTTGCCGGCACTCACCGCGGTCACACCCCGCGCCCGTTGCTCCGCCGTGAGAGCAAACATGCGGGTGAGCGCGCCGCGCGGCTTGAAGCTGCCGGTGTGTTGCAGCAACTCGAGCTTGAGGAAAACTTCCGTCCCTTTGGCAAAACAGCGGCTGTGCCATTGCCAAACCGGCGTGACGCGGATGAGATCGCCCAACATTTGCCGGGCGGAACGAATGGCAGCGAGGGTGGGAGCAGGATCGCGCAACACGGGATTGCCCGACGGTGGCAGAGGTCAACATAAAACTCACTGCTCCTGCCGGGCAAACGGACATGACGATTGCCCGGGAGCATTCGTGCAGGAATGAATCAGCGAACAAGCCGGACTCGTGCCCGCTTCAGTGCCCGTTCGGGACTATTGCAATTCCGGCGGTGCCGGGGTCTGCGAGCATGCTGGAAAAACCGGGAGTGTTGCTGCCACGGCCGGGCTGATGCAGGAGCCTCTTCTCCCACGTCCGCAATTTTGAACAGGCGGGAATTATGCGCCATGGGACAGGAGTGACAGAACTAAAAGCAAGCGGGATCGTCGCTGCAGCAATCCTGTCAATCCTGTCGATTCAGTCCTGTTGTCTTTCACCGCTTGCGGCGGCGCAGCAGCCACAACGGAAGCAGGAAAAAGGCGATATTCAGTGGTGTGCCCAGCGCGAATCGGGTGGTGGCACTGGCGCCGTTGAGCGCCACGGCCTGCTGGCCACAGCAACCGCCCCCGTCACCCGGATCCGGCTCGCTCGAGATCTTGAAGTTGTAGGTCGGGCCGAGCGTGCGATTGCCCTGATCATCGGTCGCGAGCACCATGTAACTGATCTCGGTGTTCAGGGGCTGGCCGGGAATGCCGGCGGAGTACATGTCCGGCGTGCCAGTGGGCGTCATATTCAGCGTGTCCGCCGCGCCGCCGTTGAGCATGTAGAGCAATTGCACGCGCGCTACGCTGCCGTCATCCACCACACCCGTTTCCACCGGATAAGGCCCGCTGGTGTTGGTGGTATTGCGCCAATCCGTGGTCAGGGCGATCACAGGATTGGTGGAGAGGGCATTGGCCGCGTTCAAACGACCGCCACTCACCATGCGGTCGATGAAAGCGGATTTGCGATCAACCCCACCCAGCACGCGGATGATCACCTGCTGCGCGGTGAGCTGGGGATACTTCGCCCACACCAGCGCGCACACGCCGGCAACATGCGGGGTGGCCATGCTGGTGCCGCTCAGCAGTTGATAGCGGTTCAACGGCCGGCAGCTCAGAATGCTGGAGCCGGGCGCGGCCAGATCGACGGTCGCGCGGCCATAATTCGAAAAGCTGGAGAGATTGTCATTGCGGTCGGAGCTGGCCACCGCGACCACGTTGGCCACGCTGTAGTTGGAGGGGTAATTGGCGGTGACGTCATTGTTGAGGCCGTCATTGCCCGCCGCCGCGACGAAAATCACCCCGTGTTGATTGGCATACTTGATGGCGTCTTCGAGCGTCTGCGAGGCCTCCCCTCCGCCCCAACTGTTGCTCAGAACCCTGGCGCCGTTGTTCACTGCATAGATGATGGCTTCCGCCGCCGCCGCCGTGGTGCCGGAACCGTCCTGTCCCAAAAACTTCAGCGGCATGAGCTTCACCTGCCAGTTGACGCCGACCACGCCCTTGCTGTTGTTGCCGATCGCGCCCAGCGTGCCGGCGCAATGCGTGCCGTGATCATTGTCATCGTAGGGATCGTTGTTGTTGAAGACAAAATTCCAGCCGCGGAAATCATCGATGTAGCCGTTGCCGTCGTCATCGATGCGGTTGTTGGCCTTGGTTCCGCTTTCCCCGGGATTGTTCCAGATGTTGGCCTTCAAATCCTCGTGGTCATAATCGATGCCGGTGTCGATGATGCCGACAATGAGAGTGGGATCGCCGGTGGTCAGGCCCCAGGCCTCGGGCGCGTCGATGTCGTTGTCGTTGGATTGGTGCATGCCATAAAGTTCATTGAAGCGCTCGTCATTCGGAAAAACCGGGGGCGTGGCCGGTGCGCCGTAGATGTAGAGTTTGTAATTCGGCTCGGCATACTCCACTTCCGGCCGGCCGCGGAATGCCTGCAACACGGCCTCCAAATTCCGCCCGGCCGTGATGCGGCCCAGCATGAATTGCTGATTGCCAAATGTTTTCACCCGTGCCAGACCGATGGCGGCCAGAGCGTTGACATCAACCGGCCCCGGGGTTTTGTACTTGACAATGATTTCACCGGGAACGATCTCCGGCTTGTTGCGAAACGAGGGCTGACCAAAGGCTTGTACGGCATAACCGGTCAACAGCACCGCCACCAGCAAACCTCTGCCGAGTTCCTTCATGAGATGGTCTCCTTGCTTTAGTAAAAAAGCGCTGCTCCCCTGTTCGGCGCCGCGAGCAGGGCAAGGGAACGATCATGCCACCAAAGACAACAAGTGCCGGCGCATTTCTCGAAGTTTTGCGGCATCTTCCCGGGCGGGGGCAGTGAACTTGCCGCCCGTCATGTCCTACGGCCATAACCAAATTTTCCGGACGCTGAACAACACGGTGGCGTGCTGATTTTTCAGCGGTGGCAATCAGTGTCTCCATGATCTTTGCGGCCACGATGGTGCTCTTCCGGATCATGCCACCAGCGCGCAAGATGCCGGCAGCAGGCGGCAACAGGCGCCGATTCTTTCAAACAATTTCCCGATCACCCCGGGGCAAACCCCACCGCCGGGTTGTGCCGGCTCAGAGGATTGGATTGATCAATTCCCCGAATCCCGAAATGCTGGTGACCATCACCTCGCCGGGATGCAACGGCCCCACGCCCTCGGGCGTGCCGGTGGCGATGATGTCGCCCGGCTGCAGCGTGCAAAAGCGCGAGACATAGCTCACCAGCTCGGCCACCGGAAACACCATGTCCGCCGTGGTGCCGTTTTGTCGGATTTCACCGTTGATCGTGAGCTTGATGGTGAGCGCCTGCGGATCCGCGACACAGCCGCGCGGGATGAGATAGGGCCCCACCGGGCAGAACGTGTCGAAACTCTTGGCGCGAAACCAGGGCAGGCCCGCGGCGGTGTCCTTCTGCTGCAGCTCGCGCGCGGTGACGTCGTTCAAAATCGTGTACCCCGCCACATGCTCCAGCGCCGTACGGCTGCTGAGGTTCGAACCGGCTTTGCCGATCACCACCGCCAGTTCCGCCTCGTGGTGAATCGCGCCGACCTTGGCGGGCAGCCGCACGGCTTCCTGATGGGCGATCAATGCCGAGGGCGATTTGCAGAAAAAGATGGGTTCGGACGGCAGCGGATTTTTGAGCTCGCGGGCATGTTCGCGATAATTGCGGCCGATGCCGATGATTTTTTGCGGCCGTGCCACCGGCACCTGAAAGGCATGCGCTTCGCTGAGAATCAAATCCTGCAACGGCCGGAACTCCTGCAGCGTGAGAAAAACCTCATCGAAGGTCTCGACATGGAACACGTCGATTTCCAGCATCACCTGCAGGAAATTGAGCTGGGGGGCTTTGTTTTTGAGCTTGATCTGTTTGAACAAATCCCAGGCGCGGGAAAAATTGTAGGCCACGGGGGGGGTGCCCGAACCGGGCTCACTCCACTCCACGCCGATCATGGGAAGATTGTTCTTGTCGAGATAGGCAAATGCGCGGGTCACGTGCGGTCCTTTTCGCTGGGATGCCTGCCGCCCTGCTGCCGGCCCTGCCATCGCCCGGCGCCACGGCGGCGCAACGCGGGGTGAATCAAACCGGCGGCGTTCGCGAGAAGCGTTCTTCCGCCGCAAAATCGCCGGCTATGGTAGCAACAAATGCCTCCAAAGGCAAGCCCAAATTTGGCGGGAAGATAATCCCTCAGTTATCTGGTTGGTTCGGTAACGTGTGGAAGGCGCGCAACACTCCCTGCCCGTGGAAAAGATTTCTGCGCTACTCCGCCACACGTCACTGCGGCATTGCGCGGGAGGCAAATGCGGTGATGATTGCAAGCGACAACCGGCATGTCATGTTTTCAGGGAGGCCCCCGCGGAGAGTATCGATTCCGCGGCAGAGTTCTCCACCAGGCAGGATTTCGACAGATGCACCCGTTTTTTCACCGTCAAATTTGATCTGCCACGGCCTGGCCGTGGCATGCCGGCCGAAAGCCTCCGCAGGATCGCAAGATCAAGCCACGGTCAAACCGTGGCGAGACGAGAGGAGCTCTTTGCGAAGCCGCCGCAGCTTTGCGTCCCTGCGAGTTTTTGGTTTTTGATTTTATCGCTTCGCCAAAGCTGGCAGCCGGCGCCACGGCATCTTCAGGGGAAATCTGAGAGGCGGGAGAATTCCTGCCGGCTCCAATCGCAGCTTCGCGGCATGCGTGCAGAATGATTTTCCCACGCTGTCGGCGCAGGCAATTTGCGCTTGGAAAAGTGGGCGCCACCGGCTTATTTTTCCGCGCAAACCGTGCTGCTGTTTTGTTGCTTTGCTGGCACAGGCAATCCCGAATGCCGGCGAGTCTGATGCCGACGGCATTTTCGTGATACTGTGCCTGCACACCCGTACCGTGATAACGCGGCACAGACCCTCTGTCCGCCGGCAGGTTGGAAGCCTGCGCCACGGCATTTGCGTGGCAAACAAAAAACGAACGCACAGTCGCCGGGAGATCAGGCTGCAAAATTTTTCCTTGCGACTTTGTGATGTCTCGGCTGCGCATTTCAAAAAACTTTTTGCACTCCCCTCGCGACAAAAAGGCAGTGTGGCGAACATACTTTTCCCGGCACCCGTGGCGTTTTCAAGCACACCATTGCGGGATCCGCAAGCTGCCAGGACGGGACATTTCAAACCCGCTCTCGCGGCACGAAAATGACCGCCCGCCAGCCAAGATGAACTCCGGCAAACTACAGCAGCGCGGCCTCTGCGCACTACTCGCATTTTACTTCGCGGTGCAACTGATCTATGTCGTCTTCTTTCCCCTGCCGTTCGAGAATGATTCGCTGGAGCATTATCGTCTGGCGCAGGAATGCCTGGCTGCCGGCCGGTGCTATCCCCTGCCGCAACACCGTTTCAGCGATTACATCCTGGCGCCGGTGTACATCAACTTTCTCATCGGCCTGCTCGCGCTGCACAACTCGCCGGCCACGATTCTGTTTGCCAATCTCGTGCTCAATGCCCTCCAGCTTTTTCTCCTTTACCGGCTCGCGCGCAAAATTTTGGAGCGGAAACACTGGGCGCGGCTGGTGGTCGTGCTCTACGTTCTCTACCTCACCAATCTCGGGCTGGTGTTGCACAATCTCACGGAACTGTTGTTTGGCGTGCTGTGCCTGGCAAGTCTCAATCTTTATCTCCACCGGAGTTGGCGGGCGGCGGTGCTCGCCGGGGTGTCATTGGCTCTGGCCATCGGCGTGCGCCCGTTCGGCTGGGCTTTGCTGCTCGCCTGTTTCACCGTCGAGGTCCCGGGCTTGTTGCGGCGCCGGCAGTGGCGCGCACCCATTCTCGGACTGGCCGGCAGCGCGTTCGCCGTGCTGGCGGTTTTGGGCGGCCTGGGCGAACGCGCGGTGGGCGAATTCGTTTTCACCTCCACCACCGGCCCCGCCAATTTGCTGATGGGCGCCAACGATCTCGCCAACGGCGCCTACAACAAGCGCGTCTTCGCCGCCGGACAACCGGGCGAGCTTGCGGCGGACAGTGCCATGACCTTCGTGGCCAAGGGCGATTTCTGGACGGCGCAAGCCCTGCGCTGGATTCGTGCTCATCCCCTGAAATGGCTCGCGCTCCTCCCGCGCAAATTGTTCCACCTTTTTGCGCGTGACGATTGGGCGATCAATGCCCTCACGCACAGCCACGCCTGGAATCTCTATCGCATTGGCAAAATGCTGCAGGCCGGCAGCTTCCATGAAATTCTGGCGGGGGAATCGCTGTGTTTCAAAGCGGGATTCCTTGTGCTGCAATGCGTGCATCACATCTGCTATTTTTTCCTGCTTGCCCTCGTGCTCTGCCAGGCGGTTCAGGTGCTCACCAGCAAATCCGCCTTCTGGCGGGAGCGCTTTGCCGTGCTCTATCTCTTCAGCCTTTTCGGCCTGGCCATGAATCTTCTCACCGTCGGGGACCCGCGCTACAAATATCCCTATTTCATTCTCTGGCTCGTCACCATTCCGCCGGCGTTGCGCGCCCTCGGCGCGAAACGTCACGGTCGCGGCGCAACGACCGCCGGCGCAAGTCCGCCCGCCGGAAAATCCGTTTGACTTTCGCGCTCTCCCTCCTTACTTTGGGCCGCAATTCTGACCGTCACACCTCATTTTAGGATGAACCCGTGCTGGTCCCAGCGCTTTTGCTTGTCATTCTGGCGGGAGGCGTGCTGTTGATGTATCTCAAGCGGCTGTCAGCCATGCTCGCCCTGCCACTGATGGCGCTGCTGTTCGCACTGGCTGCGGGGGTGCCCGGGGACTATCTGCTCGAGCACGTCTTGCAAAACGGGCCACTGACGTTCGGCCCCACTCTGCTCGCCACCATCTTTGGCGGTGTGCTCGCGATGTTCATCAAAAATCGCGGCGGCGTTGAACTGATGATCCGCTACACCGCCGAGCTGATTGGTGACCGGCCGCTGGTGCTCGCGCTCAGTTTGATGTTCATTACCGCCGCCATTTTCGTCGTGCTCGGCGACCTGGGCACCGTGATTGTGGCGGGCTCGATCATTCTGCCCATCATGCTCAATGCCGGCATTCCACCGGTGACCGCCTCGGCTGTCATGATCATTGGCTTGTCAATGGGCGGCATGCTCAACCTGCGCAATTGGCAGCTTTACGTCAACGTGCTCGGGGTTACGCCGGTCCAGGTGCGTGCTTTCGCGCTGGTGATGGTGGCCCTGTTTGCCGTGTTCGGTCTGGCCTTCTGCCTGTGGCATCTGCGGCCCGGCCGGCTTCACCGTTTCGCCACCATCGCCGCGGCGCCGGTCAAACCGCCGTTGCAACGACTGGCCTTGTTCACGCCGCTCGTACCGCTGCTGCTCGTTCTGGTGCTGGATTGGCCCATCGTGCCGGCTTTCCTTGCGGGACTGTTGTTTGCGATCATCGCTTCCAGCTTCGAGGGCGAGCTGGCGCTGACATCGTTGCTCGTTTTGCTGGCGAATCTGCTGATCATTCCCGGCCTGTTGCCACAACCCGGCCGCACGGCGCTCAGCCCCGCGACCACGGCCGTGGCGCTGCTGCCGTTCTTTTCCTGGACGATCTACCGGCTGGTGCGCAGCCTGCGACGCGGCAAACTGCGCCGCATCTTTCCCGCCATTCTGCCGCCGCTGCTGCCGCTCTATTTGATTTTTGGAATCAAAATGGAAGCCACGCTGGCGTTCCTCGCCGGCATGCTGATCGCCATTCTGCTGACGATTCGCCGCGAAGCGGTGCAGCTTCTTACCAAGTCGATCCTCGAGTGTTTCGAAAGCACCGGCCCGGCGCTCTTCCTGATCACCGGCATCGGCATGCTGCTGGCCACGGTGAAACACGAAAACATCGCCGGCGCGTTCCACACCCTGCTGGCTCCCCTGCTGCCGGCCGGCGGAATGCCGCGGCCGGCCTTTGTGTTGATCTTTGGCCTGCTGGCCCCGCTCACCCTCTACCGCGGGCCCTTGAACATCTGGGGTCTGGGCAGCGGCTTTGCCGCCATCCTGCTGGCCGCCGGCGCCCTCTCCACCGAACAGATCATGGCCATGCTGCTGGCGGTGGGTGCGCTGCAGGCCGTGTGCGATCCCACCAACAGCCACAACTTTTGGATCGCCAGTTTCACCCGGGTGGAGGCCGTGGAGATCACCAGGTCCACGCTGCCGTTCCTCTGGCCGCTGGTGTTCGCCGCCCTGGTGATCGCCGGCTTCATGTATTTTTGATTGCTTTCCTGTGCAAGACACATGTCCGGTACGCTGCAAAACAAGCTCGACAATCTTCCCCTGAAACCCGGCGTCTATCAATTCAAAGACCGCGCCGGCAAGATCATCTATGTGGGCAAGGCCAAAGTGCTGCGTCACCGCGTGCGCTCCTACTTTCAAGAGAGCCGGCCGCTGGATGTCAAAACCGCCCGGCTGCGCAGCCGCATCGCCGACCTCGAGATCATCGTCACCGATTCCGAAATGGAAGCGCTGATTCTCGAGATGAATCTCATCAAGGAATACCGCCCGCGCTACAACGTCAATCTGCGCGACGACAAAAGCTTCCCCTACATCCGCGTCACCAATGAACTGTTTCCGCGCATTTTCCCGACGCGCACGCTCGTCAAGGATGGCTCGCAATATTTCGGCCCCTACACCGACGTCGGGCAAATGAAAGCGCTGCTGCGCACGATCAAACGCATCTTCCCGATCCGGAGCTGCAACTATCATTTCACCCCGGAAGTCATCGCGAAAAAGAAATACAAGCTTTGCCTGGATTACTACATCAAAAAATGCGACGGCCCCTGCGAGGGCCTGGTTTCCGCCGCCGAGTACGGCCAGGTGGTGCAGCAGGTCGTCAACTTCATCAACGGTCGCGACCGGCTGGTGGTGAAGGAGATGCAGGAAAAAATGCTGGCGCTGGCGGAAAAACGGCTGTACGAGCAGGCCGCCAAACTGCGCGACCGCATCCGCTTCATCGAAGAATTCCAATACCGCCAGAAAGTCGTCACCGCTGATCTCACAGACCGGGACATCGTGGCGGTGGCGCTGGAGGATGAGGATGCCGCCGGCGCCGTGTTCAAAGTGCGCGAGGGCAAAATCATCGGCCGGCAGCACTACTATCTCAACGGCGTGTTTCAGGAGCCGTATGAAAACGTCGTGGCTGCCTTCACCAAGCAGTATTATCTCAAAGCTGATTTCATCCCCGAGGAGATCATTCTGCCGGTCGAAATTCCGGAAAGCGAGGAGGTGCGCGCCTGGCTGGAGCTGCAGCGCCAAGGCCCGGTGCGCCTGGTCACACCGCGGCTGGGCGAAAAGGCCAAACTGGTGGAAATGTGCGGCAAAAATGCCCATCTGCTGCTGCAGGAATTGAAGCTGCAGAAGATGAAGGCCAGGCTCAAACTGCCGCACAGCGTGGTGGCGCTGCAGCGCGATTTGCGGCTGGCGCAACCGCCGCGCCGCATCGAGTGTTTCGACATCTCCAACCTCCAGGGCACGGATCCGGTGGCGGCCATGGTCACCTTTGAAGACGGCCGGCCGAAAAAATCGGATTACCGCAAATTCAAAATCCGTGGCACGCAGACCCCCGATGATTTCGCCATGATGGCCGAAGCGATTGAACGCCGCTATGCCGGCACGCTGGCGAAGAAGCTGCCCCTGCCCGATCTCATCCTCGTCGATGGCGGCAAAGGCCAGCTCAATGCCGCGCTCGCCGTGCTGCAGCGGCTCGAGCTCAACCTGCCGATTGCCGCGCTCGCCAAGCGTCTGGATGAAGTGTTCGTGCCCGGCGCTGCCGAGGCGCAAAACATTCCGCGCACCTCCTCCGGGCTGAAGCTGCTGCAGCAACTCCGCGATGAAGCACACCGCTTCGGTGTCACGTTTCACCGCAGCCTGCGGCGCAAGCGCACCACGGCCTCCGAGCTGTCGAAGATTCCCGGCGTTGGCCCGGCGCGGCGCAAGGCTCTGCTGAAATTTTACGGCTCGCTCGCAGGCGTGCGCCAGGCCTCGGTCGACGAACTCCTGCTGGTCAGCGGCATCACCCCCGCCCTGGCACAGCGCATTTGGGATTATTTTCACACGGAGAGCGCCCGGCAAGAAATGCCCGCTGACGAAGAATGAGCTGCTTCTTTCCGCGCACGGCAGGTGCTGCAACCCGGTTGCAACCATCACGTGCGGCGGAGCCGGGGTCATTTGCCATGCCCGTATGGACACCCATCGGGATGAAAATGTCGAGCAATCCTGACTTCGAAATTCGTTCCTTTGCCGCAGGCGTCACAGCTTTTCTTCCACGAAAACGGACTGCCACGAAATGGCTTTTGCCGTGGGATTTCTGCTTTCGTGGGCGGATCGTTGGGGTTTGCTCTTGACATCGAGGGTTGAATCTCTGCCTTGCTATTATCTGAATTTTGCTTGTCGCCTTGTTGTCGTCCGGAAGAAATGGCGTGTTCACAAAACTCCGTCAGGCGTGGCCTGTAGAATTTCTTTCTCATGATCTGGCGCGGTTTTTTTGAGGAGAGCCAGGCAGGCCACTCCTGACGAAGTTTGGGGAAATGCAAAAAACAGCTTCACTGAAAAGTGGCTGGGTATCGCGATCAAATCGGGGTTTTTCACGGAGGGGATCAATCTGGGTGCAAAATTCAGGTGCCAACTTTTTCGATGCGATAAAATTCAAAAAGCAAAACACGCAGGGATTTCGCAAAAAATAGCCGTTCCGCCACGGTTTGACCGTGGCTTTATCCTGCGATCCTGCGGAGGCTCTCGCAGGAATGCCACGGCCAAGCCGTGGCAGATCAAAAGGGGGACGGAGCTGCCACCACCCCGTCATGTCGCAGGCCCCGGCGATTGCAGAGGCAGGCCGCGCTGCAGAGGCTTCCCGGCAATATGACAAGAACAACGTCCTGCGCGGCTCACAGCTTTACTTTGCGATCAAGCAATTTTGAGAATCTGAAACCTCAGCCGCACCTTTGCGGTGGGCAATCCATTCCGACACGCGACCCTTCATGAGCTTTTTCCTTGCAGCCCTGCTGCTCGCGCACGCCACAGTTTTTCCAATGCCCGGCGGCAAAGATGATCCCACCACCCTGGTCTTTCCGCCCTTCCTGCACATTTGGGTGCAAAAGGCCACCGCCACCCATCTCAAACTGTACACCAAGAACAGTGTGAAGGTCGATAATCCCCAGGGGGTGGCTGCCACCCGGCTGGACAGTTGGGAGGATCCCAAACGCACGGAGGATGACGATGAGTTGACGGTTTACGGCGTGAATGCCGGTTACAACATGATCATCTTCAACACCTCGCGCAGCGCGATCGCTTTTTATGGCATGAATGAAACCGGCGAGCGCCGCCTGCGGCAGCCGCATGGCATAGCCGCCCACCGCAGCGGCGAAGTCTACGTGGCGGACACCGGCAACCATCGCGTGGTGCATTTTCACAATCCCGGCCGCGAGCTGCGCTACATTCGCGCTCTCACCGGCCTGCGGTCCCCGCGTGACGTGGCCATTTCCCCCGACAAAACTGTTTATGTCGCCGATACCGGCAACAATCGCATCGCGGTCTATCGCGACGATCAACTGCTGCACAGTTGGGGCGCCAATGGCGGGCTGCAGGCCCCCACGGCCGTGGCCGCCACCGACGCCAGCGAGCCCTGGTCTTATTACAAAGACGCTTTTGTCATCGTCATCGACCAGGAGCAGCAGCGGCTGCAGAAATTTTCTCCCGACGGACAACTGCTCGCCTCGCGCACCATGGCAGGCCTGGGCATCACCAACGCCCGCCTGGCTTATGCCGCCCTCGATTACTACAGCAACCTCTACGTCACCGACACCGCCAATCACTGTCTGCACAAGTTCGACCGCCATCTCAACTACCTCACCCGCTTCGGCCGGCGCGGCAGCGGCGCCAGGGAATTTCACGAGCCGCGCGGCCTCGCCATTTACAAACGCTTCGGCCAGGTCATCATCGCCGAACGCGAAGCCGTGCAATATTACTGGATCGGCACCGATGTGCGCGACTTCAACGCCCGCCTCACCAATCAGCGGCTGCTCGAAGTCAGCTATTTCCTGACCGAACCGAGCTTCGTCACCCTCGAGATTCGCGATGCCGAAGGCACCGCATTGGTCCAGCCGATGACCAACACCCTGCGTTTTGCCGGCGCCAATCGCGAAACCTTCAGCGGCGCCTGGCAACCGGTCGATCCCGCGTTGCTGCCGCCCAAGCAGTCGCCGCTGGCACCGGTAGCCGCCGGCAAATTCACCCTCCGTTTGACCATCAAACCGACTTATTCCAGCTACATGCATTTTGAAAAAACTGTCGAGACCAGAATTCACACCGCACCATGACGGAACCACAAGTTACGCTCGCGCTCGCTCTGCAACACGGCCTGAGCGAGGAAGAATACCATCGCATCCTGCAAATCCTTGGCCGCGTGCCGACCTTCACCGAGCTGGGCATCTTCGCGGTGATGTGGTCGGAACATTGCAGCTACAAGAACTCCATTGCCCAGCTCAAAACCCTGCCGCGCGAGGGCAAAGATTTGCTGGTGAAAGCCGGTGAAGAAAACGCCGGCGCGGTGGACATCGGCAACGGTCTGGCCGTGGTCTTCAAAATTGAAAGCCACAATCACCCCTCCGCGGTCGAACCGTATCAGGGCGCCGCCACCGGCGTGGGCGGCATTCTGCGCGACATCTTCACCATGGGCGCCCGCCCGATTGCCGCACTCAACTCGTTGCGCTTCGGCAGTCTCAGCGACCGCCGCGTGCGCCACCTGGTCAGGGGCGTGGTCAAGGGCATTGGCGATTACGGCAACTGCTTCGGCGTGCCCACCGTCGCCGGCGAGGTTTATTTCGAAGATTGCTATCGTGACAATCCCCTGGTGAATGCCATGGCTGTCGGCCTGGTATCGCATGATCGCATGGCGCGCGCCGCGGCCAGCGGCGCGGGCAACAGCGTCATCCTGATCGGCTCCGCCACCGGCCGCGACGGCATTCACGGCGCCACCTTCGCCAGCGAGGAAATCTCCGAACACAGCGCCAGCAAACGGCCGCAGGTGCAGGTTGGCGATCCCTTCACCGAGAAACTCCTGCTCGAAGCCACGCTTGAAATGATCCGCGCCGACTTGATCATCGGCATTCAGGACATGGGCGCCGCCGGCCTCACCTGCTCCACCTCCGAAATGTCGGCGCGCGGCGGGCACGGCATGGTAATCGATTTGGAAAACGTGCCCCTGCGCGAAACCGGCATGACGCCCTATGAAATCATGCTGTCGGAATCCCAGGAGCGCATGCTGGTGGTGGCGCGGCCCGGCAGGGAGGAGGCCATTGCGGAAATTTGCCGCAAGTGGGATTTGCACGCGGCCCTCATTGGCAAAGTGACGACCGACAAAATGCTGCGTGTGCGCCACCACGGCCGGGAAGTCGCGGTTATACCCGCCGCCAGCCTGGTGCTCGGCGGCGGCGCGCCGGTGTATATTCGCGAAGCCAAACCTCCGGCTTATTTGGAAAACACGCGCGCCTTCTCCGCCGCCAAACTGCCGCTGCCGCCCGATCTCGGCAGCTGCCTGCTGCAATTGCTGGCTTCGCCGAATATCGCCAGCAAACGCTGGATCTATCGGCAATATGATTCGACCGTGCGCAGCAACACCATCATCCTGCCCGGCGGCGACGCGGCCGTGCTCCGCCTCAAAGGCACGCGCAAAGGCCTGGCAGTAAAAACGGATGGCAATGGCCGCTATGTTTATCTCAATCCCCGCCGCGGCGCGGCCATTGCCGTGGCCGAGGCGGCGCGCAACGTGGCTGTCACCGGCGCCCGGCCGGTGGCCATCACCAACTGTTTGAACTTCGGCAATCCCTACAAACCGGAGGTCTACTGGCAGTTCCAGGAGGCGATTGCAGGCATCGGTGAGGCCTGTCGTGCCCTGGAAACCCCGGTGACAGGCGGCAATGTCAGCTTTTATAATGAAAGTCCCACCGCCGCAGTTTATCCCACGCCGGTGATCGGCATGCTGGGCGTGCTGGACGACGTGAGCTGTGCCACCACCGCGCATTTCAAGCAGGCCGGCGATGAAATCGCGCTGCTGGGTGCGAATTTCGAAGAGATCGGCGGCAGCGAGTACCTCAAAGTCATCCACGGTCTGGTGACCGGCGACTGCCCCACCCTGAATCTCGAACGGGAGAAAGCCCTGCAGCAGGCCTGCCTGGAGATGATTCGGCAGCGGCTGGTGCATTCCGCGCATGATGTCTCCGATGGCGGTCTCGCCGTGGCCCTGGCCGAATGCTGCCTCATGAATGAAGACAAATTCCTGGGCGCACAAATTGCACTGCCTGGTTTCGTGCGCCCGGATTTTGCCCTGTTCGGTGAAAGCCAATCCCTCATCATCATTTCCTATGCCCCGGCGGAACGCCGCCAAATCGCCGCGCTCTGCGCCCAACACCGCGTCCCAATTTCCTTTCTGGGAAAAGTTGGCGGCGACACGCTGTGCATAAACTCGCTTCTGGAACTCCCACTCGCGTCACTCGCGGAGCGGTATTTCGGGGAAATCGAGCGGCTGTTGGAAGAACAAGCAAGACCTGCCCACCAACCACTGCAAAATGACAATTTCAAAAATTCCTCTTGACAAAATTCTTCCCAATCTGCATACTTGCGCCAATTGAAATTGGGGCGGCTGCTCCACGCAACCACCCAGGGCGCTGGCAGTCACGAGGAGTCCCTCCATGAATACTCCGCCGTTGCCTTGGGGGAAAAATCGCTTCTCCCCCTTCCGAGAACCACCGCCGCAGTGCACGCATAACCGGCCCTCTTCTCCCTCGCGAGGGACAACCA
Organism: candidate division KSB1 bacterium; assembly: GCA_034506255.1. Lineage (NCBI taxonomy): Bacteria > Pseudomonadati > Candidatus Zhuqueibacterales > Candidatus Zhuqueibacteraceae > Candidatus Coneutiohabitans > Candidatus Coneutiohabitans thermophilus. The sequence continues at coordinate 7,617 of JAPDPX010000001.1, read as the reverse complement.
CCTTCGTCTTCATCCCCGCCCAAGCTGTTCGACCAGGTGCGCGCCGTGATTCGCGCCAAGCATTTCAGCCCTCGCACCGAAGAAGCCTATGTGGGCGGGATCAAACGCTCCGTTCGGTTTCATGGTCTCCGCCATCCGCGCGAAATGGGCGCGCCGCAAGTGAAAGAATTTCTCACACACCTGGCCGTGCAGGAAAGAGTGGCGGCTTCCACGCAGAATCAGGCGCTCTCTGCCATTGTGTTTTTGTACAAACATGTTTTGAAACAGGAACTCGGATCATTCGGTGAAATGACGTGGGCGAAAAAACCGGAGACCTTGCCGGTGGTTTGAGCAAAAAGGAAATCAAAGCCCTCATGAGCCATCTTACCGGCAAAGACTGGATTATGGTGGCGATCATGTACGGCTGCGGCTTGCGCGTGGAGGAGTGCGTGACATTGCGCGTGAAAGATTTCGATTTTGCGCGGGGCCGGATCGTGGTTCGCCGCGGCAAAGGCGAGAAGGACCGACCCGTGCCGCTGCCGCAAATTTTGATACAACCGCTGCAAGCGCATTTGGCCAAAGTCAAAAGGCTGCACGATGCAGATTTGCAAAAAGGCCTGGGCACGGTTGATTTACCCTGTGCGCTGAATCGAAAGTATACGGGATTGAGCCGTGAATTCAATTGGCAATACGTTTTTCCCTCGCAGGACATTTCGCCCAACAAGATTTCCGGAAATTTGCAGCGCCATCATACCAGCGAGCGCACTGCTGTCCGGTTGAGCGCATTTCGTATAGCCCAAAGGGCAAAAAGCGCCCATTTTTCCCGGGGTCAATCTGAAATTGGCAATGACGTTACCCTTGAGATTCGCGAGTGACTTATCCACACTCTTGTGGATAACGAAGCCAACTTAAACTTTTCACCGTCCTTTTGAAATAAAGCTTGAGCTCCCAAAGCCACGTTTCGTATTTTTGATGTCAACAAAACCGAAACTCAAAACTTCAGGAGGCTCAAGCTATGCAACAATTCAGCACGGTGTATAATCAATTTCTCAAACTTATGCCTCGCCGCACTTTCCAACAGAGCGTCGATCGCTATCAAGGTGATTATCGGACGCGCAAAATGACGTGCTGGTCACAGTTTGGTCTCATGAGCTATGCCCAAGTCACCGGCAAAGTTTCTTTGCGTGATATCGAAGTCAGCTTCGCCAACAAAGAGAATTATTTTTATCATCTCGGCCTGCAGAGCGTTTCCCACTCGACATTGGCCGATGCCAATGCCAAGCGCGATTGGCACATCTATCAAGACCTGTTTGAAGCCATATTGTCGCGTTGCCGCGACCTTGTCCCGCAACACAACTTTCGTTTTAAGAATCCACTAAAATCTTTTGACGCCACAACGATCAGTTTATGTCTGGCCACGTTTCCGTGGGCCAAGTTTCGTCAAACCAAAGGCGCCATTAAGATTCATACGCGCCTGGATCATCGCGGGCAAATTCCCGATTTTGTGCACATCACCTCTGGGAAAACCCATGAAATCAAGGTCGCACGCACACTTGAAATCGAAGCCGATGATATTTTGGTGTTCGATCGCGCCATGATTGACTACAAATGGCTCAACCATATCGATGAACAAGGAGCGTATTTTGTCACGCGCGCTAAAGACAACATGAGCTATCGTGTCCTGCGAAATCCTGATCATCGGTTGCCCGTCTTAACCGACCATGCTCGTGCTCAAGGAATTCTCAAAGATCAAGTCATTTGCATCACGGGCACCAAAGCCGACGATATCCCGATCGAACTCCGCTTGGTGGTCTATCGTGATCCTGCAACCGGCAATGTATACGAGTTCTTGACGAACATCTTTCATTTGGCGGCATTGACCATTGCACAAATTTACAAGGCCCGCTGGGAGATCGAGGTCTTTTTTAAGTGGATCAAACAACATCTCAAAATCAAAATCTTCTTCGGAACCTCCGAGAATGCCGTCATGACGCAGATTTGGATTGCGATGATTACTTATTTGCTGCTGGCATACCTGAAGTATCAAACCAAGTGTCAATACTCGCTGTTACATATTCGTATCCACCCGGTGAACCCATCTTGAAGCTTGCCACAGTAAGAGATATTTTTGAACTTTTTTCAGCGCGCGCTTTTGTGGCGACCAGCCGGAAATGGCAACCGAATGGCAATTCAGCCAACAACAACGACTGCTGCGCGAGAACTTTTTTGTCCGCATGCCGCTTGCGGCTCTGCTCTTGGCCGTTGATCGAAAGCTAGCCCCGCAGCAGAAATCCCACAACGCGGCACAGCTTGTTTTACTATTTTAAACCGGACAGCAGTGATATTCAGTCAGCAAACAATATTGATATGTGCGGCGTGACGCTTACGACTGCGGTTAATAGACAATTGAGTAATATCCGTGAGCGACTTTCAGTTGGAGCAACGGTACGTGTTCTTGTCGTTGATCCGACGTCAAATGCGTTGAAAATTTCAGACCTGCGCAGCGAAGATCCTAATGTGGAATATTACCGTTTTAAGCTCGAAGCTACTTTTCAAGATTTAGTTTACTTATATCAATATCAGTCAAGAAATGGCAGTACAAATAAGGGCAAATTCGAAGTCCGTCTTTTACCTTACCCGCCGTCGTTTGCAATCTACAGTTTTGACGCGCGTCGTCCAACTGGGCAAGTAATTGTCGAAATTTATCCTCACGTCACTGGGTGGGGTAATGAACCGGCTTTTGATTTATTACCAACACGTGATGGAAAATGGTATGAATATTTTGTAGATCAATTTGAATTCATGTGGAAATCAGCAAAGCCCTTTGAAGTGAAAGCATACACAGGTCAAGCATAAATGGGGCTAACCCAGCATCCAGCGGACAAGAAAACAGTGGCATAAATTTCGTTTGTGGTGATTCATGGCTTCTCCTTCGATCAAACTTGGCTCTCTGTTTTCTTGCCGCTGATGCTGGTGTTATGCATAAACACATGTGTAAGTTCTTCATCACCTTTTTTGTCCTCCTTTTTTCTGGCCAAGCAGTAGCTGAAGACCAAGCAATCGCCAAGCTATTTGCCCAGCGAGGCATTGACGGGACTATTGTGATTTCGTCGTTATACGGCGGGCAGACATTCATTCACAACGATCCCCGTGCAAACCATAGATTCTCGCCAGCATCTACATTCAAGATACTGAATACGCTGATCTCACTCGAAGAAAGAGCAATTTCGGGAAAAGACGACGTGCTGAAGTGGGACGGGCGTACTTACGATTTTCCAGATTGGAATCGTGACCAGACGCTGGAAAGTGCATTTAAGGTTTCTTGTGTCTGGTGTTTTCAGGAGCTTGCACGCCGGGTCGGCGCGGAGAAGTATCGAAATTACCTACGCAAGTCAGCTTACGGTGAGTTACGCGAGCCTTTTGAGGAAACAACATTCTGGCTTGATGGTTCACTTGAAATCAGCGCAATAGAACAAGTGGAATTCCTCAAAAAAGTTTATCAGCGCTCTCTCCCATTCAGCACATCGTCTTACGAAACGCTACGACAAATCATGCTTGTAGAGCAAACCCCGGCTTTCACGTTGCGAGCTAAGACAGGCTGGGCAGCGAGAGTAAAGCCGCAAATCGGCTGGTATGTAGGCTACGTAGAAACGTCAAAGGATGTGTGGTTTTTTGCCACGAACCTGGCAGTCCATGACGAAATGGACCTGCCCCTGCGCCAGAAGCTGACGCGAGAAGCATTGCAAACAAAAGGAGTCATCGAATGATGCATAACATGGCGCTCAAGCGGGACGCGGCAAAAAGCCGCCGCGCCCCTTAGCTTTACGTTAGCCGCCTCGTTGCAATTACGACGGTCGGTAACCTTCATGCTATTCCGTTGCACTCAGAAGCCACCTTGTATAGCAAGCAACCTACAGGAAACACTACGATGAATATTGCTGCGAAATATGTTCACACAAATCTCATCGCCGAAGATTGGCGGGCGCTTGCCAACTTCTACCAGCAAGTTTTTGGGTGCGTTCCCGTTCCGCCAGAACGCGACTTTCAAGGCGAGAAACTCGAAGCGGGGACGGGGATTCCAGGCGCACATCTGCGCGGTGTACATCTGCGATTACCTGGCTACGATGATAACGGTCCCACGCTAGAGATTTTCAACTACAACATTCTTGAAAGTCGGGGTAAAACCGCCGTGAATCGGCCAGGCTTTGGGCATATTGCCTTTTCGGTTGATGATGTAGCAGCCGCTCAAAAGGCGGTTTTACAGGCGGGTGGCCACGCAATCGGTGAAATTGTGACCTTGCACGTTGCGACTGGTGCAAAAGTAACTTGGTGCTACGTCACCGACCCAGAAGGCAATATCATCGAGCTACAATCGTGGTCAAACTAACGGGGCGGCTAACACCGGGTTGCAGCCGACGTTGCTCCGCTGCGCTCCGCAACGCGGCTGAACCCGACCGTTGGGCGGCGTGACGACTTTACCCCAGCAATCGGGTTCGTCTGTTTTCGCCTGGCAGTCTCGACGAACGAATCACGCATGATCATCATCCTGAATGGACCGCTCGGCATCGGAAAGTCAACACTCGCCGAGGCACTCACCGAGAGCATCGACCAGTGTGTGATGCTAGACGGCGACCACCTCGTTGCGACAAACCCGCCGCCAGTCGATGAGCTTGCCTATTTGCACGCGGCGATCGCGTTGCTCGTCGCACACGGCCGGCGGCATGGCTACCGCCATTTCGTCATCAACCACCTCTGGCGAACGCCCGAGGAGCTCGACGACTTGCGCGATAGGCTTCTCGATGTCGACGCTGACGCCGTCATCCGCTGTTTTCTGCTGACCCTTCCGCTTGACGAGAATCTTCGGCGAATCCAGCGCCGTCAAAGTGCACGCGCACTCGACGAGCAGGAGTTCGAACGGCGGACTGTCGAGGAAGAACGCCAGGTCTTGTTTAAGAGGGGTAGTGGTAGTCTGGGTGAACCCTTTGATGTGTCGGCAACGCCGACGGATCTCGTCGCGACGCTCTTGCTTCGCCTTGAGCAGCGATGAAGTCACGACTTTACGGCGTTGATCACATGGCGAATATCACGATGCCTAGTCAGATTATTCCAACACCGTTGTGGCGGACGCTTGTCCTGTCCGTTGGGTTCGTGGCCGTCGTCATCGCCTGCGCCGTATCCTGCTCATCTCTTGGAGCGGTCACGTCGCCTGGCGCCCTCGACTCCGCCGAATACCTCTCCGTGGACGGCGCCGAGCTCTACCTGCATGTGCGCGGTGCCGACAGCCGCGCGCCGGTAATGCTTTGGCTTCACGGCGGCCCAGGTGGGGCTGAACGTCCGCTATTCCGCTACTACAACAGTGAGATAGAAAATCATTTCGTCGTGGTCTACTGGGACCAGCGCGGCGCCGGACGTTCCTTCAGCGACCAGGCTAACCCCAGCCTGCTAACGGTCGCACGACATCTTGCGGACCTCGATTCGGTCGTAGATCATCTGATGCGGACTCTCAGACGGGATCGGGTAGTTCTCGTCGGGCACTCGTGGGGAAGCGCGCTCGGCATGCTATACGCCCGCGCGCATCCAGAGAAGGTGTCTGCATTCGTCGGCGTCAATCAGATCGTGTCCATGCGCGAGGCACACGTCGCCGAGTACACTTTCTTAAAGAAGGAAGCAGCTAGGCGCGGTGACGAGAAGATGCTTCGCCGACTTGAAGCGATCGGCGCGCCACCGTTCGACAGCGCCAAGGAAGCTTTTGCAGTCGAGGAACTCGTCAAGGAATACGGTGGTCTGTTTCACCAGGAGCCCAACCGCTTCTGGGTGGCATTCTGCGGCATCTTCCGCGGCTTGGTCACGCCGTGGGAGATCCCTCGCTTCATTCGCGCTAATAACGTCTCCCTTGAGGCGATGCACGACGAGCTGCTCAAGCTCGATCTCGCCCGCGACGTGCCCGCCTTAGATGTACCGGTCCTCTTCTTTCTCGGTCGATACGATCGCCACACTGACAGCGAAATCGCATCCACGTATTTCGGTCATCTGAAGGCGCCTTTGAAGCGCCTGATCTGGTTCGACGAGTCCGCGCACAACATCCCCTTCGAGGAAGCCGATCGCTTCAACACCACGCTCGTGAGGGAATTGCAAGCGTTGGGCATTCTGCAACGATGAGGACCAGAACGCGACTTGGTGAGAACTAAACACGGTCGTCCTGAAAGACGATGCCACTATCCGTCCCGGGTCAAGAGAGCCGTCCAACAACCGGTTGCAGCGGACCCGCTCCGGCGGGCTTGCCCGCCTACGCGGGCCGCTGAACCGGAGCGTTAGCTCGCGAAAAAAATAAGATGTAGATGGTTGGCAATGAGTTCGTGATGAATCTTAAAGATCGTAAGCGCGCTACGACGCGTCCTGCTCGCGCCCTCCCCTGCCGTCCTGGCCGCGCGAGAAAGATTCGTGCATGAGCTTAACGATCATATCGACTCGACCGAGCTTGTCGAGGTCTAAATGCTGACGATGAGTTGGCTCATGAGCTGACGAACATATCCGAGTGCTAACGAAGAGAAATAAGAGACGACACGATTTGCAAGCTGCTAACGAGATTCGTGAAGCAGCTTATGTTGATTTGAAATCATAAACGCCGGGTTTTGCTGACGGCTCTTTGACCCGCCAAAAAGTTCTTGGCGCTGGCTCGGCGGTCTTCCGGTTTCCCCGCTGCGCGGGCAAACCTTTGACAGAGAAGGTGGCACCCTCGCCAACTTGCCCTGGCGGGCGAGGCGTGCGAAGATGGCAAGTTGGCGAGAGTGCTTAAAGAAACGTCCTGTCGAGTTCGGCAGAACGTCCTGTTTGCCGACTTCGGCGTGAGCTCAGTCGAACGCTGGCTTGCTGAAACACGTGAAAACACAATTGTGCTAACAAGCGGCTGGTGGCGGACGCTGCCGCGCCGGGACGAAATTCAAATCGTGCAAAGTTCAAAGGTTTTTGGCTTCGGCTGTGGAGGTCGCTGAGCGCGCCAGCGCCGCACAGCCTGCCCGTTAGGCCGTTCAAGAATGCGATGGATCGAACGTGACTGCTCGCGATCGAATACTTCTGGTCTCACTGTGGCTCTCAGTGGTCGCTTTGACCACTTGGGTCGGTGGCACGCTCTATCAAAGTATCCACCCGGTGAACCCATCTTGAAGCTTACCGCAGCAAGAGGTATTTTCGAACTTTTTCCAGCGCGCTTTTGTGGCGACCAGCCGGAAATGGCAACCGAATGGCAATTCAGATAACGGCCCTGTGGCCGGGATAGATCTTCCGAGAAAGGCCCTCGCCGGACAGGGAGCAGTATTGCAGCGAACGAGCGACAGCGGGGGAGAATACGCTGGTGGCAGGAAATATCAAATCATCAAGCCTCGTGCGACTGGGACAGGGCCCAATCTCAAGCAGTCGGCGTGCGCCAGTTTTGCGGAAGCAGCGCGGCGATCTGGGTGATGGGATGGTCGGGCAGGCGGCTGAGAATATCGCGCAGATAAGCCAGGGGTTCAACCTGATGCAGCTTGGCGGTGGCCACCAGGGTGTAAATCATCGCGGCGCGTTTGGCGCCTTCATGCGAGCCGGCAAAGAGATAATTCTTGCGACCCAATGCCACCGGTCGAATGGCATTCTCAACCA